>NZ_LBKA01000260.1:0-332346 GCF_028128955.1 Bradyrhizobium sp. CCBAU 11386
GCGCAGCGGATGGCGCCGCGGTCGGCGCGACATTGGCCGGCGCCACCGGCGGCGTCCCGGGCCTTGCCGTCGGCTGGATCGTGGCGCTCGCCGGCATCGGCGCCTTGCCCTGCTGGATCAAGGCGGCGCGCTGCGCAACCGCCTGCGGCACGGCTGCACCGGCCGGATTGGCGCGGCCGGCAACCGCCGGCGCGAGATTGCCCGGTCCGGCCCCTGCTCCCACTCCCGCGGCAGGTGCCGGCGGCTGGTTGATCACGGTGTTGATGACCGTGGTGTTGTGGATGTTGGCGTAGATGATGTTGTTCGGCGGCGGCGCGACATAGACCGGCGGCCTGACGAACACCGGGATCGGCACGAACATCGGCTGCGGCAGCACGAACAGGCCGACCACGGGCAGCGGCGGCTCCAGCACGACGAAATCCGGCGGCGGCGGCGGCAGATAATAGACCGGCGGCGGCGGTGGCGGCGCGAAGCCAAAATCGGGATCGCTGAAGTAGAGCACGGGACGGTCGACATAGACCACCTCCTCCGGCGGCGGCGGCGGCACGTCATAGTCGATCATCGCGAAGGTCGGCGGCGGCTCGACCGGCGCGGTGAGGATCGCGAGGCGACGGCGCGCATCGCCTGCATGCGGGCCGCGCGGATAGCGGCGCAGATACGACCAATAGGCCTCCGGCGTGTCGGTGCGATAGGTCCGCCGCCAGGTGATCGCCTCGCGGCGCGCCGCAACGATCGCCATCACGCGCCTGGACATCGGATCGTTCGGATAGGCCGCGAGAAATTCCTCGTAGGCCGGCAGCGTGTCGCGCTGCAGCGCGGCGGCGTAGGCGTCTTGCACGCCGAGATCGCGGATCGGCTTGCTCCGGATCGCGGCGACCTGGTCGGCCGAGGCTTCCGGCGGCGGCGCGTCGGGCCCGCGATCGAAGAACGAGAATGGCGCCGATATCTTCTGCTCGTTCCAGGGCACCTGCGCGCCCTTGGAGGCCTCGTTGACGCGCAGCCGGACGCGATCGAACACCTCAGGCAGCGGCAGGCCGCCGGTGCGGATCATCTCGGCCAGCGACTGCGCATAGATGCCGTAGGGCCCCGGCTCCTGCGGCGCCACCGTGCCGGGCGCGGCGTTGAAGGCGATCAGCATGTTCGGATCGGGCTCGACCAGCGCCAGTCCGCTTGCGATCGGCTGGCCGCCCTCGATGAAGGGCTGCGCGCGGGCTGCGTCGAGCACGACGATGTTGGCCTTGAGCGGAATGGAAGCGAGCTGACGCGCATAGTCGCTGATGCGCAGGGCCTCGGTCGGGATGTCGGTGTCGCGGGTGATGTTGGAATCGACCGGGATGAAATAGTTCTCGCCGGCAAGCTGCACACCGTAGCCGGCAAGATAGATCATCGCGACGGTGCCGGGACCGGAGGCCTGCGCCTTCTGGATGAAATCGCGAAAGCTCTTGCGCAGCGTGTCGCCGTCGAGATCGCGCGCGCCGACCACGTCGAAGCCCGCCGCTTGCAGCGTCTGCGCGATCAGGCCGGCATCGTTCGCGGTCGTTGCCAGCGGCGACTTGGCATAGGCGCCGTTGCCGACCACGAGCGCGATGCGCTTTTCCTGCTGCTGCGCGCGCGCCTCATCCGGCGCGCCCGCGGCAAGGGCCACGATCGGCAGGAGAAGGCAGATGAAGATTCTAAGCGTCCCACGCATGGCTTGCCTGCCCGCTTTTGTTGTTGAGGTGCCGCCGCGCATCAGACGCCCGGCCGCCTGAACGGCGCTTGAACGAAAAGCTTGGATTGAGGCGGTGGCATGGCCACGCCGCCGGCGGCGTCAGCCCCGCGTCAGCCTTGCGCGATCAGGTCGACCGTTCCCGTCGTAAGCCGGTAGATTCCACCCACGACCTTGAGCTTGCCCTGTTCCACGGCCGCATTGAGAATCGGGGCGGCCGATTTCAGCTTGGCGATGTTGTCGATCACATTCTGCCGGATCGCATTGTTGAGCACGTCCCCGCCTTGCTGCATCGCAGCTTTTGCGGCGGGCGCGATCGCATCGACCAGCGAAGGGATGTGTCCCGGCGGCGGCTTGTCGTCCTTGATCGCCTTCAGCGTCGCATCGACCGCGCCGCAGGCATCATGGCCGAGCACGAGGATCAGCGGCGCATTGAGCACGGCGACCGCATATTCCATGCTGGCAATGGTCTCGGTGCCGGCAAAGTTTCCGGCCACGCGGCAGACGAAGAGATCGCCGCGGCCGGTGTCGAAGGCATACTCCGGCGCGATGCGCGAGTCGGCGCAGCTCAGCACGGCCGCGAACGGGTTTTGCCCGCCGGCCAGCGCCTCGCGCTCGTGCTTGAAATCGTGGCGCCGCGACACGCCGGCGACGTAGCGCGCATTCCCCTCCATCAGCCGCTTCAGCGCCGCGTCGGGCGACAGCACGTTCTCTGGCTTCGGCGGCGGCTTGGTCTCCTTGGCGAAGGCGGCTCCGCCCAAGGCCAATCCGAGCGCAGAGACAGTCAAGTGGATCAGCGACCTCCGCGAAGGCCCGATGTGGACGTCGCGATCGTAACCGCAATTCTCGCACATGCCTTGCTCCTCCCCACCGAGCCGCGTTCGTTGATGCAGCGGCAATCATGCCGCGCATCTTACTCGACCGCTTGCAACTCGGCGAGCTTGGTTCGCGCGGTCGTCTCGTCCAGCGCGACGAGCTCGGCCGGCCCGGGATTCGCCTCACCGGCCGTCGCGACGGAAACGACCGCAAGCCCGGCGAGGCCACCGAGGATCGCTCCCCCCGTGGCGGCATCGTGCCTGGGGCTGCTCTTGATCAGGTAAAAGTGCGTCCGGCCGGATTCCATGACGATCTCGCGCTTGGTGTCGCCGGGAAACATCAGCTCGCTCACCAGCACTTCGTGACGGCCGGCCGGCCGATCGGCGTAGGCATATTTGCCGGCCACGATCTTGCCGAGCGGCGCACCGTCGAGCTTCACCTCGCAGGCGCAGATGGCCATGCTGAGCCCATTCCTCTTGTCCTGCAGCAGGACGATGCGCGAATGCCCGGGGCGCGGCGGTCCGACCTTTTTTGACACCGATGCAAAGTCGGTTCCGACCTGATCGCTGACGCATCCCGTCAGCATGGCACCAACGGCCAACAACAACGCGCCCCGTCGCAGCATCGCACACCCCAGCCTATTCCCCGGATGTATGCTAGCCGGAAACAGCGCAAGGTTGCAACACTCTCCGACGACGACAACGACGACGACAGCGCAGAGTGGTTGCTAGAGCTGCTGCACGTCCACCACGCCCGCCACCGCCTTGATCGCGCCGGCGATCTGCGGCGAGACCTTGAAGCGGCCGGGCAGCTTCATCTCGACCTCGGTCTCGAGGTCGAGCATCATCACCAGCGAGACCTCGCCATCGCCATTGGAGCGCGGCGCAATCCCCGGGCTGCCGACCTTCGGCGCAGCGCCGTTCGACGCAGCCATGTCGGGTCCGGCGAGACGCTTGGCGATCGATTCCAGCGGCTTGGTGTCGCGCAGGAAGATGCGCAGGCCCTTCTGCGTCTTGGCGGCGGCATCGTCGAGCGGCTCGGCATGCAGCACGCGGGCGCGCACGTCCTCGCCCTGGAGCTCGGCGCCAAGCTGGAGCAGCACGGCGGCACCCGGCTCGAGCACGTCGCGATATTGCGCAAGGCCCTCGGAGAACAGCACCGCCTCAAAGTGCCCCGTGGGATCAGAGAGCCCCATGATGCCCATCTTGTTGCCGGTCTTGGTGCGCCGTTCCATGCGCGAGACCACGGTCGCCGCGACCTTGCCGGCGGTGGCGCCGGTCTTCACCGCGCGCGAGAACTCGGCCCAGCTCTGCACCCGCAGGCGCTTCAGCACGGTAGCGTAATCGTCGAGCGGATGGCCGGACAGGAAGAAGCCGATCGCGTCGTATTCGCGGCGCAGCCGCTCAGCCGGCAGCCACGCCTCGATCTGCGGCAGCATGATGGTCGGCGCATCGGCCGCGCTGCCGAACATGTCGTTCTGGCCGATGGTCGCGGCCTCATGCGCGCGCTGGCAGGCGGCGAGGATCGCGTCGGCGCCGGCGAAGACGCGCGCGCGGTTCGGCTCCAGCGTGTCGAAGGCGCCTGCGGCGGCGAGACTCTCGATGATGCGCTTGTTGATCGCACGCGGGTTGACGCGCGCGGCGAAGTCGGCAAGCGAGGTGAAGAGACCGTTCCTGGTGCGCTCCTCGATGATCTGGTCGATCGCCTGAATGCCGACGCCCTTGAGCGCGGCGAGCGCGTAGTAGATGGTCTTTTCTCCGACCTCGAAGGTCGCCCCGGAGCGGTTGATGTTCGGCGGCTCGACCTTGATGCCGAGACGCTGCGCCTCGGAGCGGAATTCGGAGAGCTTGTCGGTGTTGTTGAGATCGAGCGTCATCGACGCCGCGATGAACTCCACCGGATAATGCGCCTTCATGTAGGCGGTGTGGTAGGACACCAGCGCATAGGCCGCCGCGTGGCTCTTGTTGAAGCCGTAGTCGGCGAACTTCGCCAGCAGCTCGAAGATGGTCTCGGCCTGCCCCTTCGGCACGCCGTTCTTCACCGCGCCGGCGACGAAGATGTCGCGCTGCTTGTCCATCTCGGCGCGGATCTTCTTGCCCATGGCGCGGCGCAAGAGGTCGGCGTCGCCGAGCGAATAGCCCGACATCACCTGCGCGATCTGCATCACCTGTTCCTGGTAGATGATGACGCCGAAGGTCTCCTTCAGGATCGGCTCCAGCACGGGATGCAGATATTCCGGCTCCTCGTCGCCATGCTTGCGCGAGCAGTAAGTCGGGATGTTCGCCATCGGGCCGGGGCGATAGAGCGCGACCAGCGCGATGATGTCCTCGAAACGGTCGGGGCGCATGTCGATCAGCGCGCGCCGCATGCCCTGGCTTTCAACCTGGAACACGCCGACCACATCGCCGCGCGCCAGCATCTGGTAGCTCTCGGCATCGTCGATCGGCAGCGTCGCGAGATCGACATGGATGTTGCGCGGCTTCAAGAGCTTCACCGCGACGTCGAGCACGGTCAGCGTCTTCAGGCCCAGGAAGTCGAATTTGACGAGGCCGGCCGGCTCGACCCATTTCATGTTGAACTGGGTCACCGGCATGTCGGATTTGGGATCGCGGTAGAGCGGCACGAGCTCGCTCAGGGGGCGATCGCCGATCACGATGCCGGCCGCATGGGTCGAGGCGTGGCGCGTCAGGCCCTCAAGGCGCTGGGCGATGTCGAAGGCGCGCGCCACCACCGGATCCTCGTCGCGGAACGCCTGGAGCTTCGGCTCGCTCTCGATCGCGGCGGCCAGCGTCACCGGCGCGGCCGGATTCTGCGGCACCAGTTTCGTGAGCTTGTCGACCTGGCCATAGGGCATTTGCAGCACGCGGCCGACGTCGCGCAGCACGCCGCGCGCCTGCAGCGTACCGAAGGTGATGATCTGCGCGACCTGGTCGCGGCCGTAGCGCTGCTGCACGTACTGGATCACCTCGCCGCGGCGGTCCTGGCAGAAGTCGATGTCGAAGTCCGGCATCGAGACGCGCTCGGGATTGAGGAAGCGCTCGAACAGCAGGCCGAACTTGATCGGGTCGAGATCGGTGATGGTCAGCGACCAGGCGACCAGCGAGCCTGCACCCGAGCCGCGGCCCGGCCCGACCGGAATCCCTTGCGACTTCGCCCATTTGATGAAGTCGGACACGATCAGGAAGTAGCCCGCGTACTTCATGCGCATGATGACGTCGAGCTCGAACGCCAGGCGCTTGTTGTAGTCCTCTTCCGTGGTGCCGTGCGACAGGCCATGCACGCGCAGGCGGTTGGCGAGCCCCTCCTCCGCCTGCCGCTTCAACTCGGCCGCCTCGACCGCGGCCGCATCGGAGCTGCCGGCGGCGCCGACGGTGAAGAACGGCAGGATCGGCTTGCGCGTCATCGGGCGGAACGAACAGCGTTCGGCGATCTCGACCGTCGAGGCCAGCGCCTCCGGAATGTCGGCGAACAGCACCGCCATCTCGGCGCGGGTCTTGAAGCGGTGATCGGGGGTGAGCTGCACGCGATCGCTCTCGGCGATCAGCCGGCCGCCGGCGATACACAAAAGCGCATCGTGCGCCTCGTAATCGTCGGTCGCGGCGAAATACGGCTCGTTGGTCGCAACCAGCGGCAGGCCCTTGGCATAGGCGATGTCGATCAGGCCGCTTTCGACGCGCCGCTCCTTGTCGATGTTGTGGCGCTGCAGCTCGATGTAGAGCCGGTCCCCGAACAGCGTGGCGAGACGCTCGCAGCGCGCAGCCGCAAGCTCGGCATGGCCGCCGGCAAGCGCCAGCGAGATCGGCCCGTCAGGGCCGCCGGTGAGCGCGATCAGGCCCTCGGTCTCGCCATCGAGCCAGTCGAACTTGATGAAGGGTGCGTGGCTGTCGGGCGTTTCCAGGAACGCGCGCGAATTGAGCCGCATCAGGCTGCGATAGCCGCGCTCCTGCGCCGCCAGCAGCACCACGCGCGACGGGCCAATGGCGTTGCGTGCATTGGGATCCTGGTCTGCGAAGTCGATCGCGAGCTCGCAGCCGACGATCGGCTGGATGCCGGAGCCCGCCATCTTGTCGGAGAACTCCAGCGCACCGAACAGATTGTCGGTGTCGGTCAGCGCCAGGGCCGGCTGATGGTCCTTCTTGGCGAGCTCGGCGAGCTTGGCGATCTTGATCGAGCCCTTGAGCAGCGAATAGGCCGAGTGAACGTGAAGGTGGACAAATCCGGCGCTCGGCATGGTCGCGTGACGGCCTTTTGCAGATGAGATGGAGCGGTCGCCGACCTCAAGGGGATGCCGAGGGGATCATGAGAGCATCCTGCACCCGCGCTCCACCCGTCTTTGCCGACTCGCCGCATCATGGTGGGGCGTCGCTGCCGCAGAGTCCACGCCGGAGCGGCCGATCGGCCACCTCGTCCCGCTTTTCCCCAAGCGCGCCCAGGAGTTCCCGGGCGCCGGTTTTCCAACCGCTGCTCTAGAGCTGCGGAATCACCTGCGCCCAGATTGCGATCATCCCGACGAACAGCGTGATCGATGCCAGTGCGGCGGCTTCTTCCACGAAAATCCTGAACATGGCCTGCTCCCTTGCTGGAACGTATGAAGAACATTGTTCTCATTTCGTTCTAGGGAGTCAAGCCGCCTGAGCCATCCCGCAAAGGAATGGTTAACTCGTTGACTTCAAACAACAAAAAAAGCCCCGGCCAACGGGCCGGGGCTTTCGACAACCGCTTCTTGCGAAGCGATCAGTATCAGTAGCGGCCGAGGATCGGGCCACCGAACTTGTAGTTCAGGCGGACGAGACCCATGTCGACGTCCTGACGGATGCGCTCCGTACCGGCGAAGCCAGCGAAGGTCACGTCCTTGTCGGACAGGAAGATGTGGTTGTACTCGACGCCAACCGACCAGTTCGGCGCGAAGCCGTACTCGAGGCCGGCACCGACCGTACCACCCCAGCGGGTGTCGCTGGTCGAGGCGAGCAGCGCGCCCGCCGTGCTGGAGATCTCGTACTTGTCGCTGACCACAGCCGCACCGCCCTTGACGTAGATCAGGACGTTGTTCCAGGCGTAGCCGACCTGACCGGTGATCAGACCGAACGCATCGATCTTGGTGCGGTTGCGAGTCGCGAACAGCGCGCTGGCATTGTCGCCCGAGAAGTCGGCCCAGTTGCCCTGGCCTTCCACGCCGAACACCCACTGGCCGGACTGCCAGCGATAGCCGATCTGGCCACCGACCGTGCCGCCGGTCGCATCGTGCGAGCCTTCGCGACCAACGCCGACGAAATCCCAGGTCGCGTGCGACGAACCGCCGCCGCCGTTGATGCCGATGTAGAAGCCGCTCCAGTCGTAGATCGCGGCGACCATCGCAGGCGCCTTGGTGTACGGCCGAGCCGCGAGATCAGCAGCCAGCGCCGGTGCAGCCGCGCTCAGCGCGACGAGGCTCACAGCAGCAAGCAACAAATTCTTCTTCATTTGAATCCCGTTCCAGTTTCGTCGTTAGGCCCCCGGGCCGTTGCGTGGTCATAACAGCGATCGACGGAATTGCTGTAACCCCGACGCAACAGTTCGCTCCAAAGGGCCGCGCTTCATTAATGAAGATTGATCAGAGCGCGCTGGAAACCCTTTGAAACAAGAGTTTTCAGCGATTCCAATGTCGACGACACGAGATGCACTGCGGACGCGCGTAACATCGCCGCGCGCACATTCGCGTGATTGGAGATTCGAGATGCGTGCTTTGTTTACGCTCCTCATTGTCGCCACATTTTCGCTGGTAATCGCCACATTCGCGCTCGCGCTCAGCGCAAGCACACCGGCGCGCGTACGCAACGCATCATGCTTTATGCTTTTTGCCTGACCGGTGATGAATGCTTTGCCCTGCCCCATCCAGCGTTTCACGAACCCTGCCCTGGAACTGGACGTTGCGGCTGCAAGCAATTGCAGCGCGGCACGGGTCTCGAGCGATCTAGTGCCAGGGCGGCGCGCTTAGCGATGGCGCGATCTCGATCGCACCCGCCTCACCGCGCTGCGCGATACCATCACATCGCGACAGAGCTGCATCGTCCACCGCGCGATGTGGTTCGCGCGCGGCAGGCCCTTGCCGGCCTGCACACGCTCCCGCCATCGCCACCCGCAAATCGGGACGCTGATATGCGGCCAGCCTTGCATCGCGGCTCCGGTGTTGACGCAGACTGATCCCGGTTTAAGTACGACAGACAAATCTTGCAGGGGTGGCGACGTTCGCTGGGCTGGTTCCCGTTGACGCCACCAATGCAGGACACATGTCGATATCGCCTCAAGCGACCTCGCCCCGCGCGACCACGGCCTCCGCGCCCCCTCACCTCGCCATCGTCCTGTTCTCGCTCGCGATGGGCGGCTTTGCGATCGGAACCACCGAATTCGCATCGATGAGCCTGCTGCCGTTCTTCGCCGCCGACCTTGGGGTCGACGAGCCGACCGCGGGACACGCGATCAGTGCCTACGCGCTCGGCGTGGTGCTGGGCGCACCGCTGATCGCCGTGCTTGGTGCGCGCTTCGCCCGGCGCACGCAGCTCCTGGTCCTGATGGCCGTGTTCGCGCTCGGCAACGCGCTCACCGCGCTTGCGCCGGGCTATGGCTGGATGATCGCGGCCCGTTTTCTCGCAGGGCTGCCGCATGGCGCCTATTTCGGCATCGCCGCGCTGGTCGCAGCCTCGCTCGTTCCTCAACATCGCCGCTCAAGGGCGATCGGCCAGGTGATGCTCGGCCTGACTGGCGCCACGATCATTGGCGTTCCCTTGGCCAATCTGGTCGGCCAGACGGTCGGGTGGCGCGCCAGCTTCGGCCTCGTGTCGTTGCTGGCGCTGCTCACGGTCCTGCTTTGCGCCCTGTTCGCGCCGCGCGACCAGGCCGGCAGGTCGGACCCGCTGCGAGAACTCGGCGCCCTCAGAAGCGGCCGCGTCTGGATCACGCTGGCGATCGGCGCCATCGGCTTCGGCGGCATGTTCGCCGTCTATACTTACCTTGCGACGACATTGATCGAGGTCACCAAGGTCAGCCCCGCGGTGATTCCGTTCTTTCTCGCCGTGTTCGGCGTCGGCGCGACGCTCGGCAATCTGTTCGTGCCGCGCTTCGCGGACCGCGCCTTGATGCCGACGGCGGGCAGCATCCTGTTGTTTTCAGCGGTCGCGCTGCTGGTCTTCCCGCTTGCGGCCGGCAATCCCTGGCTGCTCGCGGCAGACGTCTTCGCGATCGGCGCCGGCGTCTCGCTCGGGGCTGTCCTCCAGACGCGCCTCATGGACGTCGCGGGCGACGCGCAGGCGCTCGCTGCGGCGCTGAACCATTCGGCGTTCAACACCGCCAACGCGCTCGGCCCGTTCCTCGGCGGCCTCGCCATTCGCGAGGGGCTGGGCTGGACTTCCACTGGCCCCGTCGGAGCCGCGCTCGCGCTTGCGGGTTTCCTGATCTGGATCATCGCCTCTCGCGACGCCGGATCTGCGCCGGTCAAGGTCACCTCGGGACTCGACGCTGCTCTGCTGAAGAACGCTGCCGCGAGACCGGCGCCGCCGCTGGCGCCGGATGACCGGGGCCGTTCGGCTTATCACAAGGATCCGGTGGCATGACGTCACCCCTGGCCGGGCGACGCTGAGACGTCTCGGGCTCTGGCCAGGGCGGCCCTTAACCGGCCATCGTAACGATCAACGGTCCGTGTCGGGTGGCGACAACAGTGTGTTCGTACTGCACGGTCGGCGCCTCGGGACAGCTGTAGAGCGTCCACGGATCATCACCATTCTCTGCCCACTCGGCGGCAAAGGACAGGAATGGCTCGACGGTGAACACAAGGCCGTCGCTCATGATGCGGCGTTCGGAGGAATCGGGCCATGTTGCGATCTCTGTCGGCTCCTCGTGGAGCGACAAGCCGACACCGTGACTGGCAAGGTTTCTGACGAGGCTGTAGCCGTTTTTCCGCGCAAAGGTCCCGATGGCTTGGCCAATGCCGGCAATCGGTTTGCCAGCCCCAACCTGCCGCAGGCCCGTCCACATGGCCCGCCGGCCATCTCGGCAAAGACGTTCGATCGCACGGGTTACGGGTGGAACGGCGAACGAGGCTCCCGTATCCGCAAAGAAGCCGTTCTTCTCAGCTGAAACGTCGATGTTGACCAGGTCGCCACGCTCGATCCGTCGGTCCCCCGGGATGCCATGAGCGATCTCCTCGTTCACGCTGATGCAGGTCGCCCCCGGGAAGGCATAGGCCAGCTCCGGAGCCGAACGTGCGCCGACAGTCTCCAGGAATTTTCGTCCGATCTGGTCCAACTCGGAGGTCGTCATGCCCGGTTCGAGCGCCTTCCCCATCGCCTCGAGGGTATTGGCGACGATGCGCCCGATCTCCTTCAGGCGGGTGAGGTCGTTGTCATCGGAGATTGTCATATCGGGCGCTCTCGAAAGCCCGGGCATAGCGGTTGCGAACTCGACTTGCAAACGCGAGAGCGCACGCGAATTCGCAAAAGCTCGCTCATGGGGCCGGATGAGGCTGCGTTCGTGGATGCGGAATAATCGGCGCTCCGATACGCCACCAAAGGTTGTGACCTCGCCGATCTTCATATAGCTTTCGCTTCTGTTTTCGCCCCGCGTGGTCCCGTCAGTTCATGCTCGCCCGTATTCTGCTCCTCGTGACCTTGCTGTCGATCCCCGGCGCATTGCGGGCAGAAGGAGCGCCGGCCGAGAAGGCCGGATTTGCATCCAGGCTGACGATCTATCTTGCCAAAGGTGCACCGGACGCGTGCGGGCCGGGTTGCGACCGCTGGATTGCCATCGAGGGCCAGATCGATCAGGACGCGGGGCCGCGCATTCGCCGCTTCCTCGCCGGCGTCAAGGACACGCAGCGTCCGATCTACCTTCATTCGCCCGGCGGCAACGTGGAGCAGTCCTACGTCATTGGGCGGTTGCTGCGCAGTCGCCAGGCAGTCGCCCGGGTTGGCCGCACCATTGTGACTGCGTGCGCCGCGGGCGCGCAGGTGGACGCCGCATGCCTGAAGGTGAAAAACGCAGGCGGCGAGATCGAGGCCGAGCTCACCACCCGCAATGCGATGTGCAACTCGGCCTGCGGTTACCTGTTTCTCGGGGCGACCTCCCGCGAGGTGGCGCCCGACGCGGCGCTGGCGGTCCATAACTCGAGGCTGGTCCTCGCCTTTCACGGGCATCCTCCTCCGGAGGTGATCGCGGAGGCCCGGCGGCGTCGAACAGCGACCGCCGACCGCGACCGCGCCGCCTTCATCGCGGCGATGGGCATCAGCCGCGAGCTCGATGCTCTCATCCGGACCGTGAAGTTCGAGAACCTGCACGTGTTGACGCGCCCCGAGCTCTATCGTTTCGGAATCGACACCCGCCCGCTGGCCGAGTCGATGTGGAAACTGGAGAAGGAAGCGCGCCCGTTTGTCCGCAAGATCGCGGTATTGAAGAAGGAGAACGGCGCTTCGTTCCGGATGATGGAGTGGCGCCTGTCTTGCGAAAGCAGGAAACGCGTGCCGCTGACGTTCGCGGGCGAAATCGACGAGGCAGTCACCGGCAAGAGCACGATCCTGGTGACGGCGGACGCCGACACGGACAGGGAGACCGGAGGCGCTCCGCTACGCGCCGGCAAGGTCGAGGTCTGGCGCGGCAGCATCGACCCCGACATGGTCAAGGCGATCCTGGCGTCCCGCTCGCTGCATGTCCGGGAAACCATTTCGATGCCGGACGACAAGACGGACATGACGAAATTCGACATCGACTTGACGGGCCTGGCGTCGGTGTGGACGCAGCTCAAATCATCTTGCGCTCTGTCGACGCTCAACCCGATAAGCCCTTGGCCAGCCACGCTGCCGAACGCCAGCACAACGCCTCCGGCCGCACCGGCACCGTAAGCGGCGGTTTAGCGGGCCAAGACGGGTTCAATCGCCTTCCGAGCGTTCAATTTCACCAGCGACCAGGCAGCCGGCTTCAACGAACTCTGGGCCTTGCTATTTAAGGACCAATTGGTCTATATATTAGCGATGAGCCGCCAAGCCCCCATGCAGTTGCCCCGCGGTCGCCCCCGCAGCTTCGACGTGGAAGCCGCCGTCGAACGCGCGATGGGTGTGTTCTGGTCGCGCGGCTATCACGCCACGGCGCTGCCGGACCTTCTTCGTGCGACGAAGCTCTCGCGCGGCAGCCTGTACGCCGCTTTCGGTGACAAGCACTCGCTCTTCCTGCGTGCGCTTGATCGCTACATTGCCGATGCCCTGACACGCATGGATGTCGAACTCGACCCCCGTAGAGAGCCGGTCGACGGCCTGCGGGCCTTCTTTGCCGGCTATGTCGAGCGCATGAGCGGCGCCAATGGCCGGCGCGGATGCCTGCTGGTGGCCACGGCCATGGAACTGGCCGGCCAGGATGCTGAAGCTGGTCGTCGCGTCGCGAGCTTTTTCAAAACCATGGAAGCCAGGGTGGCGGATGCATTGTCCCGTGCGAAGACGGCGGGCAAGTTGGCCGATGGTGTCGAACCTGCAAGTGCCGCCCAAATTCTCGTCTGTTTCCTTTGGGGGCTACGAGTGGTCGCCAAAACGGCACCGACGCGGATCACATGGCAAGCCACCGTTGACGCTCTTCTCGATCGCTTCATCAGGTAAACAACAGCCCATGGACGCCTTCGCTATTGGCGCGTCCATATCTAGACTGATCGGTCTTGAAAGGAAGATGCCATGTCTGCCATCCAGATCGTCTGCGCGGTGGCCGTTCCCTTGCTCTGGGGTTACCAGTTCGTGGCCATCAAGGTGGGCGTGACGGAGTTTCCGCCGCTCTTCTTCCTCGCGCTGCGCTTCCTGGCCATCGCGCTGCTGCTTGTTCCGTTCGTTAAACGGCCGACGCGTCAACAGTTCGGCCCTGTCGCAGCCATTTCGATTTTTCTTGGCGGACTGAACTTCGGGCTCTTCTATGTTGGCCTCGGGCTCGGCTCGGGAAGCATGTCGGCCGTCGCATATCAACTCGCGCCGCCTTTCACCGTCCTGCTGGCCTGGCCGCTGCTCGCGGAGAGGCCGTCTCTCACCACGTCCGCCGGCGTGGTGCTTGCATTCGTCGGCGTGGTCGTGCTGGCAGCGGGGCTCGGCTTGTCGGCCAACGCGCTTCCGCTGCTGCTTGTGGTTGGGGCAGCCTTCTCATTCGCTGTGTCCAACGTCTTGACGAAACGCTATGGCCCTTTTGATCCCCTGATGTTGATGGGGTGGTCGTCGCTGCTCACGGTGCCGCAGGTCATGTTGATGTCGTTGCTCCTTGAGCATGGACAACTGGCGAGCCTCGTCACGGCGGATGAACGTGGCTGGCTGGCCCTCGCCTACACGATCTTCATCGGAGGAATTGTCGGGTTTGGCCTCTGGTTCTGGCTGATCGCCCGTTGCTCCATGGGCCGCGTCGCCCCCTTCGGTCTGCTACTTCCGGTGTTCGCGTTGCTTTCAAGCGTGTTGTTCCTTGGCGACCGCATAACCCCGAAGTTGATCGTCGGTGGGCTGCTCGCGATCTCCGGCGTCGCCATGACACAAATCAGACCGAGCGTTCGCGCAACCTAAACCCCGGAAGCTCGTGAGTTTACCGCCATCTGACGAATGCCGAACCGCCCTGCCGCGGCCACGCCGGCAATTCGTCGAGCTCGCCGCCGCACCATCAACAAGCGTGATCAATTCCCGCCATTTCAGCGCCCCCCAAACACCCTGATCGCCAGCGTAGGGGATTCTCGGCTTAGATCTCGTGTGCTTCCCACCAACGGGATCGGCGACGTCAGCGCTTTCGCAATGACGCCACGATTTCCGCCGAGGCAGCCTGAAGATCCGCCAAATAGCGCGCCGCGAATGCTTCGACGGTAGAGGCAGGTCGGAGCCACAGCATGTTGATGGCTCCAATGACCCGGCCGGCATCTTGTAAGGGCACTGCGATCGCCAGCAACCCGTCGGAGTATGGCGGCCCACCATATTGTCCGCCGAGATGCATTGCATCCCGCGTTCCGTATCCGCGCGCGCGTGTCTCTGCGAGGATTGCATTCAGCCTTTCCGGATCCCGCGCGAGACGGTCCTCAGGCCTGGAGGATGAACGTAGCAAGTTGATGACCCGCTGCCGTTCCTTCGCCGGACAGAACGCGAGGTAAGCCCTGCCAACACCAGTTAGCAGCCAATTCACCTCCCAACCGACGCGCTCCCGGTCCAGTAAAAAAGGACTCCGGCTTCGGCTGGTTTCCCGGATTTCCATGTGATCTCCCGAGGGCACCACCAAATCGGATGGCCAGGAGGCGCGCTGACAAAGTCGCTCGAGGACTGGAGCGGCAGCCTCAGCGATGCGATCGCGATGCTCTCGACGGGACGGCGTCTGCGAAAGATTCGATCCGAGGCGGTAGCGTCCGTCGGCGAGACGCCTCGTAATGACCTCCGATTGCGCCAATGTATGCAGTATGCGCAGCAAGCTGGGCTTGGAGATGCGCGTCAGAATGTGCAGCTCATGCAACGATGAGTCAGGCTGCATTTGCAGAGCCTGAAGCACGCGCAGGCCCCTTTGCAAACCCTTGATAATGGGACCATCGGCCATTGCTCGGCATTCCTCAATGCGGAACGTAGCATTCCGCATTCCGGAATGCACGTCGTTTTCGGTAGCGCGCCGTGCCTCATGAGCCGAAGGTCCCATTGTCGCAGACCGCGATCCATCGTCCAGGAGCTTAGTCATGATGCAGCGATCGCTGTACCCGTTGATCGCGTCTGCCACGGTCCTTGTTTGGGCCGCCAGTGGAATTGCGGCCGGAGCACAACAGCACTCTTACCCTTCAGGGACCATTCGTTTTGTGGCTCCGAACTCTGCCAGTACACCGCCGGATATTATAAGCCGCATCGTCGCCAAGGAATTATCGGAGGCCGAGGGCTGGCGCGTGATCGTGGAGAATCGGGCGGGTGGCGTCACTACGATTGCGGCCCATGATGTTCTGACGCAGCCTGCAGACGGACATTCGCTTTTGGTGATGGCATTACCATCGACAGTTGCTCCTTCACTGGTTCCAAATATCTCGTATCATCTCGAGCAAGATTTCGAGCCCGTGATCAAGGCATCCGTGTCGTACAACGTGTTGGTGGTCAACCCGTCAGTACCCGCCAACACGGTTGCAGAACTTGTGAGCCTTCTAAAAAGCCAGCCGGACAAGCTGACGTTTTCCTCAGGCGGATTTGGAACGCCCGCGCATCTGATCGGCGAGCAATTCAAGCTGGAGACAGGGGTACGGGCGCAGCACGTGCCGTATCAGCAGTTTCCTCAGGCCATCGGCGATCTTCTCAACGGCACCAACGCATTCATGTTCATCACCATGCTTCCCGTCATAGACCTCATCAAGACAGGCAAGCTGCGTGCCCTGGCGGTTACCGGACCGAAACGGGTGGCGGCGCTGAGTGAAGTCCCCACCATCGTCGAGGCGGGATTTCCGTCGCTCGTGGTGGAAGACTGGACCGGCTTCGCGGTAAAGCGCGGAACGCCCCCGGCCGTCGTCGCTCAACTGAACGCCGCCATCAACAAGGCGCTCGCCAAGCCGTCCGTTCGCGAGGCATTTGCCAAGCTAGGCGCTGAGGCAGTTGGCGGCACTCCTGCTCAATATGGCAGCCTGATCAACGAACAGGCTGCACACTGGAAGAAGGTGGTGACCGAAGCCAACATCAGGCTGGCGCAGTAATGGCTTCGACGTTTCGGGTGACGTTGCTCGGGACGGGGGTTCCTATTCCCCGTCCCGACCGTTTTGGTCCGGCCACGCTGGTCGAGGCCGGCGACCAGACCATTCTCATCGACGCCGGCCGCGGCGCCACCATCCGATTGTTCGAACTGGACGTTCCGATCGGCCGTATCGATGCCTTGCTCCTCACGCATTTTCACTCCGACCACACGGTGGGCATTCCCGATCTGTGGCTTACGGGCTGGCTAGGTTCGTATTTCGCGGCGCGACGAAAACCGTTTCATGTGATCGGACCGGCGGGAACGAGCGAACTGATGCATCACCTGGAAGCAGCCTACGCTCGCGACGTTGACATTCGCGTGGAGGACGAAAAACTTGGAAGAGAGCACGCTGCCATCACGACGGAAGAGTTCGTGCGAGATGGCGTCGTCTACGAGAGAGGCGGCCTGCGGGTGATCGCCTTCACGGTCGACCATGGTGACGCTATCAAGCCGGCCTATGGTTATCGTATCGAATACGACGGTCGCTCCGCGGTGCTCTCGGGGGACACGCGCTACAACGAGAACGTCATCAAGTTCGGTGCCGGGGCCGACCTGTTGATCCACGAAGTTGCGATGGCACGACCCGAATTGGCGGGTGATCCCCACATACGGCGCATTCTCGATCATCACACAACGCCGCGAGAGGCGGGACTTGTGTTTGCGAGAGCGAAGCCGAAGCTTGCAGCTTACACCCACCTTGTCATGCTCGCGGGTGAGGACATCGCTCCCCCATCAATTCAGCAACTCATCGCCCAAACCCGGGAATCATACGCCGGACCTATCGAGGTCGGAGAGGACTTGATGTCATTTGAGATTGGCGCCACCGTAACCGTCCGGCGTTCGTCGCGATGAGCCTCCGCTATGGGACGCTACGATGATGCTCCGACTCTTATTTCGGGTTTGCCGCCAGAAACAGGAGCCCGTACCTCAGAGCACACACTCTGGATCTAACGGCGTGTAGATCACGAGCTTCAGCGCGGGATCGTCATTGGCCTGGAAACTCGTGTGCTCGAACCGGAGCAGGCCCTTGGTCGGATGGTTCATGGTCTTGAGGCCCGACGACGTGCTGCGGATCTCGTGCGCCTCCCACCATTTGACGAACTCCGGACTGCCCTGGCGCAGCCGCGTGAGCAACTCGGTGAAGGCGGGATCGCCGGCCCATACGTCGTGGGTGGCGCGAAACATCGCGACCATGCTCTTGGCAACGTCCGTCCAGCCCGCGCCGTAGAATTTCCGCGTCTGCTTGTTCGTCATCACCAGCAGCAGCGTGTTGCGATCCTGCTCGGGCAACTGCCCGAACCCGAAGATGTCCTCGGCGGCGGCGTTCCAGGCCAGGACGTCCCAGCGCCGCCCGGTGATGTAGGCCGGTTGCGTCAAGCTCTCGATCATCCGCCGTATCGGCGGCGGCACGATCTCCCGCACGAAGGCGCCCCTCGCGCCGTCGCGCGCCAGCGCCTTCAGATGCGCATGCTCGGTCTTGCTGAGCCGTAGCGCGCGGGCCAGCGCGTCGACGGTGGTCACCGACGGGCTGACGGTGCGGCCCTGCTCGAGGCGGATGTACCAGTCGACACCGATGCCGGCGAGCTGGGCGACCTCCTCGCGGCGCAGACCCGCGGTGCGCCGCCGGAGCCCCGCCGGAAGCCCGACAGTCTTGGGCGACAGCTTTTCGCGGCGGGACCTCAGGAAGTCGCCGAATTCGACGCGGCGTGGGTCGGCCATGATGTCGCTCCCGCGATGGAGGGTCCAAGGAATACTAGGATAATACCAGGCCTTCTTGTCCCCTCCAAGGCGGCGCATATGCGTTTCACCCCACTTCGAGGTGAACATCATGAAAGCCGCCGTACTCAAATCCTTCGGAACGCCGCTGATGATCGAGAATGCCCCTGAACCGGTGCTCGGCACCGGCGAGGTCATCGTCGACGTCGTCGCCACGCGCGTGCTGTCCTATATGAACGAAGTCTTCAGCGGCGAACGAAACTATGCGCTCGATTTGCCGATCATTCCGGGCCCAGGCGGCATCGGCCGGGTACGGGCGATCGGTCCCGACGCAACCAAGCTCAAGATCGGCGACTGGGTGTTCTGCGACCCGACGGTGCGCTCGCGCGACGACGCAATTGCGCCCGACATCGCCCTGCAAGGATTAACGGCCGCCGGCGCCGGCGGCATGCTTCTGCAAAAACATTTCCGCCACGGCTCGTTTGCCGAGCAGATGCGGGTGCCGACCGAGAACGTCAAACGCCTTGGCGCGATCACGTCCGAGGAAGCCACGCAATGGTGCGCGCTGGGGACGCTGCTGGTGCCCTATGGCGGCTTCCTCGCCGCCAACCTCCAACCGGGCGAAACCGTGCTGGTGAGCGGAGCGACCGGCAACTTCGGCAGCGCTGCGGTGTCGGTTGCGCTGGCGATGGGGGCGGCCTGCGTGGTGGCACCCGGCCGCAACGAAAAAATCCTCGCCGACCTCGTCCGCCGCTTCGGCAGCCGCGTGAAGCCGGTCAGGCTCACGGGCAACGAGGACGACGACCGCGAGGCGATGAAGCGCGCCGCGCCGGGGCCGATCGACTGCGTGTTCGACATCATGCCGCCTTCGGTGAGCCCCAATGTCGTGCGCGCGGCGATCATGACGGTGCGCGCTTATGGACGCGTCGTGCTGATGGGCGGCGTCGGCATGGCGGGGGGCGCGGGCCTCGAGCTGCCCTACCCCTGGATCATGCGCAACTGCATCAGCATCCACGGCGTCTGGATGTACCCGCCGGATGCGGCCAGCCGCCTGATCGCGCTGGTGCGATCAGGGCTGTTGCGCCTGGAGGAGTACGAGACCACGGCCTTCGACCTCGACCACGCCAACGACGCCGTGGCGCATGCCGCGGCCAACGGCGGACCGTTCAGATTGACGGTGATCCGGCCGTAAACGGTCGCCTGCCCCGGCGACGCGCCGTCGGCGCTGTTTTGCCTGCCACGTCAAGTACCTGGCAGGCCTCAGGCCGGCAGAGGCTGAAGCAGGCCGGCTACTGTGCATGGGGTTGTTTTCGCAGTTTTTACTCGAGCTCGACCACCTTGCCGTCCGACAGCGACACCCGACGGTCCATGCGGCCGGCGAGCTCCATGTTGTGGGTCGCGATCAGCATCGAGACCCGCGTCGCCTTGACGAGTTGCATCAGCGCCTGGAACACGTGGTCCGCCGTGTGCGGATCGAGGTTGCCGGTCGGCTCGTCCGCAAACAGCACGCGCGGCGCATTCGCCACCGCGCGCGCGATCGCAACGCGCTGCTGCTCGCCGCCCGACAGCTCCGCCGGGCGATGGGTGATGCGGTCACCGAGGCCGAGATAGCCCAGGATCTCCTTGGCGCGCTTGACGCTCTCGGACTTCCTCAGGCCGCGGATCATCTGCGGCAGCATGACGTTCTCGAGCGCCGAGAACTCCGGCAGCAGCCGGTGCGACTGGTAGACGAAGCCGATATCGGTGCGGCGCAGCTGCGTGCGCTCGATGTCGGGCAGCTGTGAGGTCGGCGCGCCGTTGACGTAGACCTCGCCGGAATCGGGCGCTTCCAGCAGCCCCGCGATGTGCAGCAGCGTCGACTTGCCCGAGCCCGACGGCGCCACCAGCGCGACCGACTGTCCGGCCCACAGCGCGAGCTTGGCGCCGTCCAGGATCGTCAGCGGCACCTCGCCCTGCAAGTACTGCCGCTTTATCTCGTGGAGATAAATGACCGGTACATCCTCGGCCCCCTGTTGCTGCTCCATCAGGCCCTCACTCGTACCGGAGCGCTTCGACGGGATCGAGGCGCGCGGCGCGCCACGACGGATACAGCGTCGCCAGGAACGACAGCGTCAGCGCCATGATGACGACGGCCGTGGTCTCGCCGACGTCGATCTCGGCGGGCAGTTTCGACAGGAAATAGAGCTCCGGCGAGAACAGCTCGGTGCTGGTGAGCCAGGACAGGAATTGCCTGATCGATTCGATGTTGAGGCAGATCACGAGGCCGACGAAGAAGCCGACCAGCGTGCCGACCACGCCGATCGAGGCGCCCGTGATCAGGAAGATGCGCATGATCGAGCCTTGCGAGGCGCCCATGGTGCGGAGGATCGCGATGTCGCTGCCCTTGTCCTTCACCAGCATGATCAGGCCGGAGACGATGTTGAGTGCCGCGACCAGCACGATCATGGTCAGGATCAGGAACATCACGTTGCGCTCGACCTGGAGCGCGTTGAAGAAGGTCGAGTTGCGCTGCCGCCAGTCGACCAGGAACACCGGGCGGCCCGCCGCTTCCGTCACCGCCTTGCGGAACGCGTCGATCTTGTCCGGATTGGTGGTGAACACCTCGATCGAGGTGACGTCGTTGCTGCGGTTGAAATAGGCCTGCGCCTCCGCCAGCGGCATGAACACGAAGCCGAGATCGTATTCGGACATGCCGATCTCGAACACGGCGACGATCTTGTAAGGCTTGATGCGCGGCGTCGTGCCCATCGGCGTGACCGCGCCCTTCGGCGCCACCAGCGTGATGCTGTCGCCGGCGTGCAGCGACAGCTGGTCGGCGAGGCGCCGCCCGATCGCGACGCCCTGCCCGTCGTCGAAGCCTTCGAGCGAGCCCTGCTTGATGTTCTTGGCGATCGAGGTGAGGTTGTTGAGGTCGTCGGAGCGGATGCCGCGCACCAGCACGCCCGAGGCGTTCCACGGCGAGGACGCCAGCGCCTGGCCGTCCACCACCGGCGCGGCAAGCCGGATGCCCTGGACCTGGCTGATGCGGTCGGCGACGTCCTTCCAGTCGGTCAGCGGCGATTCCAGCGGCTGAACCAGGATGTGGCCGTTCAGCCCCAGGATCTTGTCGAGCAGCTCCTTGCGGAAGCCGTTCATGACGGCCATCACGATGATCAGCGTCGCCACGCCCAGCATGATGCCGAGGAACGAGAACCCGGCGATGACCGAGATGAATCCCTCCTTGCGGCGCGCCCGCAAATAGCGCCCCGACAGCATCCACTCGAATGGCGCAAAAGGCGCGGTTTGCACGGTTTCGATCATGGTCTCATCCATCGCTCGATAATCCCATGATTCGGGGTCAATTGTGGCCGGATTGGCGGCCGCGATATCGGGCGATGAACAATATTCAGCCGACCAGCCGGGCGACCGCGTCCGCAGGCGACATGGTCTCGCGCGAGCCGTCGCTGCGGCGCTTGAGCTCGACCTTGCCGTCGGCGAGCCCCTTCGGCCCGATCATGATCTGCCAGGGGATGCCGATCAGGTCGGCAGCGGCGAATTTGGCGCCGGCGCGCTGATCGGTGTCGTCGTAGAGCACGTCGACGCCCTTGGCCTGGAGCTCCGTATAGAGCTTCTCGCAGGCCGCATCGACCGCGGCATCGCCCTGCTTGAGGTTCAGCACCACCGCGCGGAACGGGGCGACAGCTTCCGGCCATTTGATGCCGGCATCGTCATGGCAGGCCTCGATGATGGCGCCGAGCAGGCGCGAGACGCCGACACCGTAGGAGCCGCCATGGATCGGCACGTCGACGCCGTCGGGCCCCGCCACCATCGCCTTCATCGGCTCGGAATACTTCGTGCCAAAATAGAAGATCTGGCCGACCTCGATGCCGCGGGTGTTCAGGCGCTTGTCAGAGGGCACTTCCTGCTCGAACCGCGCGGCGTCGTGCACGTCCTCGGTCGCAGCGTAGACCGACGTCCATTGCTTGATGATCGGTGTGAGGTCGCTCTCATAATCGACGTCCTCACCCGGCACCGGCAGGTCCAGCACGTCGCGATTGATGAACACGCCGGATTCGCCGGTTTCGGCGAGCACAATGAATTCGTGGCTGAGATCGCCGCCGATCGGGCCGGTCTCGGCGCGCATCGGGATCGCCTTCAGCCCCATCCGCGCGAAGGTGCGCAAGTATGCGACGAACATCTTGTTGTAGGCGACGCGCGCCGCGGCCTCGTTGAGGTCGAAGGAATAGGCATCCTTCATCAGGAATTCGCGGCCGCGCATCACGCCGAAGCGCGGGCGCTGCTCGTCGCGGAATTTCCATTGGATATGATAGAGATTCAGCGGCAGGTTCTTGTAGGACTTCACATAGGCGCGGAAGATCTCGGTGATCATTTCCTCGTTGGTCGGCCCGTACAGCAGCTCGCGCTTGTGGCGGTCGGCGATGCGCAGCATCTCCGGGCCGTAGGCGTCGTAGCGGCCGCTCTCTCGCCAGAGGTCGGCGAGCTGGAGCGTCGGCATCAGCAGTTCCAGCACACCGGAGCGGTCCTGCTCCTCGCGCACGATCTGCTCGATCTTCTTCAGCACGCGGAAGCCCAGCGGCAGCCAGGCATAGATGCCGGCCGCCTCCTGTCGGATCATGCCGGCACGCAGCATCAGCCGGTGCGAGACGATCTCCGCCTCTTTCGGATTTTCCTTCAGGATGGGCAGAAAGAACCGCGACAACCGCATGGCAACACTCTGGGAATCAGTGAGGGGTTGCAGTGAAACCGGATTGGGAGCGAAAACACAAGACCGGGAATGAGGAAAAGCCGCTAACACGGCGGAATTCCTCGTCATTTTTCCGTCGACTTCAGATTCAGCTCGAGCCGCAGCAGCGCCCCTTACGGCGTCACTTCGAACTCGTCCTCGAGCGTGATCTTCTCGAAGTCGGTCACCAGCGCATCGATCCGCACATGCCAGCGGCCGGCAACGGGCAGCTCGACCTTGCGCACGTGCCAATTGCCGTCCGGCCCGAGCGAGGCGTTCCGCTCCATCGGCTCGATACCGCGCTCGGGCAGGCTCAGGGTCAGCGTCACCTCCTTGGCCGCCAGCGGCGTCGCTTCACCGGTCATGAGCTGGAGCACGAAGTCATCGACGCCGGCCTTGCCCGGCGAAACCAGGACCTGGAACATCGCCTTGTCGGTGTGGATGTGGATCGCCAGCGGCGTCTCCGGAACGATCGTCCGTGGCGGCGGCGTGAAGCGCCAGCCGGCGACGACGGCAAGGATCGCGAGGCCGAGCACGCATTCGAGCAGGATCGAGCGCTTCAGCGCCGGTGCAGCCGCCTCGTCCCGTGCCAGCGCCGGGGTCAGGCGAACGCGATTGAGCGCGGCCAGCGCCAATAGTGCAGCGACCAGCGCGAGCTTGATCGAGAGGATGAGGCCGTAGCGGGTCTCGACCAGCGCAGCCGGCTTTTCAAGCTGGACGACCGCGAGCGCAAGACCGGTCAAAGCCAGCATCGCGACGACAGGCACGGCGATCCGGGAGAAGCGGTTCACGACGGGCAATGCCGCCCCCGGCTTCGAGACGAGTGCAGCAAGCGGGGCCAGCGCCCCGATCCAGAACGCAACGCCGAGGCCGTGGAGGAAGATCGCCGGCCGTGTCACCATTTCGGGCGGTGCCGTTGCGGCGTGTCCGGTCATGGCCAGCGACAAGCCGACGCCGACAAACGCGATGGCCGCAAGCGCCCGCGCGTACCACGCACCACGCAGCGCCAGCATCGCCAGCAGCATCGCGGTAACGGCGACCAGCACTGCGGGACCGGCGCTCGTCGCGGACGCAACCTTCCAGGGGGTAACGGTCGCGAGAGCCGCTGGCGGCAAGCCGAGGAGATCGAGGCCCAGGACGCCAAGGGCGACAACAGCGCTCGGCAGGCCAATCACGAGCGCGACACGCGCCACGGCCGTTCCCGTCATCGACCATGCAATCCAGCGCGCAAAGAACACGCCGCCGACACCGACGAACAGCCCGAGATAGAGACCGACCCGCACCAGCCAGATCAGCGCGTTCAATCCGCTATCCGCAGTGGCCGAAGGCTTCGTCGCGGTCGGCGTGCCGATCGAAAAGACCACCGATCCCGCGACGGGATGGCCGTCCTCGGAGATCACGCGATAGCTGACCACCGCCGTTCCCTGCGGCAGGTCCGGCGGCATCGCGACCCAAATTGTCTCGCCCGACGCGCTGACGCTTGCATCGTCCCGCGCCCTGCCCGCGCCGTCGATCAGCAGAATCGCGCCCGGCGTCACCGCCTCGTTGAAACGCAGCTCCACCGCCTTCGGCGCGGTCTTCAGGATGCTGCCGCTCGCCGGCGCGACCGAGACGAGCGCCGCATGCGCCGACGCGCCGGTCGCGAAGCCGACAATCAGGAGCAGCGTCGCGAGTGCGGCGAGAAGGCGCATCAGGGTTTTGGCAACAGCTTCACGCCAGGCGCCGGCGACTTGCCCTCGTGCGAATGCCCTGCCCCCTCCGCCGGAATTTCGATCCAGCGGCTGACGCCGGTCTCGCACTCCTGGACGACGGGGAAGTACAGGGTCGTGTTCGGCTTGAGCTTGTCGGTCAGGACTGTGTGCATGACGAACTCGTCATAGTTCTTGTCCGGCAGCTTGCCGCCGGACCACGACACTTCCTTGACGCCCGAGGAGAGCCTGTTGCCGTGATAGTCGTACTCGCTGGCATATTTGCCCTCGACGACATCGACGCTCCAGCCCGCCTTCGGCATCGGCTTCACCGCGATCACCCCTTCCGGGATCTGGACGCGGATCTTCACCGTGGGCGAGCCTGCGCAGCCATGCGGCACGGCGAAGACGGCCTTGTACGATGCCCCCACACTCGCCTGCTTGCCTTCGAGGAAGACGTGCGCACTTGCCGGCGCTGCCGCAAGCACGCCGAGAAGGATCAGCCAGGTTCGCTTCGACATGTTCGCTCTCCCGAAGGTTCTGATCACGCTCGTCACATCTTCATTCCCGAATGGTCCGGCATTTTCTTCATCATGTGCCCGCCATCGCCGGGCGCCTGCGCGCCGACGCCCTGGACGTCCAGGGAGACGGCGACCTTGCCGGCCTTCTCGAACTGAAGCGTCACCGGCACCTTGTCGCCCTGCTTGAACGGACCCTTCAGCTCCTGGAGCATCAAATGATAGCCGCCGGGCGCGAACTTCACGGTCTTGCCCGGCTCGATCGCCAGCCCCTTGTCGAGATGACGCATCTTCATCACACCATTGTCCATCGCCATCTCGTGGACCTCGGCCTTGCCGGCGATATCGGCGGAAACGCTGACCAGCTTGTCCGCCACTGAGCCCTTGTTCTCGATGGTGAGATAGCCGCCCGCGACCTTGGCGCCACCAGGCGTCGCCCGGCTCCACGCCTGCGAGATGACGAGATCGCCGGCCTTGACGTCGTCGGCGCGCACCGGGGCTGCAAACATTGCGGCGGAGAGCGCTGCGAGCGCGAGCATGCGTGAGAGCCTGTTCATGTCGTTTGCCTTTCTTGTCGTCGTGAACATCATCCCACCCGTCAGAACGTGTACTTGCCGGCGAGAACGAAGGTTCGCCCCGGGAACGGATGGAACAGGAAATACTGCTCGTTGAAGAGATTATCGATGCCGAAGTCGAACGCGAAATTCTTCGTCGCGTTATAGTGCATCTTCAAGTCCACAACGAAAAAGTTATCGAATGCGCCGTAGACGTGGGAGACACGGTCAGTGTTGTCCAGCGTCGAGTACTGCTTGCCGCTGTAGCGTGCGGCAACGGTATAAGCCCAATTCTCGTTCGGCCGATAGGTGACACCGAATTTGGCGCGCCAGTCCGGGACGTAAGGCACGCGCTTGCCGACGGCGGTCGTGGCAAGGTTCGTCAGAGGATCAACGCCTGCCCAGCTTGTATCGGCCAGAATTCGGGAATCGACGTAAGTCACGCTGCCGAACAACTGTAGACCGTTCATGAGAACGTTGTCCTTGTCGGCGGACAACTCGACACCCTGCAACCTGATCGCATCGACATTGCTGAACGTGGTCGCGCTCTGGGTCGCGTTGATCATGTTGGTCTGCGCAATGATCGCGCTGTTGGTCCGCTCCCTGAACAGGGTCAACCGGACCCGGCCATCATTCCAGTGACGCTCGATATTGAGCTCGCCGGTAAAGTCCTGCTCGGGTTTCAGGAAGGGATTGGCTACCGTGATCGTATTGCCGACGGTCACGTTCTGATACAGTTCGAGAACGGTCGGGTAGCGATAGGCCTCGCCGAAATTGACCGTGATGTTCCAATCCTTGTTCGGGTCGTAGGAGAGCGACGCCTTCGGCGAGAAATTCGTCGACGCAAGGCCCGGCTGGTTCTTCGTGAACGACGAGGTGATGACACCCGTCCCGCTGGCCAAGGTCACGACGTTCTGACCATCGAGCGATTGCCAGGTCTCCAGCCGCCCGCCCAAGGTCAATTTCAGATCGGGCTGGATCTTCCAGGCATCCTGGAGCCAGAGCGCGCCGGTGCGGGTTTCCCCCTGATTGTTCGCGTAAAGCTGTCCCGTGCCGGTCGAGGCCTGATACCAGACGGCCGAGCCATAGGTCGGGTTTTCCAGGCGGTACCGATCGCCGTGGATGCCGAAGCTGATCTCGTGCGCCCCGCCGTAACCGAGCGGGCGCCAGATGCCCTTGGCGTCGGCGTTCTGCCAGTTGGTGCCGTCCATGCGCTGGATCTTGCCGTTCTGCGAGAAGCCGACGCCGGTGGGAGTTACGGTATAGGGATTGAGCTGGGTGTCCTCGAGATAATTGTAGCTCGACGCCGACAGATCGAAATCGAAAGTGCCCTTGGTGTCGCTCTTGATCGCGACCGCGTTGCTCACATGGGTTTCGTCCCAGATATATTTGGCGTTCGCGAAGGTCGTGATGTTGTTGAAGGTCGGCAGCCCGGTCGCCGCCGACCGCAGGTAGGTCTGGGGATCGGAGACCAGATGGTTGTTCCATATCCCGAATGAATAAGTCGCCTGCACCTGCGCCGTTACGTCATAGGCGAGGCGGATATTTCCGGAAGTCTGCTGCGAATGCGCGAGGATGCCCGTGCCGACAACATTGGCGGGAACGCCTTGCTTGTTCAGCGCGGGAAACGTGCCGGTCGTACCGGCCGGGATCGTGCTGCTCGTCGTATAGGTCAACGGCTGCTGAAAACTGTCGAGATAATTGGCGCTGACAAGCCAGGACAGCTTGCCGTCGCGATTGCCCGCGGCCGCACTGGTCTGGCTGGTCACGTAGGTGTCCTTGGTGCCGTACTGATTCCACGGCATCACCGAGACCGTTTCCTTGGCGACCGCAAAGGGCCTGTCCGGCATCTTGGACGAGATCAGCAACACGCCGCCGATCGAATTGCCGGGATAGGCCGCGGCGAACGGGCCATTGAGGTAGTCGACCCGACCGATCGCTTCAGGCGAGATCAGGTTCCACCGTGGCGAGGAGTTCGTGTTGTTGTTGCCGATAAGCGCCGAGATGAGGAGGTCGTCGTAATAGATCAGCGTGCGCGCGCTGGAGTTCACGCCCCAGCTTCGCGTCGCCAGCACCGCCTGGTTGTCGCCGTCGTTGCGCTTCCGCACGAACAGGCTCGGCATGTATTTGACGGCGTCCTCGGGGTCCTTGAGGTTGATGGTCTCATCCATCTCCCTCGCGGTGATGCTGAACGACCGCTGCGGCAATTGATAGCGCGCCACGGCAGCCGGCGGTTCCAGTGACGCGCGGGCACTGCCCGTCCCCTGCTCGCCCGTGAGGGTGGGAGCCGCCCGCTCGCCGGCGGGCTTTGCCGACCGGCTCCTGGCGGCGGCCGTATTCACCGCCGGCTTGCGTGGCTTGGGCTTCACTGCGGCGGGCGCGTCGACGGTCACCGGCGGCAGCACTGCGCTGCTGCTTTGGGCGAAGGCTCCGCTCGACGACGCAAGCAGCGCGGCCTGAACGGCAACGATGCTCACGCCACGGCGGGCATGACAACGTAACATGAGGCATTCCTGACGCCGGCTTTCATCCCGGCTGTTCGACAGCATCAATCGCCAGCGGACGGACCGCGGCGACACCGAGGGTCGTCAGGAAAAGCTTGGAGGCGCGCGCGCCTGGGCACTTCCGCCCTTATGGACGGAAACAGCGGACGTATCCGCCACGTGCCACGCCACGCGCTCGGCGTGGCGGAAGGGAACGGCCAGCGCAACCTCTGGCGACGAATCGAGCGACGCGTTGGCCTGGGCCAGACAGCAGAGCGCGCACGCAGCGCCATGCGCGGTTGGGGTGCCGGTCTGATCGTTCAGGCCGCCCTGTTCATTCGCGCTGTGGCAGATGACGGCGGCGGACAGCGGATCGGCAATGGCCTGACCGGCCGCCCAACAGGCGGCAATCGGCGCCAGCACCTGCATCACCAGGGCGAGCAGGACCAGGGGTAGGAATTTTTGCAGCCGTGCGCGCATCCACCGAACCATTCGTTCGTGCGCTAACTAAACACCCGCCGGGACCTGAGTCGAGGTCAGTTCCGCCGCCCGCTTGGCCCAGCGCAAATTTGCCGAAAACTGTGGTCGGAGCGCCCCGTCGGGGGTCGGGTCCGGCATTTGAGGCAGTCGACCCGCCCCGCCCATCCACAGATTTCTTATATTTGTCATATGCTTACATGGCTAAAAGCCCGATCGTTTCGTTAACTGCTCTTATTTTGAACATTCGTTGCCGAAAATGATGACAAGTGAGAAAAGTTGATCTAGCATCCCTCTTGCTCAGGCTGGCCGAGAGGTCGAAGTCTGGTGGTCCAAGTCTCGGGAGGAGCCCCTGGCGCGCAAAACGCAGCGTCGCCCCGTCAATCAAGAGCAAATCTTAGAATCGGGGATAATAGGGTCGACACAATTTTTGAGCGGGGCTAGGGCCCCGCTCTTTTTTTTGCCTGCATGGCGCCTACGCCGATGAATGTCTCCCCCAATCCGATCGAACGGAGCTTTGAACGCGCGGCCTTGCGCTGCGCGGATCTCACGCCGCTGGTCTACCAACGTCTTTTCACTGAGCACCTGGAAACGCGAGCGATGTTCCGCTCGCAAGGCAGCGAGCTGGTGAAGGGATCGATGCTTGCGCTGACGATCGAGGCGATCCTCGACTTCGCCGGTGAGCGCCGTGGCCATTTCCGGCTGATCGCCTGCGAGGTCGTCTCGCACGATGCCTATGGCACGCCGCGCGCGCTGTTCATCGCCTTCTTCGCCGTCATCAGGGATACGCTGCGCGAGCTGCTCGGCGCCGAATGGGCGCCAGATATCGCGCAGGCCTGGGACACGTTGCTCGTGGACATCGACATATACGCCGCCGCTCAGGCCTGACGCTTTGCGCTGCACCAACGCGGCTGCGGCGATCTCGCGACTGATTGCAGATTGAGTGGCATCAACTCTTGTGAGACACTTTCGGACATCGGTCGCGCAATCAATGACGCGCCGACGATAAATATATGGGAGCGAGCGATGTCCGGGACGAAAGATTTCTCGACGACGAGGCGCGATCTTCTTCAGGCGGCAGCGACCGCCGGCGCCGCAACTGCCATCCTCGGCAGCATGGGCATAAACCCCGCATTGGCAGCCGAGGTCGGACGATCCGAGAAGCCGCTGAAGGCGGCGTTCTCGAACGCGGGCCTCCAGGCGACCTGGTGCGCGCAGGGCAAGCAGGCCGCGGAATTCTGGGGCAAGCTGTTCAACGTCGAAGTCACCTGGTTCGACGGCCAGCTCGATGCGGTGAAGCAGCGCGCCGCGATCGACAACATGGCCTCGCAGAAATGGGATTTCGTCGCGATCCAGGCCTTCGGCATCGGCACCCTCACCCAGCCGGTGCAGAAGATGATCGATGCCGGCACGCCCGTGATCGACATGGACACGCTGATTGCTCCGCTCGACCAGATCAACGTCCACTCCTTCCTCGCCCCCGACAACGAGTTCATGGGCGCCTCGGTGACGCAGGCGCTGTGCAACGCCATGGGCGGCAAGGGCAAGATCATCATGACGCAGGGCGCGCTCGGCCATACCGGCGCGCAAGGGCGCGCCAAGGGCTTCACCAGTGTCGTGAAGCAATTTCCCGGCATCGAGGTGCTCGACACCCAGCCGGCCGACTGGGACGTGTCGAAGACCGCGCGCCTCTGGGAAACGTACCTGACGAAATATCCGCAGATCGACGCGGCGTTCTTCCACAATGACGACATGGCGCTCGCCGCCGCCAACATCATGAAGGCGCGCAATCGCACCAACATCCTGATCGGCGGTGTCGACGCGATGCCGCCCGCGATCCAGGCGGTGAGCGAGGGCCGCATGTTCGCGACCGTGCGCAATCCGTCCTGCCGCATCCATGGCGGCGCGATCATCGCGGGCGTTTCCGCCGTGGTCGGCGGCGAGAAGAGCGGACAGGGCATCCCCAAGAACGTCGTCACCGACGGCCCGGTCGTGACCAAGGCCAACGCCGCCGGAATGCAGTGGATGCAGGATCATTTCCTGATCTGAGCCTCCATGCGAGAGGATCATTCGCCCATCCTGGAACTGCAAGGCATCACGAAGAGCTTCGGCGGCGTCGAGGCGCTTCGTGGTGTCGACTTCGCGCTTCATCCCGGCGAGATCCACGGTCTCGTCGGCGAGAACGGCGCCGGAAAAAGCACGCTGATGAAGATCATCGCCGGCGTGCACACCGAATTTTCCGGCCGCTTCCTGATCGACGGCAAGGAGACACATTTCCGCTCGGCGCGCGACGCGCATGCGGCCGGGATCGCCATGGTGCATCAGGAGCTCAGCGTCGCGCCCGACCTCACGGTCGCGGAGAACGTCTTCCTCGGCAACCAGCCGACCAACGCCCTCGGCCTGGTACAGTGGCGGCGCATGGCGCGCGAGGCCGGCGAGCAGCTTGCCCGCTTCGGCATTAACGTCGATCCGATGAGCCGGCTCGGCGACCTTCCGATCGGGCTCCAGCAGCTGATCGAGATCGCCCGCGTGCTGTTCTCCGGCGCCCGCATCGTCATCCTCGACGAGCCGACCTCCGCCCTCTCCCCGCCCGAGGTCGAGCGGCTGTTCGCGACGCTCAGGCGCTTGCGCGAGGAAGGCACTGCAATCGTCTTCATCTCGCATTTCATCGAGGACATTTTGCGCGTGTCGGACACAGTGACAGTGTTCCGCAACGGACGGAAGGTCGCGGAAACAGCGAGCGCGGCGACCAGCAAGGGCGCGCTGATCGAGGCCATGATCGGCCGCGGCGGCGAGGCGCTCGAGCACAGCTACACCGATGATCTGATGCTGCCCCAGCCGAGCGACAGCTCGGTGATCCTGAAGGTCGACCAGCTTTCGCTGGCCCGCAGCCTGAAGGACATCTCCTTCGAGGCGCGCGCCGGCGAGGTGCTCGGCATCTACGGCTTCATGGGCTGCGGCCAGCAGGAGCTCTCGCGCATCCTGTTCGGCAAGCTGAAGCCGGACGGCGGCACGCTCGCCGTCGAGGGCACGCCCAAGACCTTCGCCAGCACGGCGGCGGCCCGGCGCGCGGGCGTTGCGCTGGTGCCGGAAAGCCGGCGCGACATGCTGTTTCACCAGGAGCCGGTCTACAAGAACATCTCGATCAGCATTCTGGACCGCATCTCCGCATTGCTGCTCAAGCCGGCGCAGGAGCGCGACATCGCCAAACGGCAGGTCGAGCAGCTCCAGATCCGGCCGCCGGTGGTCGGCCTCGATCTCGGCATGCTCTCCGGCGGCAACCAGCAGAAGGTCGCGCTGGCGAAATGGCTGACCTATCCGCCAAAACTGCTGGTGCTGTGCGAGCCGACCCGCGGCATGGATGTCGGCGCCAAGAACGACGTCATCAACATCGTCCGCGACCTCCGCGCCAGGGGGCTCGCGATCATCGTGCTGTCGACCGAGCCGGAAACGGTGCTGTCGCTGGCCGACCGCATCCTCGTGCTCAAGCGCGGCGCGGTGGTGCGGGAGTTCAAGAACGAACCGGTCAGCAAGGACCGCCTGCTGGAAGCGGCGTGACGGAGAAGCACAATGGCGAGCAGTGAGACGGCCTTTGCTGAAGCTCATCGGGCGCGTGGCCTCGCGCCCTTCCTGCGCTCGCAGATGCGCAACATCGCACCGTTCCTGACGCTGATCTTCCTCTCCGCCTTCTTCGCCTTCGCCAGTCCCTCCTTCGCCACGCTCGACAATCTCGGCAACATCCTGACGCAGGTGTCGGTGACCGGCATCATCGCCGTCGGCCTCACCTTCGTGATCCTCTGCGCCGAGATTGACCTCTCGATCGCCAGCATCGCCAACGTCACCGGCATCGCGGTCGCCTACTTCACGCTGCAAGAGTCCTACGTCAACATCGCCAACATCCCCCTGCCCGGCGCGGTTGCGATCCTGCTGTCGATCCTGCTCTGCGCGCTGCTCGGCCTCGTCAATGCGCTGGGACTGACCGTGATCGGCATCCCCTCCTTCATCATGACCTTGGCGATGATGCAGATCGCGGCCGGCATCTCGGCGCTGCTGGTGCGCGGCCAGATCGCCTACAAGGTGCCCGGCCTGATCACGACGCTCGGCTCGGGCTCGATCGGCGGCATCCCATGGATCGTCATCGTCGCGGCCATCATGCTGCTCGGCGGCCATCTGGTGCTGACCTACACGCGCTTCGGCCGCTACGTCTACATGGTCGGCGGCAACCGCGAGGCGGCCGAATATTCCGGCCTCAACGTCAAGCTCATCCTCGGCGCCGTCATGGTGATCTCGGCGGTGTGCTCCGGCATCGGCGGCATGCTGGGCGTCGCCCATTTCGGCAGCGCGCAGCAGAACGAGTTCGACACCTATCTGCTCGACTCCATCGCCGCGGTCGTCGTCGGCGGCACCAGCCTGTTCGGCGGCCGCGGCGGCATCGGCAACACCATCGTCGGCCTGTTTGTGCTCGGCGTCCTCAACAACGGCCTCGACCACGTCAACATCGACAGCTTCCTGAAGATCCTGATCCGCGGCCTGATCCTGCTGGTTGCGCTGGTCATCAACGTCTATGCGCAGCGGCTGAGGGAGAAAGCGGCGGAGTAGACCGCCTCAAAACAAAAAATGCGAAAACAACCCCATGCACAGTAGAAACTGTGAGGAAGTTCAGCCGCTTACCAAACCCGCAATTGCGTGAGTGCGACCGCGCCGACATTTGACTCGTCGGGCAAAACAGGGGCACAACGCCATCTTGGCGCCGATCCCGTAGGGAGCACAGAGCTCAGGGGAGCGGTTCGACCTTTGCCGCCATGTCGGGGACGCGGGTAATTCTGAACCTGGCGTTGCTGCATTTCAGAACCCAAACGTCGCGATCAGGTCGAGACAACCTCGCATTCTTCTTTGCGCCGAGTGGCTTTTCGCAAGTGAAGCCTTGTGTGCGGATCTGGGCCGCCAGCATTCCCTGAATCGTTTCGGCCGGAATTTGCTGCGCCCGCACTTGCGGACCGAAAAGAATAAAAGCGAAGACAAACAGTAATGATCCAGATGCTCTATGCATGATTGCAACCCTTGAAGCAGCCGCCCCGCGAGTTCGAATGTCGCACTATAGCAGAAACACCGGTGTTGTCCGCGCCCGGACGAACCCGCGCGGCCTGCTCCAGTTCGCCTCCGTACTCACAGATACGCCGTGCAGGAACTGACCCACACCAGGATCGAGGCGAACAGGCCGATCACGCCTGCATTCTCGGCAAACACAGCGGCGCTGCCGGACATTCCCAGACGAAGCGAGTCACGGCTCATCCCGTCAGGTATCGATATCTCGGCCGGAAATACCGTCGTACCGCCAAGCGCGTTTGTACACGCCGGCCCATAGCGCGACGAGGTAGAGGCACAAAATAATGACCAAGGCTGGTCCTCACTGGACGGTTGTGCTAGCGTTCCATTCGCAGGGAGGTTTCAAGAAATATCTATCATCGCCTCATCGCAACTCTTTCACCACGCCTCATTTCGAATCACGCATACGCCGTCAGGCGTTTGATGCATTGCACATTGCCTCGCCCTGGCGCGCCCAAGCACGAGTGTTTCAAGTCGTTCCGTAGTTTTTTGTACAAGGAATGATGTCATGCCTATCGCAATGCTGAATCATATTTTCGGAATGCTCGCCGTAACCGCGACGTTGCGCGGGACCGAAACAGCGTTCGCCCGGAACGCGGCAGCCCCACCTCCGCCCTGTCATTGAGACGAACGAAGACGCGGGGAACGCGCGCGACGCGTGGGTCAAGGCTTCCGCGATATGATGTGGATCAACTGATCGAAAATTCGCCGGGCTCGACCGTCACGAGAGGCGAGACGATTCCGACGTTGGACAAGGAGAATTGAACGAAGCCGTAAATCCAAATCAAAAATCAACAGAGGAGGTTCGAGATGTTTCGAGGATTCCTGCCACTGACATTGTCTCTCTGCCTTGGTGCGGCGACAGCACCAGCGGCGCTGGCTCAATCGGCGCCGCCGATCACCGAACAGGAGGCGCACGCCATCGCGGTCGACGCCTATGTTTACTTCTACTCCATCATGTCGATGGATGTATCCCGCAAGCAATTCACCAACGGCACGACCGATTTCAGGGGGCCGATGAACACGTTCGTCAACGTGCCCGAATACCCGCCGGCGGATTTCAAAGGCGTGGTGCGTTCCAACTTCGATACGCTGTATTCCGTCTCCTGGCTCGACATGACCAAGGAGCCGGTTGTCATCTCAGCGCCGGATACCGATGGGCGCTACTATCTGCTGCCGATGCTCGACATGTGGACGGACGTCTTCGCATCGCCGGGCTGGCGCACGACGGGCACCAAGGCCGGGACGTTCCTGGTGGCGCCGGCGAACTGGCGGCCGGATCTGCGCGACAGATTCGCTGAGGAGTTCAAGCTTCCAAAAGACACCCAACGCATCGACGCGCCAACGCCCTACGTCTGGCTGATCGGCCGGACCAAGACCGACGGGCCGCCGGATTATGATGCGGTCCACAAGATCCAGGCCGGCTACAAGGTCACTCTGCTTTCCGAGTATGGCAAAACGCCCAGGCCGGTCGAATTCAAGCCGGACCCAAGCGTCGACATGAAGACGCCGCCAAAGGCGCAGGTCGATACCATGACGGCAGGGGTGTATTTCGCCTATGCCGCGGAATTGCTGAAGCTGCATCCGCCTCACATCACCGACGAACCGATCCTCGCGCAGATGAAGAAAATCGGCATCGAGCCCGGCAAGAGCTTTGACATCGGCAAGCTCGACCCGGCCGTGCAAAGGGCGCTGGAGACCGCACCGCAGGACGCGCAGAAGCTGATGGCCTGGAAGGTGCCGACGCTGGCGCGGGTTGCCAACGGCTGGGGGATGAACACCGACACGATGGGTGTTTACGGCAACTACTACCTGAAGCGGGCCATTGTCGCGCAGCAGGGGCTTGGCGCCAACGTGGTCGAGGATGCCATCTATCCGCTCAATCTCGCCGACGACACCGGTAAGCCGCTCGATGGCGCGAACAAATACACCGTCACCTTCGAGAAGGGCGCCACGCCGCCTGTCAACGCGTTCTGGTCGATCACGCTCTATGATCAGGACGGCTTCCAGGTCGGCAACACGCTGAACCGCTTTGCGGTCTCTAGCTGGATGCCATTCAAGTACAATGCGGATGGCTCGCTCGACCTCTATTTCCAGAACGCGAGCCCCGGCAAGGAGCTCGAAGCCAACTGGCTTCCTGCACCGAAGGCGCCGTTCAATCTGACCATGCGCCTGTACGCGCCGAAGTCGGAAGCGCTGACCGGCAAATGGAATCCGCCGCCGGTTGTGAAGTCGCAAACAACGGTGGGCATTTCTGCCCAATAAAAGTTGACGGCACGCCGGCGCTTCGGCGCCGGCGTCCGACCGCTTGAACCCGCGGCTTGGCGGTCAGGCTCGACGGTTCTGGTGCAAGTCCGTTTGAAAGGGGCAGTACTCCTTCCGTAGTTCTCCAAGTACGAACATAGTTCCGCCCTCCTCGGCTGCGTTAAAAATCAACACCGAGCGGCTGGCAAGAAACAATCCTCGCAGTCCCAGGAACCGATGCGTTGAGTGTTCGCTCGCCGTAGCGCAGATGCGCGGATCGCTCTCACGCGATTGCCATTGCATTTTGATACGGAGCATCAAATGAACTCCATGTTTGACGACAGGCTCGTGGAAGGGCAGATCGCAAGCTTGGAGGAGCAACTGTCGAACCTGGCACGCGAAGCAGGGTCAGTTCTTCGGCCGCGCCGATCAGCATCAAGCAGTCCCCCATCACCCTCGCAACGCTTCAGGCGGATTGGCGATATGTGGCTTTCGTCGGTTCCCTGTTGGCGGCATCCCTTGGTGTGGTTGCCTGGTGGTGGTCATTCTCCGCTGATACAGCAAAGATGCCTCCCTCAGACCCAGCACCTCTGGCTCGCGCCGCGCCGGAGGCGGTCGTGCCGAGCGCCGTTGCCCTGCGTTCCGAGTTGTCGCAGCAGTTTCAACCGATGGCGCGTGATCTCGCTGCCTTGAGCCAAACGGTCGAACAGCTTAAGGCGAGGCAGGAACAATTGATCCGCGACAATGAAACTCTGGCAAGCCAACTCATGGCGAGTCGAGAGGAATCGGAGCGCAACAACGGCATCATCTTCGAGATCAAGGCCGATCAGATGTAAATGGCGCGCGAAAGCCAGACGCTCACCGAGCGGCTCAACGCAAGTCAGGACCAACTCGCCCGCGTCATCGCCAACGCTTCACAGCCAAAGGCAATCCCCGAAACGTCACCAACGACGAGCCCCGAAGAACCAATGACGATGCCCGAAGCGTCACCAACGGTGAGCTCTGAAGAACCCAAAGTGGCACCTGACATACCGCTGCCACGTCCGCGGCAGTCGGCCAATGTCGTCCAAACGCAAAGGCCGGCGCGAACCCTGGAGCGGCCCGAGGCCAAGAAGCCGCGACCGTCAATCTCATGGCCATGGTCAGCGCACTAAAGCGGGCATCGACGTTCCACAGAAATTGACGCTGCGAGCGGTGGCAGCCGGCGAACTTGGGATGCGGCAACGGACGCGCTCTCCATTCTAGGGATGTCCGCTTTCGGTCGAGGCCAATGCCGCCTGCCCCGCAATCTCCTCACTTCGCCAACACCTCACTGCATGCCCGTCCGGCCGCGTCTCCAGCGACGGACCGGGCTCGCTCCGGCACACGGCTTCGGCGTGACGGCAGCGTGGGCTGAAGGCGCATCCGTTCGGCGGATCGAGCGGATTGGGAAGGTCACCCCCTGTCGTCGCCAGCGGTGCATGGTGCAGCGGATCGGGGATGGCGGCGATCAGGGCCTGCGTATAGGGGTGCGCCGGCCGTTCGAAAATCTCGCGCCAGTCGCCATTCTCCACGATGCGGCCGAGATACATCACGGCGACCCTGTCGCTCATGTGCTCGACCACGCCGAGGTCGTGGCTGATCATGATGTAGGAGAGGCCGAGCGTCTCCTTCAATTCCAGCAGCAGATTGATGATCTGGGCGCGGATCGAGACATCGAGGGCCGAGACGGGCTCGTCGCAGATGACGATCTTGGGATTGAGGATCAGGGCGCGCGCAATGCCGATGCGCTGGCGCTGGCCGCCCGAGAATTCATGCGGGTAGCGGTCGGCCTGTTCGGGCCGCAGGCCCACATGCCGCAGCATCGTCGCGACGCGGTCCTCGATCTCGCTTGCGGCGGTCACGCCATGCACCCGCAGGGGATCCTCGAGCGTGCGGCGAACGGTCTGGCGCGGGTTGAGCGAGGCGTAGGGATCCTGAAACACCATTTGCACGATGCGGGCCAACGCCTTGCGATCGCCGGATTGCCTGTTCGTCACGACCTGCCCGTCCAGCACGATGCGGCCGTGCGTCGGGGTCAGCAGACCAAGGATCGACAATGCGACCGTCGACTTGCCGGAGCCGGACTCGCCGACGAGGCCGAGGCATTCGCCGCGCTTCAGCCTGAGATCGACACCGTCGACGGCACGGAGCAGCCGCCGGCCGCGGCCCAGCAAGCCGCCCCCCAGCGGAAAATGAACCGCGAGATCCTCGATGCTGAGAATGACGTCGCCGTCCGGCCTGCCCTGCGGTTCATGCATGGTGGTGACACCTCACCAATCCGCCCGCCTCCAGCCATGTCGTCTCCGGCGCAGTGGTCCGGCAAATATCGGTCGCCTGCGCACAACGTGGATTGAACCTGCAGCCATCAGGGAAAGCCGTGATCGCCGGGACGACGCCCGCGATCTCCTGGAGCCTGGTACGGCCGAGTGCCGCGCGGCTGCCCAGCCGCGGCAACGAGTCGACCAGGCCTTGCGTATAGGGGTGCGAGGGCGCACGGAAGATATCGGCCGAGCCGCGCTCCTCGACGATGCGGCCGGCATACATCACGGCCACGCGGCGACAGACATTGGCGACCAGGCCAAGATCGTGGCTGATCATCAGGATGGCCGTTCCTCTCTCGGCACAGAGATTCCGCATCAGTTCGATAATCTCCGCCTGAACGGTCACATCGAGCGCGGTGGTCGGCTCGTCGGCGATCAGAAGATCCGGGCCGCATGCGAGCGCGATGGCGATCATCACGCGCTGGCGCATGCCGCCCGACAGCTGGTGCGGGTAGTCCTTCACGCGCCGCTCCGGCGCGGGAACACGGACGCTCGCCAGCGCCTCGACCGCCAGCTGGTCGGCCTCGCGCCAGCTCTTGCCCTGATGCAGCACGAACATCTCGGCGATCTGCCGTCCCACCGGCGAGACCGGATTCAGCGCCGTCATCGGCTCCTGGAAGATCATGGCGATGCGGTTGCCGCGCAGCGCCCGCTGCCCGGCGGCTGGGAGCCGCTGGATCTCCCGCCCCTCAAACCGGATGACGCCGCCGCCGATCGACAAGGGCGGCCGCAACAGGCCGATCAGGGCCAGCGCCGTAATGCTCTTGCCGCAGCCGGATTCGCCGACCAGGCCGAACGTCTCGCCGCGATCGATGCGGAATGAAACGCCCTCCACAGCGGGAACCTGGCTGGAGCCGTGGTTGAGGTCGATGCGCAAATCCTCGACTTCGATCAGCGGCGAGCCCGTCATGTGCGCCGGCTCCGCGATTGCGGATCGAGAATGTCGCGCAGGCCATCGCCGAGCAGGTTGAGGCCGAGCACCGTCAGGAAGATGGCAAGGCCGGGAAACACCGAGAGCCACGGCGCCGTGGTGATCTGGTCGCGGGCTTCCGACAGCATGCTGCCCCAGCTTGGAAAAGGCGGGCGGACGCCGAGGCCGAGGAACGACAATGCGGCTTCGGACAAGACCGCGCTGCCCATGCCAAGCGTGCCGATGACGACGATGGGTCCGAGCATGTTCGGCAAGAGCTGCGTGATCATGATGCGCACATCGCCGTAGCCGAGCACGGTTGCAGCCTGCACGTAGCCCTGGCTCCTCAGCGACAGCGCCGAGGCCCGTGCGATCCTGCAGGTGAAGGACCAGTTGGTCAATCCAAGTGCGATGAGCAGGCTGGTCAGGCCGGGTCCCAGCACCGCCATGATGGCCAACGCGAAGATCAGCGAGGGGATCGCGAGCATGAGATTGGTGAGGCCGTTGACGACGTCGTCCCACCAGCCGCCCCAATAGCCGGCGCTCAGCCCCAGCGCCACGCCGATGACGCTGTTGATGAGCTGCGAGACGATGCCGACCGTCAGCGAGATGCGCGCGCCGTAGACGACGCGGGAATAGATGTCGCGGCCCTGCCCGTCGGTCCCGAACCACCAGGTCCAGCTCGGGGGCTCTTCCGCGTTCATCAAATTGGCGTCCAGGACAGGATCGGTGTGCGCCAGCCAGGGTGCGAGCAGGCCGACCAGGATCGCAAGCGCGAACAAGGCACCACCGATGACGAGATTGGCGCGGAGCTTCATGCGTATCTGATCCTGGGATCGATCACGCCGTAAAGCACGTCGATCAGCAAGTTGATCGCGAGAAAGAACAGCACCACCACGAGAATGGAGCCCTGGACGGCGGGAATGTCGCGTTGCAGGACGCTGTCGACGAGCAGTGAGCCGATGCCCGGCCAGGAGAACAGTTTCTCGACGACGACCGCCTGCCCCATCAGCGCGCCGAATTGCAGGCCCATTGTCGTGAGAATCAGGACGAGCGCGTTGCGCATCACGTGCCACTTCACGACGCGCGTCTCGCTCATGCCCTTCGATCGCGCCGTGCGGACAAAGTCGGCGTGCATGATCTCGAGGACTGCGGCGCGCGTCGTCCGGGCCAGCAGCGCCATCGGCGAGACGCCGAGTGTCACGGCCGGCAGGATCAGATTTTTGAGGCCGCCATCACCATAGCCGAAACTCGGCAGCCAGCCGAGCTTCAACGCGAACAGGTACATCAGCAGCAGTCCGAGCCAGAACTTGGCCATTGAAAGACCCGACACCGCCACGACCATCGCCGCGCTGTCGACGATACCACCCGGCCGCAAAGCCGCGACGAAGCCGAGCGGCACGCCGATCGCGACCGCAAATGCCATGGACGCGAAGATCAATTGCAGGGTCGGCCCCATCCGCTTGGCGATCATGGTCGTGACCGGCTCGCGCGTCCGGAACGACGTCCCGAAATCACCGGTCGCGAGCCTGGCAATGTAGGAGCCGAACCGCAGGTAGACGGGCTCGTCGAGGCCGAGCTGCTTCTTCATGCGCGCCTCGACCTGCGGATCGCTGTCGTCGCTCATGGTCGAGACGATGCTGCCGGGAACGACGCTGAACAGCACGAAGACCAGCATCACCACGGCAAGCACGGTCGGAATGGTTTGCAGGAGTCGACGGATCAGGAAGGAGAGCATCGTCACTTTTCTTCTCTCCCTCCATCGCTTGTGGCGATGGAGGGAGCGCGTGTCACTTCGCGGGCGAGGTTTCGTCGACCCAGAGGTCTTCGACGGTCTGATGGGTCAGCTCCGTCGCATTCAGCTGAACTCCCTTGAGCCACGGCTGCACCGCCATGACCGCCTTGTTGTAGTTGAAGAACCAGACCGGCGCCTCGTCATAGAGCAGCGCGTTGGCCTTTTGCAGCAGCTGGCCGCGCTTTGCGGCGTCGTCGGTCTGCCCGGCCTCGTCGATCAACTTGTCGAAGTCTGCGTTCTTGAAGTTCATGTAGTTGCAGGCTGATTGCGGCGTCGACGAGTGGAAGCATTTGAGGGCGGCCTGCGGATCCGGGCCGGTCTGCTGGGAGTAGATGAAGGCCTGGTAGTCGCCGCTGCGAACCACCTCCGCCAGAACCGCGGTCTCGACCTGCTTGACCTTCGCCTTGATGCCCACCTTGTCCAGCATCGGGATGACGGCCGTGACGATCGGCAGGCCCCAGCTTTCATTCTGGCTGGTGGTCCATTCGAACTCGAAGCCTGAGGGATAGCCTGCGTCGGCCAGCAGCTGCTTGGCCTTGGCGGGATCGAAGGCATAGGGCTTCATGGTCTTGTCGTAGAGCGGCGAGGTCAGCGGCAGCCAGCTGGTGGCGCGATAGGCCTTGTTCTTGACCAGCTTGTTGATGATCAGGTCGGTGTCGATCGCATAGTTGATGGCCTGCCGGACGCGCTTGTCGGCGAACGGCTTGAAGCCGGTATTCATCCCCATGTAACGCGTGAAGACCTCGGCGACCTCGACGATGGTGCCCTTGAGGTCCGCGTCGGACTGGTAGGCGACATACTGCGCGGGTCCCAGCACCGAGGTGTCGATCTCCTTGTTGCGGAAGGCGACATCGCGGGCCGCGGCCTCGCCCATGACCGACACGATGACCTTGTCGGCGTAGGGCTTGCCGGGCTTGTAGAACCGGTCCCACCGCTCCAGGACGATGCGCGATCCCGGCACGTGCTCGACGAACTTGAACGGTCCAAGACCGATCGGTTTCTGGATAAAGCCCTCCTTGGCGGCCTCGTCGGCGGGATAGATCGAGGTCAGCGCGGTGAAGAAGTAGAAGCCCGGATCGACCTTCTCGGTCAGCTTCATCTCAACGGTGAAGTCGTCGATCTTCTTCAGGCCGGAGATTTCCTTGGCCTGGCCCTTCTCGACTGCGGCGGCGCCCTCGATCACGCGGACGTAGCGCGCGCCGGGATAGGCCTTGGCGCCGTCCATGATGCGGTTGTAGGACCAGATGACGTCGTCGGCGGTCATCTTGCGGCCATTGTGGAAATAGGCGTCGTCGCGCAGCTTGAAGGTGTGAACGAGGCCTCCGCCCGAGACCACGTCCTCCTTGGCGAGTTCCAGGACAGGCTTGCCTTCCGCGGAATTCCAGATGTAGAGCGACCGGTGCAGGCCCTTGGCGTAGATCTCGTCCTGGGCGCGCTGGGTGGTGTGAATGTCCAGACTGGTGAAACTCGAACCGTAGGGCGCGGTCATGCGGATGGTTCCGCCCTTGCGCGGTGTCTGGGCCTCCGCCGTGGCGGCGAGCGCCAGTCCCAAACCAGCGACGATCGCCACAATCCTGAACATCATGTCCCCTCCGGCACTGCAGGCATATTCCAGTCACGGAGTTGACCACTCGCGGCACGTCGAGTGCAAGCTCCTCTTTTCGCCTTGGATGCCGCAGTTCCTTGCAACGCATCGTTCGAGACGCCCGCTTGGCGGCGGGCCGTCGGGATCCGGTCGTGCATTGCGGCGAAATCCTCAACCCGTTGGGAATCGGGAGCGGAAACAACGATCTACGAGCGGTGAACGTCCTGCGTAATCGATGCGACCAAGCTCAGGACAAGGGCCTTCAGCCCAGTGATCTCGTCGAGATGGGAATCCGGACATGAAAAGCCGAACGCTAGGTGCTTTGCTTATCGGCGGTCTGGTCGCCGCCACGGCCGTGCTGGCAAGCCCGGTCGCGGCCAGCCTCGGCCGGTACAGCGAGGCGGACAGCATCCGGTTCAGCTGGAGTCGCACCACAGGCGTGAACGACTATCTCGACGAAACGTGGTGGGCGGTCCGGGGCCATGACACTCCGGACAATTTCGTCGAACGACTGCTCAGCATCCCCGTCGGAGCGGTCGCACGAGGCGCAGGTGCGGGTTTCGAAGCCAGGGTTTCCCAGGGCACCGGTCTGCCACTGCCAGAGAGCTGGAGCATCGCTACGGCGAAGAATTCGCCGTTCATCACGTCGGTCTACGCCGAGACCCCGCGCGATCTCGCGGCGGTGCTCGGCTTCTATCGCGCCGAGCTCGGCAAGCGTGGCTGGATCGAGACGGTGGTCGAACCAGACCGGGCCGTGATCACCTTCACGACGGCCCGTGGACCGGTCCTGCTCCGGCTTTCCCGTCAGAACGACAGGACAATCGCCGAACTTTCGCTGCGCAAGCCGGGTATCGCGAATGCCGGCCTCCTGCCGAGGCCGAGGCAGGCAAAGCTGATGCTCGGCAACAAGTCGGACGAGGGGGCGGTCATCACCGTCGCCGACCAGACTATCGAGCTGGCGGCGCACGCCGGCGAGAAACTGGCGCACTCCGACTCCGCTGCATCCGAAATACCGGACAGCCAAAAGATCGATCTGCCGCCCGGCAAGTACAAGGTCACCCTCAAGGTCGAGGGCGGCACGGTCCAGATCCGGGAGTTCGAGGTCGCGGCCAACGAGACCTGGGGTCTGCTGGTTGGCACAGACGGCGTACTGCTGCCCATGCACCTCTATTGATCAGTACCTGCGCGCTGGCCGCTAGCCTGTCGCAAACTCCGGCACAAGGGAGCGCAACTCGCGGGCTGCTGCCGTGACGCTGGCGATATCGGGAAATCTCCCCGCCTCCACCATCATCGCCCTCGCCAGCCGCACGGCGCGGGCCTCGCTGACCGCCCGCCTGCGCGGATCCTCGATCAGCTCGAAATCGATGTTGTGGGCGAGGCCGAAGATGCGGCGGATGGTTTTTGCCGCGGCGAAGCCGACGGTGTCGGCGAACAGCCGCTGCATATAGGCCTGCCGCTCCGCCTCCAGGCGGGCGGCGCCCTTCTCACCGGCGAAGAGCGAGACCGGATAGGCGTCGCCGGCGGCTCCGGCGCGCCAGAGGTCGAGGAATTTGCGGGCGAACTCGGTCCAGACCTGCTCGACCGTCTCCAGCACCCAGCCCTCGAACGCAGCCCGTTCGCCCGGCGAGTGCTCGTGACCGGCGGAGGCGAAATAGGCCATCAGCAGATTGGCCAGCACGGCGCCGACGTCGAATCCCATCGGGCCGTAGAACGCGAATTCGGGATCGATCACCCGTGTCTGGCTGTCCGTGACCATGATCGAGCCGGTGTGGAGATCGCCGTGGAGCAGCGCCTCCGGGCTTGCCATGAACTTCAGCTTCAGCCGGGAGATCGCGACGTGCAGGTCCATGTCGTCGCGCAACGACGCGGCCAGGCCGTCGAGGTAAGGCGCGGTCCAGCGGTTCTGCTCGGCGATACGGTAAGGATCGGTGAAGATCAGGTCCTCGGTGATCTTGCACAGCGCATGGTTGCCGGCGAAGGCCGCGATGCCCTGCTTCTTCTCGGCCGCGGAGAGCGCGAGGTCGGAGGTGAAGAACAGCGTCCGGGCCATGAAGGTGGTGATGTCGCCCGCAAAGCGCGGATATTGCGTCGCCGCGACCAGCCCCTTGCGCATGATGATGTGGGGCTCGAGCAGCTCCATCACCGTCAGCGCCAGGTTCTCGTTGTGATGCAGCAGCGCCGGCACGAGGCCGGGGGCGAGCTCGGCCTGCCGTGACAAGGCCAAAAATTCGTAATGGGCGCGCGACAGCGGCAGCGGCCAGCTTTCGCCGACAAGACGGACATAGGGCAGCGCCTGCTTCACGGCGACGCCGCCGCGGTCGCCCTTGACGATGAAGACGAGGTTGAGATTGCCGTCACCGACCTCGGTGATCGACCAAGACACCGGCTCGGCGCCGAGCAGCGCCGCGAGATCCGGCAGACCCGCGAGATAATCCCGCAAGGCCGCCTCATGCAGAATACGGTAGTCCCCTGCCCGATCCCCGGTCATGACGATCCCATCCCGTAAAGCGCGATGAAATCGCGCTTTGTTTTTCTATTTGAGCATGATCTTCTCGGAAAACCGCTTCACACTTTTCCGGATCATGCTCTTGGCATGGCCGGATCGTTACTCCCGCTCCAGGAAGCTCGAGCCGATCTCGGCCTTTCTTTTGATGGGATCGTAATCACAATAGACGCCGTCCGCCAACAGCGTGTAGCTGGCGCTGACGTTGTATTTGTCTGGCTTGACCGAGTTCAGCCCGATCACCGAGGTGCTCTTGCCGCCGTTCCACTTGAACGGCGTCGAGCTCTTGGCCTGCTCGCAGGCCATCACGGCTTCGTTGAAGACGTAGCCCTCGACGAACGCCTTCAGCGTTCGCACCTGCACGGCCATCTTCCACTCAAAATAGCCGATGGCGCCCAGGCCAACGACGATCAGCACCAGAAGCGCGACGACGATCCTCTGAAAAGTCATTCGTCCCCCAAAACAATATCGTCAGCAAAAAACGTCTAGAACGGCATGCCCATCAATTTCGACAGCCGTTCGATCGAGAGGTAGCCGGCCTGATAGGCCGCGAGCCCAAGGCCGTAGATGATCGCGGAGATGATGGTGGTCCAGATCAGCTTGCGGCCCATCCGCGTCAGGATCGGCGCGCCGGGATCGGTGCCGGGTGCGCCCACGCCGTCCTCGTGCTGGCTGCGCACGCCGAACGGCAGCGTCAGGAACAGCGCGATCCACCAGATGATGAAGTAGATCGCAAGCGCGGTCGAGATCTGGATGGCCATGGGGCGGCCTTACGCCTGCTCGATTTCGACCAGCGCGCCGGAAAAGTCCTTCGGGTGCAGGAACAGCACCGGCTTGCCGTGGGCGCCGATCTTCGGCACGCCGTCGCCGAGCACCCGCGCACCCTCCTTCACCAGGGTGTCGCGCGAGGCGATGATGTCCACGACCTCGTAGCAGACATGGTGGATGCCGCCGTCGGCGTTGCGTTCGAGGAACTTTGCGATCGGGGAAGCTTCACCGAGCGGCTCGATGAACTCGATCTTGGTGTTGGGCAGCGTCGCGAACACGGTGGTGACGCCATGCTCGGGCAGCGGCACGGCCTCCGAGATCTGCGCCCCGAACGCGGCGCCGTAGATTTTTGCGGCCTTGACGGCATCCTTGGTCGCGATCGCGACATGGTTGAGCCGGCCCAGCATGTTTCTCTCCCTCAGAGCATGATCCGGAAAAGTGTGAAGCCCTTTTCCGAAAAGACCATGCCTCAATCAGACTGCCAGCACATGTACCAGACAGGCGGGCTTTTTGCCCCAATGTTCGTTGATCACGGCCCGGACCGCGCGTCGCACCGACTCAGCCAGGGCGTCCGGATCGCGGCGGCGCGCTTTCGGCAGCCCCTCGATCGTGGACATCACGGCCTCGAAGACCAGGTCGTCAAAGGCCTCGCCCGCCCTGTTCTTCTCGGGAACGCCGACGAGATCGACCTCGGGTTCGTCGACAAGCTCGCCCTGCGCGGTCATGGCGATGGCGACGAAAGCGCAGCCGGAAAAGGCCATGCGGCGGCGTTCGACCACCGCGCGGGACTTGGAATCCTCCAGGATCGTGCCGTCCTTGTAGAGCCGGCCCGAGGGCACCTCGCCGACGATGCCGGGATCGCCGGGGCCGAGCTTGACGAGGTCGCCGTTGCGGCAGACCAGCACCCGCGGCACGCCGGCGGCGCGCGCGAGCTTGGCGTGCTCGTGCAGATGCAGGGCCTCGCCATGGACGGGGATCAGGAGCTGCGGGCGTACCCAGGCGATCATGTCGCGCAGCTCGTCGCGGCGGGGATGGCCGGAGACGTGGACCAACGCGTCGCGGTCGGTGATCACCTCGACGCCCTGGAGCACCAGATTGTTGATGATCGAACCGACCGCCTTCTCGTTGCCGGGAATGGTGCGCGAGGAGAAGATCACGCAATCGCCGCGGTTGAGCGTGATCTCGGGATGGTCGTCATTGGCGATGCGCGCCAGCGCCGCGCGGGCCTCGCCCTGGCTGCCGGTGCAGAGCGCCAGCACCTTGTCCTGCGGCAGATGGCCGTAGACGTCGGTCGAGCGAAAGCTCTGCACGCCGTCGAGATAGCCGGTCTCGCGCGCGACCTGCGACACGCGGTCCATGGCGCGCCCGACCACGACGACCTCGCGGTCGGCGGCCTTGGCAGCGTCGGCAACGGCTTTGATGCGGGCGACGTTGGAGGCGAAGGTCGTCACGGCAACCCTGCCCTTGGCGGCCTTGACCAGACCGGCAATGGTCTTGGCGACCTCGGCTTCCGAGGGCGAGCGGCCGTCGCGCACGGCGTTGGTGGAATCGCCGATCAGGGCGAGCACGCCCTCGTCGCCCAGTTCGCGCAGCCGTTTTTCGTCGGTCGGGCGGCCGATGATCGGGGTCGGATCGATCTTCCAGTCGCCGGTGTGCAGCACGATGCCGGCTTCGGTGTGGATCGCCAGCGCATGCGATTCAGGTATCGAATGCGCGACCGGGATGAACTCGACGTTGAACGGGCCGATATCGACGCGGCCTCCCGACGGCACCACCGTCACCGGAATCTTTGGCACGTTGCGCTCGGCGGCGCATTTGGCCTCGAACAGCGCCGCGCTGAACTGGGTCGCATAGATCGGGCATTTCAGCCTGGGCCAGAGGTCGATGATGGCGCCGAAATGGTCCTCATGGGCGTGGGTCAGCACCAGGCCCATCAGGTTCTTGCGTTCCTTCTCCAGGAAGCTGATGTCGGGCATGATCAGGTCGATGCCCGGCAGATGCTCCTCGTCGCCGAAGGAGACGCCGAGATCGACCGCGAGCCAGGCGCGCTGATGGCGGTTGCCAAGGCCGTAGATCGACAGGTTCATGCCGATCTCGCCGACACCGCCGAGCGGCGCAAACACCAGTTCGTCAGGCCTTGCCATCACGCAGCTCCCACGGAGGCGGCCGAGCCGAAGAACACCTCGCCGGCCGCCACCGGCAGGCATCGGCCGTCAGCAGTGCGGACGATCAGGCAACCCGTATCATCGATCGTGTCGAAAATGCCTTCCAGCGTCGTCGTTCCCGTGTTGATCGCAACCCCCTCGCCAAGACCGGCGGCCCGCTTCAGCCAGAGCTTGCGGATCTCGGCAAAGCCGCGGCCATTGTCCCAGATGCCGCGGAACTCGACCCAGGCGTCGGACAGGGCGGAAAACAGCTCCTCGGCGCTGATCTGGACGCCCAGCGCGGCCAGCGACACTGCGGGCGTCGGCGTGCCCTCCGGCGCGGCGACGACGTTGGTGCCCATGCCGACGACGACCGCGAGGCGGTCGCCGATGACTTCGGCCTCAAGCCCGATGCCGACCAGCTTCTTGCCGCCGACAAGCACGTCGTTCGGCCATTTCAGGGCGTAGCGGGGACGGCCCTCGCCGAGGCGCAGCGCGGCCTCCAGGCTCACCTTCTCCAGGGCCGCCTCCTCCGCCAGCCCCGCGGCAAAGCCAAGCGTGGCCGCGACGGCGGGGGGAACATTCATGACCTCGAGGATGCTGGCGGCAAGATTACCCCGTGGCGCGATCCAGGCGCGCTGGCGCCGGCCGCGGCCGGCCGTCTGCTCGGATGTGACGAACCACATCGGGCCGCGTTCGCCGCCCCTGGCGCGCTCGATCGCCTCGGTATTGGTCGAGCCGGTCCGCTCGAAAGCTGCGAGCTTGTAGCCCGCCGAGAGTGCGCGAGGACCGAGCGCGAACCCCATCCTAGAACAGCGACTTTGCGGCGGCGGAGGCGACGCTCACCACCGGCCCCGCGAACAACGCGAACAGAATGTTGAACGCACCCGCGACCGCCAGCACCGTCTTCACCTCGACGCGCACCGGATCGACCTGGCCGGCCGGCTCGTCGAAATACATCGTCTTGACGATGGCGAGATAGTAGTAGGCACCCACCACGCTGGAGAGCACGCCGATCACGGCGAGCGTGAACAGGTTCGCCTTGATGGCGGCAACGAAGACGTACCATTTGGCGAAGAAGCCGGCGAGCGGCGGAATGCCCGCGAGCGAGAACAGCAGCATCGCGAACATGAAGGCGAGCAGCGGATTGGTGCGCGAGAGACCGGCGAAATCGCTGATCTGCTCCACGGCCTGGCCGTTGCGCTTCATGGCGAGGATGACCGAGAACGAGCCGAGCGTCATCGCGACATAGATCACAATGTACATCAAGACACCCTGCGCGCCCTCGACGGTGCCGGAGGCAAGGCCGACCAGGGCAAAGCCCATGTGGCCGATCGAGGAATAGGCCATCAGGCGCTTGATGTTGCTCTGGCCGATCGCGGCGAACGAACCCAGCGCCATCGAGGCGATCGCCACGAACACCAGGATCTGCTGCCACTGCGAGACGATGCCGGGGAAAGCGGTCAGCGTGACGCGAGTGAAGACGGCGAGCGCAGCCACCTTCGGCGCCGAGGCGAAGAAGGCGGTGACCGGCGTCGGGGCACCCTCATAGACGTCGGGCGTCCACATGTGGAACGGCACGGCCGAGACCTTGAAGCAGAGGCCGGCGAGCAAGAACACCAGACCGAACACCAGACCGACATTCGCCGCCGTCGCGGTGGCCGCGATGCCGGTGAAGCTGACCGTGCCGGTGAAGCCGTAGATCAGCGAGGCGCCATAGAGCAGCATGCCGGAGGACAGCGCGCCCAGCACAAAATACTTCAGGCCGGCTTCGGTCGACTTGGCGTTGTCGCGGTTCGAGGTGGCGACGACGTAGAGCGCGAGCGACATCAGCTCAAGGCCGAGATAGAGCGAGATCAGGTCGCCGGCCGAGATCAGCACCATCATGCCGAGGGTCGAGAGCAGCACCAGGATGGCGTATTCGAAGATGCGCCGCGACGGATCGGACAGGAACTCGGTCGACAGCACCAGCGTCACCGCCGAGCCGATCAGGGTCAGAATCTTCATGAAGCGGGCGAAGTCGTCGACGATGAAGCTGCCGCCGAAGGTCACCTGCTTGCCCGCGGGCAGCATGTATTCGAGCACGCCGACCACGACCAGAAGCAGGACCGCCAGCGTCGTGATCGTCTTGGTCGTCCCCTGCCCGCGATAGGCCCCGAGCATCAGAAGGGCCATTGCGCCGACCGCGAGCACGAGCTCGGGCAGCACCGGCGCCAGTTGATAACCTGCAGTCTCAAAGCTCATGGCGATATCCTGACCTGCCCGATCACTGGAGCAGTGCGGCGGCCTTCACGGCCGTCACAGCGGTGTTGTAATTGTTGACGAGTTGCTGGACCGAGGCCGCCGACATGTCCAGCACCGGCTTCGGATAGACCCCGAACAGGAGCGTCAGCGCGATCAGCGGGAACAGCGTCAGGCACTCCCGGAAGGTGAGATCCTTGATCGTCATCAGCGACGGCTTGACCAGCGTCCCGAACACGACCTTGCGGTAGAGCCAGAGCGCGTAGCACGCCGACAGGATCACGCCGGTCGAAGCGAAGAACGCGGTCGGGATTGAGGTCTTGAAGGTGCCGAGCAGCGTCATGAACTCGCCGACGAAGCCGGACGTGCCGGGCAGACCGACATTGGCCATGGTGAAGATCATGAAGGTCAGCGCGTAGAGCGGCATCCGGTTGACGAGGCCGCCATAGGCCGCGATCTCGCGGGTGTGCAGGCGGTCGTAGACCACGCCGACGCAGAGGAACAGCGCGCCGGAGACGATGCCGTGCGAGATCATCTGGAACACGCCGCCGGCGACGCCCTGCATGGTGCCGGCGAAGATGCCCATGGTGACGAAGCCCATATGCGCCACTGAAGAGTACGCGATCAGCTTCTTCATGTCCTCCTGCATCAGCGCCACCAGCGAGGTGTAGATGATGGCGATGACCGAGAGCGTGAAGATCAGCGGCGCGAAGTCGTGCGACGCCAGGGGGAACATCGGCAGCGAGAAGCGCAGGAAGCCGTAGCCGCCCATCTTCAGCAGGATCGCGGCCAGGACCACGGAGCCGGCGGTCGGCGCCTCGACGTGCGCGTCGGGGAGCCAAGTGTGCACCGGCCACATCGGCATCTTCACCGCGAAGGAGGCGAAGAAGGCGAGCCAGGCCCAGGTCTGTAACGACCGCGGCACGGCGGTGTGCATCAGTGTCGGGATGTCGGTGGTGCCGCCGTTCCAGTACAGCGCCATGATGGCGAGCAGCATCAGGACCGAGCCGAGCAGCGTGTAGAGGAAGAACTTGAAGGACGCGTAGACCCGGCGCGGGCCGCCCCAGACGCCGATGATCAGGAACATCGGGATCAGGCCGCCTTCAAAGAACAGGTAGAACAGCACGAGATCGAGCGCCGAGAAGGTGCCGATCATCAGCGTTTCCAGAATCAGGAACGCCATCATGTATTCGCGGACGCGGCTGGTGATCGCCTTCCAGCTCGCGATGATGCAGAACGGCATGATGGCGGTGGTCAGGATCACGAGCGGCAGCGAAATGCCGTCCACACCCATGTGGTAGGTGATGCCGGTGGCGAGCCAGTTCGCCTTCTCGACGAACTGGAAGTCGGCGTTCGCCGGATCGAAGCGCATGACCAGGATCACCGACACCGCGAAGGTGATCAGCGTGGTCCACAGTGCGATCCAGCGCGAGTTGCGCCGCGCCGCCTCGTCGTCGCCGCGGCTGAGATAGACGATCAGCGCGCCGACCAGCGGCAGGAACGTGGTGACCGATAGAATGGGCCAGGTCGTCATTTACTGGCCTCCAAAGCCGAACATGAACCAGGTGATCAGGCCGGCGGCGCCGATCAGCATGGCGAATGCGTAGTGATAGAGATAGCCGGTCTGGATCTTCACGACGTTGCGGGTGACGTCCAGCACGCGGGCCGAGACGCCGTCGGGCCCGAGGCCGTCGATGATGAAGCCGTCGCCCTTCTTCCAGAACTGGTAGCCGATCCACTTCGCCGGACGGACGAAGATGAGGTCGTACAGCTCGTCGAAGTACCATTTGTTGAGCAGGAACTGGTACAGCATCGGCTGCTCTTTAGCGAGCCGAACGGGGATGTAGGGCCGGCGGATGTAGAACAGGTACGAGACCAGGAAGCCCAGCACCATCATCACCGTCGGCAGGACGGCGATGGTCTCGGGGATGTGGTGCATCTCCTCGATGATGTGCGGGTTCATCTTCACGGACTCGCGGAAGAACTCCTCGACGCCGTGGCCGGCGAACAGCTCCTTGAACGGGAAGCCCGCGACGATCGAGCCGACCGCGAGCACGCCGATCGGGACCAGGATCCAGAGCGGGGCCTCATGCGCGGCCTCGTAGTGATGCTCGTCATGGGGCTCGCCGTGGAAGGTCTTGAAGATCAGGCGCCAGGAGTAGAACGAGGTCAGGCCGGCGGCGGCGATCGTCATCAGGAAGCCGTAGATCGCGAACGGATTGTGCGAGGCGTAGGCCGATTCGATGATCGCGTCCTTGGAGAAGTAGCCGGCCGTGAGCGGGAAGCCGGTCAGGGCCAGCGTGCCGACCACCATCACCGCGTAGGTGTAGGGGATCTTCTTCCAGAGGCCGCCCATGTTGCGGATGTCCTGCTCGTGGTGCATCGCGTAGATCACCGAGCCGGAGCCCAGGAACAGCAGCGCCTTGAAGAAGGCGTGCGTGAACAGGTGGAACATGCCGACCGAATAGGCCCCTGCTCCCATCGCCACGAACATGTAGCCCAGCTGCGAACAGGTCGAGTAGGCGACGATGCGCTTGATGTCGTTCTGGACGAGGCCGACGGTCGCGGCGAAGAACGCCGTGGTCGCGCCGAAGAACATCACGACGGCCTGCGCGTTCGGGGCGAGCTCGAACAGCGGCGACAGGCGCGCCACCATGAACACGCCGGCGGTGACCATGGTCGCGGCGTGGATCAGCGCGGAGACCGGGGTCGGGCCTTCCATCGCGTCCGGCAACCAGGTGTGGAGCAGGAACTGCGCCGACTTGCCCATCGCGCCCATGAACAGCAGGAGGCAGGTCAGGGTCAGCGCATCGGCGTGCCAGCCGAGGAAGTCGATGGTCTTGCCGGTGAGGCCGGGCGCGGCGTGGAAGATGGTCTCGAAATCGGTCGAGCCGGCCAGCATGAAGATCGCGAAGATGCCGAGCGCGAAGCCGAAATCGCCGACGCGGTTGACCACGAAGGCCTTGATGGCGGCGGCGTTCGCCGACGGCTTCTGATACCAGAAGCCGATCAGCAGGTAGCTGGCGAGACCCACGCCTTCCCAGCCGAAGAACAGCTGCACGAGGTTGTCCGCGGTCACCAGCATCAGCATGGCGAAGGTGAACAGCGAGAGATAGCCGAAGAAGCGCGGCCGGTACGGATCCTCGTCCATGTAGCCGATGGAATAGAGGTGCACGAGCGAGGACACGGTCGTCACCACCACCAGCATCACGGCGGTGAGCGTGTCGACCCGCAGCGTCCAGTAGACCTGGAGATCGCCGGAGAGGATCCACGGCAACAGCGGAATCCGCATGTCATGGTGCATGAAGCCGACATCGACCAGCGTCATCCAGGACAGCACCGCCGACACGAACAGCAATGCCGTCGTGATCAGCTCCGCCGCGCGTGAGCCCGCCGCAGCCGGCTCGACCGGTCCGTGCCCGTGGTCGTCGTGCGCGTGATCGTCGTGACCATGGTCGTCATGGGCGGCGGACGCATGCGCATCGCCGTGACCGTGGTCGCCGTGATGCTCGACCTCGTCGCCCGAGGGGTTGCGGGCATGAGCGCCGAACAGCGCAATCAGGCCGGCCAAGATGGCGCCCAGGAGCGGCAGGAATACGATTGCCTGAACCATGACTGAGCTCAGCCCTTCATCAGATTGACGTCCTCAACCGCGATCGAGCCGCGGTTGCGGAAATAGACCACCAGGATGGCGAGACCGATCGCGGCTTCGGCAGCAGCGACCGTCAGCACCAGAAGCGCGAAGACCTGGCCGACGATGTCGCCGAGGAAGGTCGAGAACGCGACGAGGTTGATGTTGACCGAGAGCAGGATCAGCTCGATCGACATCAGGATGATGATGATGTTCTTGCGGTTCAGGAAGATACCGAGGATCCCGAGCGTGAACAGGATCGCGCCGACCGCCAGATAGTGTCCGAGCCCGATCGTCATTTCACCCACTCCGCCGCATCGGCATCCGAGAGCCCCTGCCCCGGCGCCACCTTGCGCATCGCCATCGCCATCTCAGGCGTGCGCGCGTTCTGAACGTTGATGTCCTGCCGCTTCACGTTCGCCTTGTGCCGCAGCGTCAGCACGATGGCACCGATCATGGCCACCAGCAGCACCATGCCCGCGAGCTGGAAGTAGTGGATGTACTTCGTATAGAGCACGAGGCCGAGCGCCTCGGTGTTCGAGACGTTGGTCGGGATCGCCGCCGTGATGGTCTTGGAGACGCCGGGGTTGATGACCCAGAAACCGACGGTGAGCAGCAGCTCGAACATGAAGATGCCGCCGATCACGAGACCGACCGGCAGATACTCGATGAAGCCCTCGCGCAGCTCGAGGAAGTCGACGTCGAGCATCATGATCACGAACAGGAACAGCACCGCGACCGCGCCGACATAGACGACGATCAGCATCATGCCGAGGAACTCGGCGCCCATCAGCACGAACAGGCCGGAGGCGTTGACGAAGGCCAGGATCAGGTACAGCACGGAGTGCACGGGATTGCGCGAGACAATCACCATCACCGCCGAGGCGACGCAGATGCCGGCGAAGAGATAGAAGAACAGCGCGGAAAGGATCATGCTCTCATCTCACCGGTACGGCGCATCGAGCTCGATCGCTTTCGCGATCTCGCGTTCCCAGCGGTCGCCATTGGCGAGCAGCTTGGCCTTGTCATAGAACAGTTCCTCGCGGGTCTCGGTCGCGAACTCGAAGTTCGGACCTTCGACGATGGCGTCGACCGGACAGGCCTCCTGGCAGAGTCCGCAATAGATGCACTTCACCATATCGATGTCGTAGCGCACGGTGCGGCGGGTGCCGTCGTTGCGGCGCGGGCCGGCCTCGATGGTGATGGCCTGCGCCGGGCACACGGCTTCGCACAGCTTGCAGGCGATGCAGCGTTCTTCGCCGTTCGGATAGCGGCGCAGCGCGTGCTCGCCGCGGAAGCGCGGCGAGATCGGCCCCTTCTCGAAGGGATAGTTCAGCGTCGGCTTCGGCTGGAAGAAATAGCGCATGGCGAGGAAGAACGCCGAGACGAATTCCGACAGCAGAAGCGAGCGTGCAGTGGCGTTGATGTTGATACCCATGACGGCCCTCACTTCGGCGCGATGCCGGCGAAATGCAGCACGCCGGCCACCACGATCACCATCGCCAGCGACAGCGGCAGGAACACCTTCCAGCCGAGGCGCATCAGTTGATCGTAGCGGTAGCGGGGCACGATCGCCTTCGCCATCGCGAACAGGAAGAACATGAAGAAGACTTTGAGCGAGAACCAGATGATCCCCGGCACCCAGTTGAAGGGCGGCAGGTCCACCGGCGGCAGCCAGCCTCCGAGGAACAGGATCGTCGCCAGCGCGCACATCGTGACGATCGCGACGTACTCGCCGAGCATGAACAGCAAATACGGCGTCGAGCCGTACTCGACCATGAAGCCGGCGACGAGCTCGGATTCGGCTTCGACGAGGTCGAACGGCGGACGGTTGGTTTCGGCCAGCGCCGAGACGTAGAACACCACGAACATCGGGAACAGCGGCCAGACGTACCAGTTCAAGATGGTGAGCTGCGGCAGCCCGATCAGGCTGGCAAGGCCGCGGGCATGCTGGGCCTCGACCACCGCCGACAGGTTCAGCGTGCCGGCGCAGAGCAGCACGGTGATGATGACGAAGCCGATCGAGACTTCATAGGACACCATCTGCGCGGCCGAGCGCAGCGCGGCCAGGAACGGGTATTTCGAGTTCGACGACCAGCCGGCCATGATGATGCCGTAGATCGACAGCGACGAGATCGCGAAGATGAAGAGGACGCCGACATTGATGTCGGAGATCACCCAGCCGAGATTGGTCGGGATCACCGCCCAGGCGGCGAGCGCAAGCACGCATGAGACCAAGGGAGCAAGGAGAAACACGCCCTTGTTGGCACCGGCCGGGATGATCGGCTCCTTCAGCACGAACTTCAGCAGGTCGGCGAACGACTGCAGCAGGCCCCAGGGGCCGACCACGTTCGGACCGCGGCGGATCTGCACCGCCGCCCAGATCTTGCGGTCGGCGAGCAGGATGTAGGCGATCGCGACCAGGAGGACGACGAGCACCAAGACGCTCTCCGCGACCATGATGATCAGCGGCCAGAGGAAACCGGTCCAGAATGCGCTTTCGAAGAATTCCATCAGATCACGCTCACTCCGCTGCGGTCAGCATCTGCCCGGAGGCAAGCCGCGAGCACTCCGCCATCACGGCGGACGCACGCGCGATTGGGTTGGTCAAATAGAAGTCCTCGACCAGAGGCTTGAACGGCGCCTTCTCAGGCGAGCCGCCCTTGCCTGCCAGCTTCTTGATCTGGTCGGCGCTGCCTAACTCGATCTGGTCGAGACGGATCAGATGCGGCACGGCCTTGAAGATCGCCTGGCGCAGGGCGGCAAGCGAGTCGTAGCCGAGCTTCTTGCCGAGCGCTTCCGACAGCGCGCGGACGATCGCCCAGTCCTCGCGGGCTTCGCCCGGCGGGAATGCGGCGCGGCCGGTCATCTGCACCCGGCCTTCGGTGTTGACGTAGATCGCGGACTTCTCGGTGTAGGCGGCCGCCGGCAGGATCACGTCGGCGCGGTGCGCGCCGCGGTCGCCATGGGTGCCGATATAGACGACAAAGGTCCCGTCCGGCGCCTTGATCTCGTCGGCGCCGAGCAGGAACAGCAGGTCGAGCGTCCCGAAGGTCGTCATCTGCGCGGCGTTCAGGCCACCGGCGGTGGCGGAGAAGCCGATGTCGAGCGCGCCGACGCGCGAGGCGGTCTCGTGCAGCACGCCGAAACCGTTCCAGCCGTCCTTGACCGCGCCGACATCCATCGCGAGCTTGGCGGCGGCGGCCAGAATGGCGGCGCCGTCGTGACGCGAGGCCGCGCCCGCGCCGACCAGGATGATCGGGTTCTTGGCGTTCTTCAGCACGTCCATGAAGGAGTGCTTCCCGGCCGCGAGCTCACCGAGCGTCTCGGTGCCTGCGCCGAGATGGTCGTAGTCATAGGTCAGGTCGGCCTTGGCGCCGATCACGCCGACCTTGAAGCCGCCGGAGCGCCAGCGCTTGCGGATGCGGGCGTTGAACACGGCCGCTTCCTTGCGCGGATTGGCGCCGATGACGAGCAGAGCGTCGGCCTGCTCCACGCCTACAAGCGTCGGGTTGAAGATGTAGGAGCCGCGGCCGAGCGCGGGATCGAAGGCGTCGCCGCCCTGAACCGCCAGATTGCTCGAGCCGTATTTGGCGAGCAGATCCTTCAGCGCGAACATCTCCTCGACACCGGCAAGGTCGCCGGCGATCGCGCCGATGCGCTTGCCGTCGGTGCGTGCCGCTTTCGCAGCGATCGCGGCAAAGGCCTCGGGCCAGCTCGCCGCGCGCAGCTTGCCGGCTTCGCGGATATAGGGCCGGTCGAGGCGCTGGGTGCGCAGGCCGTCGACGATGTGACGGGTCTTGTCCGAGATCCACTCCTCGTTCACGGCCTCGTTGATGCGCGGCAGCACGCGCATCACCTCGCGGCCGCGGGTATCGACGCGGATCGCCGAGCCAATGCCGTCCATGACGTCGATCGACTGGGTCTTGCCGAGCTCCCACGGACGGGCCGCAAAAGCATAGGGCTTCGAGGTCAGCGCGCCGACCGGGCAGATGTCGACGAGGTTGCCCTGCAATTCCGACGTCAGCGCATGCTCCAGATAGGTCGTGATCTCCATGTCCTCGCCGCGACCGGTCGCACCCATCTCAGGCGCGCCGGCGACTTCCGCCGAGAAGCGGACGCAGCGTGTGCACTGGATGCAACGGTTCATCGAGGTCTTGACCAGCGCGCCGAGATACTTGTCCTCGACCGCGCGCTTGTTTTCGGCGAAGCGGCTGGTGTCCACACCATAGCCCATCGCCTGATCCTGGAGGTCGCACTCGCCGCCCTGGTCGCAGATCGGGCAGTCCAGCGGATGGTTGATCAGAAGGAATTCCATCACGCCTTCGCGCGCCTTCTTCACCATCGGCGAACGGGTGGAGATTTCCGGCGGCTCGCCCTTGGGACCCGGACGGCAGTCGCGCACGCCCCAGGCGCAGCTTGCGACCGGCTTCGGGCCGCCCTTCACCTCGACGAGGCACATCCGGCAATTGCCGGCGATCGACAGCCGCTCATGATAGCAGAAGCGCGGAATCTCGGCGCCGGCGGCCTCGCACGCCTGAAGCAGCGTGTACTCGGCCGGAACATCGATCTCTTTGCCGTCGATGATGAGCTTGGTCATGTCTCTTACTCCGCCGCGACCATGTTCACGGGATCGCGGACGCCGATATCGTCAACGTCGGCCTTGTGCGAATACTGGTCGATGCGCGCTTCGATCTCGTGACGGAAATGCGCGATCAGGCCCTGGATCGGCCAGGCGGCTGCGTCGCCGAGCGCGCAGATGGTGTGGCCTTCGACCTGCTTTGTGACTTCGAGCAGCATGTCGATCTCGCGCTTGTGGGCGCGGCCTTCGGCCATGCGGGTCAGGACGCGCCACATCCACCCCGTGCCCTCGCGGCACGGCGTGCACTGGCCGCAGCTCTCGTGCTTGTAGAAGTACGAGATGCGGGCGATGGCGCGGATCAAATCGGTCGACTTGTCCATCACGATCACGGCCGCGGTGCCGAGGCCCGAGCGCAGCTTGCTCAAGCTGTCGAAATCCATCGGCGTGTCGATGATCTGCTCGGCCGGCACCATGCGCACCGACGAGCCGCCGGGGATCACGGCCTTCAGATTGTCCCAGCCGCCGCGGATGCCGCCGCAATGCTTGTCGATCAGCTCACGGAACGGAATGCCCATGGCTTCTTCGACGTTGCAGGGCCGCTCGACATGGCCGGAGATGCAGAACAACTTGGTGCCGACATTGTTCGGACGGCCGATGCCGGCGAACCACGCCGCGCCACGGCGCAGGATGTCCGGCGCCACCGCGATCGACTCGACGTTGTTGACGGTGGTCGGGCAGCCGAACAGGCCGACATTGGCCGGGAACGGCGGCTTCAGGCGCGGCTGGCCCTTCTTGCCCTCGAGGCTTTCGAGCAGCGCGGTCTCCTCGCCGCAGATATAGGCGCCGGCGCCGTGCGCGACGTAGATGTCGAACGGCCAGCCGTTGACGTTGTCCTTGCCGACCAGCTTGGCCTCATAGGCCTGGTCGATCGCGGCCTGGAGATGCTCGCGCTCGCGGATGAACTCGCCGCGGACATAGATGTAGCAGGCATGCGCGTTCATGGCGCAGCTGGCGATCAGGCAGCCCTCGATCAGGAGATGCGGATCGTGCCGCATGATCTCGCGATCCTTGCAGGTGCCGGGCTCGGATTCGTCGGCGTTGACGACGAGATAGCTCGGCCGGCCGTCGGTCGATTCCTTCGGCATGAACGACCATTTCAGGCCGGTCGGGAAGCCGGCGCCGCCGCGGCCGCGCAGGCCCGACGCCTTCATCTCGTTGATGATCCAGTCGCGGCCCTTGTCGATGATATTCTTCGTACCATCCCAGGCGCCGCGGCGCCGCGCACCCTCGAGCCCCCAGTCATGGAGGCCGTAGAGGTTCTTGAAGATGCGGTCCTTGTCCTCGAGCATATCAGTGCTTTCCGATCAACGATTGGACTGCTTGTAGGCAAGTCCGGCGGCGCAGACGGCGAAGGTCAGCGCCCAGAGCAGGCTGGATTCCAGCGACGCGTTCAGGCTGAAACGCTGAAGCAGGAAGATGAAAATGGCCGCCACGGCGGCATGCATCGCGATGAAGCCCCACTTCTTCAAGGCACCGCTCCCCTGCACGGCCGGCGACGAGAGATCCCGCATCAGGTGATCTCCTTCAGCGTGGTCGGCCCGGTGATCGGCGCCGAGAACTGGCGGCCGTTCTGCGGACCGGGTTTTGGCGGATTGCCGGAGGCGAAGCCATCGAGCACCTTGCCAAAGCTCTCCTTGGTCAGGTCCTCATAGGTGTCCTTGCCGATCAGCACCATCGGTGCGTTCACGCAGGCGCCGAGACACTCGACCTCTTCCCAGCTGAAATTGCCGTCCTTGGAGAGATGGAAGGGCTCGTGGTGGATGCGGTGCTCGCAGACGTGGATCAGGTCCTCGGCGCCGCGCAGGCGGCACGGCGTGGTGCCGCAGACCTGGACGTGGGCCTTCTTGCCGACGGGGGCGAGCTGGAACATCGTGTAGAAGGTCGCGACCTCGAGCACGCGGATGTAGGGCATGTCGAGCAAGTCGGCGACGGCGCGGATCGCGGCTTCCGACACCCAGCCTTCGTGCTGTTCCTGGACGCGCCAAAGGATGGCGATGACAGCGGAGGCCTGGCGCCCGGCCGGATATTTCGCGATCTGCTGCTTGGCGAACGCGAGGTTCTCCTCCGTGAACGCAAAGCTCGCGGGCTGGACTTCCTTCGGTGCTAATCGGCGGACGGACATCTCTCAATCTCTCACTGCATGCGGCGCGCGGTCTTGGCATTCAGGGTCTTGGCATTCAGGGCATCGATCCTGTCCTGCCAGAATGCGCTTGCGGTGCCGAAAACGTTGTAGCCGACGTGGGTCGAGACCTTGATGCGGTCGAGGATCGACAGCTCCTTCACGGTCTCCATCCGGTTGCTGCGCGGATCGAACACGATCAGCTTCAGCGGGGTCTGTTCGAGGATGAAGCGCGACACCGCGTGGGTCGGATCGCTGCCGTGCTCCTCGCACATGATGACGCTGTCGGTCTCAAGCAGCCGGGCGCCGCCCTTGATCGCCTCGATCTCGACGCCCTCGACGTCGAGCTTGATCAGGTATTTGCCGCTCGCCGCAACCTTGCCGTCGTCGATGAGGTTGTCCAGCGCGATGACCGGAACCTCCTCGCCGCCCGACGACGGATCGCCGGCGATGCTGAAGGCCTCGTGCTTGGTGCCGGACAGCCGCGCGGTACCGCGAGCGGCGCCGATCGCGCATTTCAGGATCTCGAAGCGGCCAGCGTTGACGCGCGCGTTGTTGGCGAGCTTCGGATAGTTCTGCCCCGACGGCTCGATCGCGATCGCCTTGTGCGAGCCGAACGGCCTGCTCGACACCAGCACCGACCAGTAGCCGTAATTGGCGCCGCAATCGAGCAGCGTGTAATCGACGTCGATGGAGTCGGCGAACAGGAGCTCCAGCTCGTCCTCATAATTATAGGAGCGGTTGAGCAGCTTGCTCCAATAGCCGTCGCCATACGGGAATTCGAACACGGCGTCGGGATTGAGCCTGATCGCGATGTTGCGCTCGGGCAGCGTTTTCCGCAGCAGGTTCGCGCAGGCGATGTAGCCCATATGCGAGAAGTGCGACGAGATCTTCGACCCCGTCACCAGCGCCAAGGCAGCCGTCCGCTCCCACAGGTTGGCCCCTTCAAGGGCCCCCGAGGCACGGTCAAACTGGATTGGCGCTTGCGCCATCACCGATCGACCTCTCCGAACACGATGTCGAGCGAACCCAGGATCGCCGAGACGTCGGCGAGCAGATGCCCGCGGCAGATGTGGTCCATCGCCTGGAGATGGGCGAAGCCCGGCGCGCGGATCTTGCACTTGTAGGGCTTGTTGGTGCCGTCGGCGACGAGATAGACGCCGAACTCGCCCTTGGGCGCCTCGACCGCGGCGTAGACCTCGCCGGCCGGCACGTGGACGCCTTCGGTGTAGAGCTTGAAGTGGTGGATGAGCGCTTCCATCGAGCGCTTCATCTCGCCACGGCGCGGCGGCGCGACCTTGTTGTCCTCGACGACGACGGGGCCCTTGCCCTCAGGCGCGTTCAGCTTCTCGATGCACTGCTTCATGATGCGCACCGACTGGCGCATCTCTTCCATGCGGATCAGGTAGCGGTCGTAGCAGTCGCCGTTCTTGCCGATCGGAATGTCGAAATCCATCTCGGCGTAGCATTCATAGGGCTGCGACTTGCGCAGGTCCCAGGCCGCGCCCGAGCCGCGCACCATCACGCCGGAGAAGCCCCACTCCCAGGCTTCCTTCAGCGGCACCACGCCGATGTCGACGTTGCGCTGCTTGAAGATGCGGTTGGCGGTGAGCAGGCGGTCGAGGTCGTCAACCACTTTGAGGAACGGATCGCACCAGGCCTCGATGTCGTCGACCAGCTTCTGTGGCAGGTCCTGATGCACGCCGCCGACGCGGAAGAAGGCCGCATGCATGCGGCTGCCCGAGGCGCGCTCGTAGAACACCATCAGCTTCTCGCGCTCTTCGAAGCCCCACAGCGGCGGGGTGAGCGCGCCGACGTCCATCGCCTGCGTGGTGACGTTGAGCAGATGCGACAGGATGCGGCCGATCTCGCAATAGAGCACGCGGATCAGCTGGCCGCGGCGCGGCACCTCGATGCCGAGCAGCTTCTCCGCGGCGAGGCAGAAGGCGTGCTCCTGGTTCATCGGCGCGACGTAGTCGAGGCGGTCGAAATAAGGGATCGCCTGGAGATAGGTCTTCTGCTCGATCAGCTTCTCGGTGCCGCGGTGAAGCAGGCCGATATGCGGGTCGACGCGCGCGACCACCTCACCGTCCAGCTCCAGCACCAGGCGCAACACGCCGTGCGCCGCCGGATGCTGCGGGCCGAAATTGATGGTGAAGTTGCGGAGGTTTTCGGGTTGCTCGTTCATGACGCAGCTCCTGCTGCGAGGCGAATGGCGAATAGTGAGTGGCGAATGGTCATTTCGTGGACTTGTCCTGCAGAGAACGTATCAACGCGCGAAGCATTTTGCCCAAGCTCTCGCATCGACCTAAGACGGGCTCCAGATCGGAAGCAGTCAAAATCCCGACACGCTCCGCCAAGAGCAGATGAGTTTCCAGCTCCTTCAACGATCCCTGCGAAATTCGCAGCGATTGCACGAAACTGCCGGTGTTTTCGCGCCCATGTCCTTCCGCGACGTTTGCCGGAATGGACGTTGCCGCGCGCCTGATCTGCGAGGTCAGTCCGAACATTTCGTCGCGAGGGAATTGAGCCGTCAACCGATAGCAGGACGCCGCCAGAGACATGGCATCCTGCCATACCCTCAGGTCCCGATACGAATTGATCGACTGGTCGCTCAACTAACATCCCTATTCGCCACTCGCTATTCGCTACTCACTGCTTCGCCTTCTCGTCACCGGGAAGCGGATAGTCCGCCCCTTCCCACGGCGAGAGGAAATCGAACTTGCGGAATTCCTGGTTGAGCCTGACAGGCTCGTACACCACCCGCTTCTCCTGGTCGTCGTAGCGGACCTCGACGAAGCCGGTGGTCGGGAAATCCTTGCGCAGCGGATGGCCCTCGAAACCGTAATCGGTGAGGATGCGCCGCATGTCGGGATGGCCGACGAAGAACACGCCATAGAGGTCGTAGGCCTCGCGCTCGAACCAGTCGGCGCCGGGGAACACATCGATCAGCGACGGCACCTGGGTGGTCTCGTCGGCCTGGGCCTTGAGCCGGATCCGCGCGTTCAGGGTCGGCGACATCAGATGATAGACGACGTCGAAACGCTTCTCGCGCGACGGATAGTCCACCGCCGTGATGTCGGTGAAGTTGACGAAGCGGCAGCTCGGATCGTCGCGAAGGTACTTGACCACCTCGACGATCCTGGCGGCCTCGACATCCACCGTGAGCTGGTTGAAGGCCACCGAATGACCGGTGGCCGCGCCCGGAAGCGCGCTAACGATCGTTTGCCCAAGGGCGTCGAGCTTGCCATCGTCCATGACGTAAAACCTTAGCGTTCGATGGTGCCGGTGCGCCGGATCTTCTTCTGAAGCAGCAGCACGCCGTAGAGCAGCGCTTCCGCCGTGGGCGGGCAGCCCGGCACATAGATGTCGATCGGCACGATGCGGTCGCAGCCGCGCACGACCGAATAGGAATAGTGATAGTAGCCGCCGCCATTGGCGCAGGAGCCCATCGAGATGACGTAGCGCGGCTCGGGCATCTGGTCGTAGACCTTGCGCAGCGCCGGGGCCATCTTGTTGGTGAGCGTACCCGCGACGATCATCACGTCGGACTGGCGCGGCGAGGCACGCGGCGCGAAGCCGAAACGCTCGACGTCGTAGCGCGGCATCGACACCTGCATCATCTCGACCGCGCAGCAGGCGAGACCGAAGGTCATCCACATCAATGAGCCGGTGCGCGCCCAGGTGATGAGGTCGTCGGTCGCGGCCACGAAGAAGCCCTTGTCGGACAGCTCCGAATTGACCTCGAGGAAGAACGGATCATTGGCCCCGACCGGCTTGCCGGTCGACGGATCCAAAATGCCCTTAGGGGCCGGCGCGAGAACCGGACCAACGGACGGTACAGGCTGGTTCAATCCCATTCCAGTGCCCCTTTCTTCCATTCATAGGCGAACCCGACCGTCAGCACGGCGAGGAACACCACCATGGACCAGAAGCCGGTCGCGCCAAGCTTGCCGAACGCCACCGCCCACGGAAACAGGAACGCCACCTCGAGATCGAAGATGATGAAGAGGATGGCGACCAGGTAGAAGCGGACGTCGAACTTCATGCGGGCGTCGTCGAAGGCGTTGAAACCGCACTCATACGCCGACAGCTTTTCCGGGTCCGGCTGCTGGAACGCCACGATGAAAGGCGCGATCAGCAGCACGAGGCCGATGAGGCCCGCTACCCCTATGAAGACGACGAGTGGAAGATAGTTCTGTAGAATGCCGCTCATGGCGAGCCCTTTTTCCCGCGACGTCGGGGGAGCCGCGGATTCGTCCCGATTTGGAATTATTCTGAGCCTTAGCGCAGTGCACCAATGGGCGCAAGACACGCTCTTTTTAGGCCCTTTGCCGCCCCAGAACGGTGGAAATCCCGGAATCACCCCGCGGCTGGTATGGAGCAGATCGACCGCCCCAGCAAGGGCGATCCCGATCAGTCCATGTGCGCTCGGCGGTGAGATCCGCTGTTGGGGAAGCTCACTTTATCTAAGCCGCGCGGCAAAATCTACAACGAGGACAGGCGCCCAGCGTCACCCGGGTGACATACTGGCTGCGCCTTCCTCGGAGCAGCACAGCCAGGGGAGCCGGTGATGGTCGCGCCCGCGGTGCAAGAAAGACACGTATCCACAGGCGCGGATGGTCGGACGAGCCATGCATCACGACGGGACCGGGGCTCGTCCGGCGAATGCGTCGGCTGGCGCACCCGGACGGGCCGCGAGCGCGGCGTCGGCGACTTGCCGGGGCGTCGCACGCGCCGCGCTCGCATGAGCTCCGGGCCGGGGGCATCGCCCGCGAGCTCATCAATCTCCCGATGGAAGATCAGCGGTAACCGTCAGCGAAGCAGACAGACCGGTCGAGATCAGGCTGGTCCGAGGCCCGACAGGCACAGCTTCACGATGGCCTGCCCTCGCCCGTCCTCGTCATTTGCCTCACCATTTGTAGGAGACGCTGGCGGTGATGCGCCGGCGGTCGCCGTAGAAGCAGGACGAGGCCGAGGCGCAGCTCGCGACATAGACCTTGTCGGTCAGGTTGATCACGTTGAGCGCCGTGCGCCAGTTCTGCCATTCGTAGTGGAGCGCGAGGTCGCCGAGCACCACTGCGGGAACCTCGAGGGTGTTCGCCGTGTCCGCCCAGGACGAGCCGACGTAGCGGACGCCGCCGCCGAAGCCGAACCCCGTCAGCGGTCCTTCCTTGAAGGTGTAGTCGGCCCAGCCTGAGACCAGCATCTCAGGCGTGTTGGTCGGGGTCTTGCCGATCAGCGTCTGATCGAGATCCCTGCTGGTGAAGATGTGATAGCTGGTGAAGGCGCCAATCAGCTTCAGCTCCTTCGTAACATTGGCCACCGCTTCAAGCTCGATGCCGCGCGAGGTCACCTCACCGGTCTGGTTCTGCAGCAATGAATTCGACGGATCGGTCGTCAGCGCGTTCTGGCGCTTCAGGTCGAAAGCCGAAACCGTGAAATAGCCATCGAAGCCCTTGGGCTGCACTTTCAAGCCGACTTCGGCCTGCTTGCCGGTTTCCGGCAAGAGCAATTGGTTGCTGGCATTCAAGCCAATGACCGGGTTGTAGCTCGTCGAATAGGAGACGTAGGGCGCGATGCCGTTGTCGAAATTGTAGATGAGGCCTGCGCGTCCGCTGAACCTGCTGTCGTCGCGGCTGGCAACCGTGGCGCCCGTAAAGCGGTTGTCCTGGGTGGTCTCGACCCAATCATTGCGGCCGCTCAGCACCAGCGTGAAATTGCCGAGCTTGATCTGGTCCTGGAGATAGGTGCCGGCCTGCTTCTGCGTGATCCGGAAGTTTCGGAACGGATCGCCCGCGAACGGAATGTCGCTCAATCCGTAGGTGGGATTGAAGACGTTGATCGAGGGCACGCCGCCCCCGAAGAGCTGGTAATCGTCGATCTGGTAGCCCTTCAGGTCGACGCCGAACAGCATCGTGTGCTTCACCGGGCCGGTGTCGAAGCGATACTCCAGTTGGTTGTCGAGATCGGCCTGGTTGGCAGTGTTCTTCGCATACCAATTGTAGCGGTTGAGCGTGGCCGTGTTGACGTCGGCCCAACCATTGCCGACGTAACCGCGATAGGTCACGTCGACATGGGCGAAGCGCGCATTCTGCCGGAACGTCAGATCGTCGGTGAGATTGCGCTCGAACTGGTAGCCGAGCATCTTCTGCTCGCGCGTGAACTTGTCGACGCTGGGATCGCCGGCGAAGAAGCTGGTCGGGATCTTGCCGAAGGGGGCGTTGGTCACCGTGCCCTGGTAAGGCAGGAAGTTGATGCCGCGGGTTTCCTGCCGGGAAGCGGAGGCGAGCACCGTGAAGGTGGTGTCGGCATCGGGCTTCCAGGTCACCGACGGCGCGATGAAGTAGTTGTTGTCCGGCGTGAAGTTGACCTGGGTCGGGCCGTTCTGGACCTGGCCGACGACGCGATAGAACAGCTTGCCGTTCTCGGCTAGCGTCGCGACCGGCCCGCCGACATCGAAGCCGACATAGGCGTTGCCGAAATTGTTGACACCGGTCTCGACGTAGCGGATCGGCTCGGCCGGCGGCATCTTGCTGATGACGTTGACGATGCCGCTCGGGCTCGATCCGCCATAGAGCACCGCCGACGGGCCGCGCAGCACCTCGACGCGCTCCATGTTGGGCGTCTGGAGCTTCCAGCTCGCATAGGACGTGTAGAACAGCTGCATGCCGTCGAGGAACAGCCCGACGTCGTCGGACTTGAAGCCGCGGATCAGCCACCAGTCGTTGCGCGTATCCGCGCCGAAGGTCCCTGCCCGCACGCCGGCGGTGTAGCGCAACACCTCGTCGAGCTTGTTCGGCTTCTGGTCGCGAATCTGCTCCGCGCCGATCACCGAGACCGCCTGCGGCGTCTCCATGATCGGCGTGTTGGTTTTCGTGCCTGACGAACTGCGACCGGCGACGTAGCCATTCACCGGCCCGCGCGGCGTCTCGACGAAGCCGACATTGCGCTGCGGTTGCGGCTTGTTGCGATTGGCGGCCTGCACCGCCCGCCGCGGCGCGCTACGCACGGCCGAAGCGGGTGCGCGGCGGCGCGCCTCCGGCGCCGTGACGGTCACCGACGGCAGGCTCTGTGCGCCACTCTGCGTAGACGATTGTGCGAGCGATGCCTGCGGCACCAAGACCCAAGCCGACGCGGTCGCCAACACGGCGGACCGCAGCATTCCAAGACTGTTCAACGCGCCACCCCAAAGCTGCATGTTTGATGCATCATGCCGCCTGTCCCGGGACGGCATGCGCTTAAAGGTGACGCTTATGTGAGGGCGTGCGATTTCCCTAATTGAAAGCTTCTTAGAGAGACTCTTAGAAACGATCCATTATTTCCAGGGATTTCCGAGACATCAGCGCGAATTCTTTTCGGCCTCGAGCATCTCGGCGGCAATCGCGCTGAGCTGATCGATCTGCCGCAGCAGCGCGTCGAGCTCGGCTTCGCTCAGCTGTTCCAGCAGGCGCCGGTTGCGCTCCTGCGCGCCTTCGACGATCGCATCATGCGCGGCAAGGCCCGTTGCGGTCAGCGAGACCAGCACTTCGCGGCTGTCCTTCGGATTTGCCGATTTCGCGATCAGCTTGCGCGAGACCAGATTGGCCAGCGCGCGGCTGATCTGTCCCTTGTCCTGGCCGACGGCCTCGGCGAGCCGCGCCACGCTCATCGGCGGGCGCCGGCCGAGCGAGGCGACGAGACCGAACTCGACGGAGGACAATCCGGTGAGGCGCTTGTAGCGCAGGATGGCGCCGCGCTTGAGCAGATTGGCGAGCACCATCAGCCGCGACGACAGCATGACGGTGATCGGCGCCGGCTCGCTCTCGTCCGCCTCGGGCGTCGTCCACCCATCCCTCGGTGTCTGGTTCATGATCCACCTGTGCCAAGAAAGCGGTGGCCTGCCAAGCCCAAGTCCAAGCCCAAGCCCGAAGCAAGTCCCAAGCTCAAGGCAAGCCGCCTCCCACCTCATCCGAATGCGACTAAGAGGCATTCGGATGATCGTTGACATTGTCATCGAACTATTTTTCACTGGGGGCAAGGCATCAAAAAGGCCAGCCAGCACGGCCCACAGCGGGAGGACCAGCATGACCATCACCCAGCGGGATCGCGATCTCGGCACGGCCTATGCGATGAAGCCGGCGCAGACGCGCACGGAACTCACCTCGGTCGCGCGCGGCACGCCGATGGGCGAACTGCTCCGCCGCTTCTGGCACCCGGTCGGGCTCGTCGGTGATGCCACCGACACCCCGAAGAAGGTGCGCGCGCTGGGCGAGGATCTGGTGCTGTTCCGCGACAAGCATCGCCACGCCGGCCTGCTGCACGCACGCTGCTGCCATCGCGGCACCACGCTCTACTATGGCAAGGTCGAGGAGGACGGCATCCGCTGCTGCTATCACGGCTGGAAGTTCGACACCGAGGGCCACTGCCTGGAGCAGCCCTGCGAGCCCGACGGCGGCCAGTTCAAGGACAAGGTGCGCCAGCCCTGGTATCCGGTCGAGGAACGCTACGGGCTGATCTTCGCCTATATGGGCCCGGCCGAGAAACGCCCGGTGCTGCCGCGCTATGAGTGCCTCGAAAACATGGACGACGGCGAGTTCGTCGAGGCGGACGATTCCTCGATCGGCGGCGGCGGACCGGCAGTGATCCCCTGCAACTGGCTCCAGCATTTCGAGAACGTGGTCGATCCCTACCACGTGCCGGTGCTGCACGGCTCGTTCTCGGGCCCGCAATTCACTGACATGATGGCCTCGATGCCGGAGGTGAAGTTCGACAAGACGCCGCGCGGGATTGCCGTGCGCTCGATCCGCAAGCAAGATGACGGCAAGGTGTTTTATCGCGTCACCGAAGCCGCCCTCCCCACCTTGCGCGTCGTGCCCAATCCGCGCGTGGCGCAGTTCGCCCGCGTCGAGTCGATCGGCTGGACGCTGCCGATCGACGATACCTCCTTCCGCATCTACGTCGCCGGCCGCGTCAAGACATCAGGCGACATCGGCCGCATGCGCTCGAAGTTCAACGGAAAATTCTGGTGGGACATGACCGAGGCCGAGCACCAGCAATTCCCGGGCGACTACGAAGCCCAGGTCGGCCAGGGCGGGGTGACCGTTCACTCCGAGGAGCATTTCGGCCAGAGCGACCGCGGCATCCTGATGATCCGGCGCATGCTGAGCGAGCAACTGGAGGCGATGGAGGCAGATCGCGACCCGATCGGCGTGTCGTTCGATGCAAACGCGGCGCCGGTCGAATTCGAAGCGGGGAATTACATCCGCGACGCGTGAAGCTGCCAGCTCCAATCAGGGCTGGACCGACAACGATAACAAAGACAAATTGGGGGAAGCGATGGTCGATGTGACGTCACAAGTGTCGGTGCAAACGACTGCTGCGGCAACGCCGTCGGCGCGGCGTTATTACGTGCTGGGGCTGCTCACCATCATCTACGCGCTGAACTTCCTCGACCGCACGATCTTCAACGTCCTGATCGAGCCGATCAAGAAGGAGTTTCAGCTCAGCGACACCATGATGGGCCTGCTCGCCGGCTTCGGCTTCGCGCTGTTCTACTCCCTGCTCGGTATCCCCATCGCGCGCGTCGCCGACCGGCTCAACCGGCGCAACATCGTGGCCGTGGCCTTCGCGTTCTGGAGCGCGATGACGGCGCTGTGCGGCGCAGCCTCGAGCGTGACCTCGTTGGCGCTGGCCCGCATCGGCGTCGGCATCGGCGAATCCGCGGGCTCGCCCGCCTCGCAGTCGATCGTCGCCGATCTCTTTGCCAAGAACGAGCGCCCGCGCGCGCTCGGCATCTACGCCATCGGCACCTATCTCGGCGTCTTCCTCGGCTATTTCGTCGGCGGCTACGTCAACCAGCACTATGGCTGGCGGATGGCGTTCTATGTCGCGGGCTTGCCGGGCATCCTGCTCGCATTGGTCCTGTGGCTGACGATCTCCGAGCCGAAGCGCGGCGCCATGCAGGAAAGCTTCGTGCCCGAACCGCTCGGACCGACGCTGCGGTTCCTGGCCTCGCAGCGGAGCTTCGTCATCGTGCTGATCGGCTTCTGCCTCACCACCTACACGAACTATGCGACCGCGGCGTGGATCCCGCCGTTCCTGGCCCGGGTGCACAATCTGTCGAGCGCCGAGATCGGCACCTATGCCGGCACCTTCAAGGGACTGGCCGGCATGGCCGGCACCCTGCTCGGCGGCTTCGTGGTGGCGCTAGTGAGCCGCAGCGACGACCGCTGGAAGCTGTGGGCGCCCGCGATCACCTCGGGTCTCGCCGGCCCGGTGTTCGCGCTGTGCATGCTGACGCAAGATTTCGCGATGATGGTGGCGATGCTGGCGCTGACCTCGTTCCTGGTCGGCTTCCACCTCGGGCCGATCTTCGCGATCGCCCAGACCGTGGCAAAGCCGAGCATGCGGGCGCTGGCCTCCGCGCTGATCGCGCTCACCGCGACCTGCTTCGGCCAGGGCGTCGGCCCGCTCGCCGTCGGCATGGTCAACGATGCCCTGAAGGGGAGTTACGGCGCTGACGCCGTGCGTTACTCCCTGCTCTCGGCGGCGGTCACGACCATGCTGGGCGCCCTGCTGTTCGTCTGGGCCGCCCGCGCGATCCGGGACGATATCGGCCGGGCCGCGGCCTGAGGCCGGCCCGCATCCCGCCGCCCGGTGAAACCAGCCGGGCGGGCAGATGAAACCATTTTGCGGAACCCGCGAAACCATCCGGAAACAGACGGTCCTTAGAAGAAGAGCCATAGACGGCGGCAAAGCCCGTCGGGAGGCTCAGATGAACCACTCAATTCACTCTGCTGATCGTGCGACGCACCTGAAGATCGTGGTGGTGGCGCTGGTGGCCGGCATTGCGGTGGCCGGTTTCGGGATCGCAGCCCGCACCAACGCCGATTACAGCCAGACCGCCCAGTCGACCCACGTGATCAAGGCCGGCAAGCCGGTGGTGGTGACGAGCGTGGGCACGTCCGAGATTCGCTGACTGCGAAAAGGTCCGATTTGGTACCAAACGGCCGCCCTCCGGGCGGCCTTTTTGGTTTGAAGCCTGCGGGAAGATGGCCTCCGAGAAGTCGTCCAACGATTTAACATACGCAAGACGACCGCAAAAAAAGATGCCCGCCTGCGAGGCGGACATCTGTCTCCAACATCCCAAACCGCGTTACCAGGTGTAACGAAGCCCCGCCTGCGTACCCGCGATCGAGGTTCCAGCGCCGCCAGTCACTGGGAAGCCTGTCTTGGGCTGGGTGATGCTGCTGCCGTGCACTTCGAGGTAAGATGAAAGTTGCGGCGTCCAGAGCACGTTGATCTTGCCCGAACCACGCACGCCATACGTGCCTACGGTACCACCTACCAAGGCGCCTCCGACCAGAACCCCGCCAGCGGCGCCGCTCGCGTCAACGATCTCATAGTATTGAGCGGACACGGAGGGCTGGACCGTGAAGCCGATCCACTTCGTCTCGAAACCAGCGCGAGCACCTCCGTGAACTTCCGTCGAGTCGCCGGTCTTGGTACCGAAGTTCGCCGTGTAAGTCTCCGAGAAGGTCACACCGGCCGTCGGTTCGAACCACACCGTGTAGGGGAAGTCGAAGCGGTATTGGCCATTGACGGTGTATGCCACGCCGCTGGTGTCAGCTATCGCGCCGATGGCATTGCTCGTGTTGTGAGTCCAACTTGCGAGGGCCGTGAAGTCCGCCGAGAAGCCGCCATTGATGTAAGAGAGAGTGCCGGAGGTCGATGGAATCGAGCCGTCGGTCGCCAAAGGCCCCGCAAAGACAGAGCCTGCCGTGAAGCTGTGCACCCACGAGTGGGATCCCGTACCGATGAAGCTTAGCGCGTCGGAGGTCGTAAAGATGCCGATCTTGGTCACGTCGAATGCGCCGGTCACGGTCGCGACACTGACGTCAGTGCCGGTCGTCTGCGCCCTGTCGCCGCTGCCGACCAGGTTCACGCCATAGAGCCAGGCCGCCACGGGTGGTGCCGCAAGCGGTGGAGCCTTGGCATAGGCCAGCGCGCTGAACGGATTGCTGACACCCTTCGAAGCAAAGGGATCGCGGCCATCGAGGTCCGACGTCTCGCCGCTGAAGCGCAACGCTCCAGGCGAAGGGACGACCCTGCGGTGTTGAATCTGGTCACGAACATTCTGGATGATGTTCTGGATGACGTTGGTGGTGACTTCCTGCGGAATATTGGGTCCCGACTGGGCCGATGCAGGCCGCACCGAAAACAAACAAAGAACAACAAGCAAAGCGACGGCAAAGCCGCGACGGAGAAATCCAAGCTTCATGATATTCAGTTAGCCCCCAATCCTTTGGCCCCAGTATCGTCGCGGAGGAATTACTCCCGCGGAACGACATGCTGCAAACTATTAGCGCCGAAGCTCAAGCGTCTTCACCCGATTGGGTGATTCAGAGTGCATGTTCGCGAAACACTCCACCTGATGCCTGTTTGCAACACCCCCCTGAGCTTGAATAACAGACAATGCATGCTACGCACTCGGCGCCTGGAAACACCTAGACAACTTCCATTATTCAAATTTATCGTCCAAGTAGATTTTGAAAAACGAATTTGCAATGCCGAAATCGGACTTGCGCACAATTGAGAGCGCCTTCGGAGAAGCGGCTGTCGACTCGAGCAGATGGACGCGCGCTGAACATCTCGAAGGAGACGTCGAGGACACAGCTCAAGAGCGCCTTTGCGAAACTGGGGTCCATCGACAGGCTGAGCTTGTCGCCGTGCTTTCGACCCTCTTGAACGGTATCGTCTAGAGGCTGCACCATTCACCCGGTTGGGTGACGACGGCTGTCGCCGAACCGGCTAATTTAACAGGAGGGACCGACCTCAATTCGCGATCGACTGGTCCGCACCTACTTTCGCTTCTTCGCAGCACGACGAGTGATGGCTTGGCTGACCTCGGCTCGTCGAGAGCGCGCAGCTTCTTCGCGCATTGCCTGCTCGCGAATGTGCCGCCGCACGTCGTCCCGAACGCCTTGAATGATCGACTCCCGCGACGCTTCAGCGGGATCGTCGCAGCGGGCTGCGCCGCACAGCGTCAAAAGCAGTCCAAGGGCCAGAATAGGCGTGCGAAAAGACCGAGATATTCGCGTCAATTGGGGGTCTCCGAAACATTCGTCTGGCCGAGGCCACTCACGTCAACCCGGCCGCGGTGCTATTGGTTTCACCGCTCACCGCCCGCAGCCTTTCGTCAAGGCGAGACCGGTGTCGGTTCACGGAATCGTTGAGGGACGGGCTTTGATGTCGTCACCCACCTCATATTGAGGTAGAAAGAGCTGCCAATTTTGCTTCGTGCGCCGATCGGTATTTTTCGACTTTCGAGATCTTTCTGATGTTTGAAATTGGTTGTTTCGGAATCCACGCCCGACGAAAACGGCGCGACATTTCCCATTCCCTGACCTTTGTGCGACGCATCATCCTTTTTGGCTTCGCAACGCTGACGATCCTCCTTGCAGTGCAGCCGCAAGCCTCGGCCGGCGAGAAGATCGCGCTGGTGATCGGTAACAACGACTACCGCAAGGTGCCGAAACTGATCAATCCTGCCAACGACGCCGCCGACATGGCCACGTCGCTTGGGCGGCTCGGATACACCGTCAGGCACCTCGCCGACCTCGACTACAACCATTTCCGGCAGGCCTTGATCGAGTTTGGCAACGCCGCGAGGACGGCCGACAAGGCCGTGGTCTTCTTCGCCGGCCATGGCGTCGAGATCGACGGAAAGAATTGGCTGATTCCAGTGGACGCCGAGATCAAATCCGAGATCGATGTCTATGCCGAGGCGATCAATCTCGAGACCCTGATCGATATTTCGGTGATGCCGAAGATCATCGGCCTCGTGGTCCTGGACGCCTGCCGTAACGATCCTTTCGAGACGACCAAGGTCGCCGCCGCAGGGCGTGCGCTTTCTTCGCGAACGGCGCCGCCGAAGGGAGCGGGCGAGCCGACGTCCCGTACGCCGAGCTCCTCAACATCGACAGCCGGCGCACGCGGGCTCGCACCTGTCGAAGTCAACGACAACGTGCTCGTTGCCTTCTCGGCCGCCGCAGGCACCACGGCCAGCGACGGCTCAGGACGCAACAGCCCCTACTCCGGTTCACTGTTGCGCCACGTCGAAGCGCCTCAGCTCGAAATCAACTACCTTTTCCGGATCGTTCACGACGAAGTCTGGAAGGAGACCGGGACGCAGGAGCCCGCGATCTACGGGACCCTGCCAAAGGGGGACATCTATCTGAACGGCGACGCCACGACTGCAACGAGCGATGGCGGAGCAGATGCCGAACAGGTCGCCTGGGAATTCGTCCGCTCGACCACCGAGATCGCGACGTTGCGACGTTTCGCCGACCAGTTTCCAGCCGGCTCGCATACGGTCGAGATCAACGAGCGCATTGCGCAGTTGAAGGCCGCGGAAGAAAATGCATGGAAGATCGTCGAGCGACAGAAGTCGCTTGCGGCCTACCGCGCCTATCTGGATCTCTATCCGTACGGCGAGCATGTCGAGAACGCAAAGGTCACGCTGGCCTCACTCCAGAAATCAGCGAAGCCCGGGCAGGCCGGTGGACAGATCGATATGCCCGGGCCCCCGCCGGCGAGCTATCAACTCGCTTCGGCCGACACGACCACCAGCAGTTCGGACTCGGTCGAGAAGGCATGGGATGTCTTGAAGGAGGCGCACGATCAGAGCGTGGTCGGCCAATTTGCCGAACGCTATCCGAGCGCGCGCCGCAACCGCCCGGCTCCGGGAAGCGACCTCGCGCTACGCCCCGTCAATTCCACCGAATTGATGCTGCGCACGGCACAGGACAGCGACGTGAACGCCTGCTTCGACGGCGATGCCGGGGCATGCGCGACGTCGATCAAGAAATACCCTGACTACGTCCAGCTTCAGTTCCAGCTCTGCCGGTCCAAGGGAAATCCCAGGGGATGCATGGTCAACGCGGTGACAGAGGCACGCAAGCGAGGCTTATTGGTCTCGGCTTACACCCGCTCGGAAGAGGAGAAGGCTCGCAACCGCGAATATCGACGCGTCGTCGCGCGCGTGAACCAGAACGTCGGCAATGTGGTCAGTGGCGTTGTCAGCAACGTGGTCGGCAACGTTGTCAGCAATGCCGTTAGCGCCAGCGTTTCGGCCGCAGCCAGTAATGCTGCGGCCACCGCAGCGGCCAACGCGGCATCAGGTGCCGCGAGCCGGGCGGCATCGAGCGCGGCGAGTGCGTCTGCGTCGCACGCAGCCTCAAACGCGGCCAGCAGGGCCGCCTCCTCCGCAGCTTCAAACGCCGCGAGCAAGTCGGCCTCAAGTGCGGCGTCAAGCGCGGCCAGCAGAGCGGCGTCCGCGGCCGCTTCGAATGCGGTGGGCCGCATCCCAATTCCTTCCGACGTCCGCCTCAAGGAGGACGTCATCGCACTCGGCCAGACCGGCAGCGGTCTTCGTCTCTATCGCTACCGATACAAGGGGGACGCGACGTTGTATGTCGGCGTGATGGCGCAGGAAGTCGCGCAGCGGGTACCGGCGGCGGTTTCGCCAGGACTGGACGGGTATCTACAGGTTGACTATGGCTTGCTCGGTCTCGAATTCCTCACCTATCGCGACTGGATTGCGCGAAATCCCGTTTCGGAACTCAACTAAGGGACGCGACTTCGCCTTGCGCTTTCTGGGTCTGTTCATCGCCGTCGCCACAGGCCTTCTCTTCGGCGCGGATGCAAGAGCCGCCGGTGGTCGCGTCGCCCTCATCGTCGGAAACTCCAACTACAGGGATGCGCTGCGGCTCGCCTCTCCTGTCAACGATGCCGACGACATCGCGACCACCCTTGCCGGCCTCGGTTTCGACGTCGATCTGCGGAAGGATGCGACCTTCGAAGATCTGCGAACGGGGATCCGCTCCTTCACCGAGAAGTCCGCCAACGCCGACATTTCGATCTTCTATTTTGCCGGATACAGCGCGGCCGCCGGCGTCGGCGGCTATTTGATCCCGGTCGACGCGCGGCTCCCGACACTGCCGTCGTCCCGTGCCGACACGATTCCGTTGCCCGCGGCGATCGCAGGAGCCGCCCGCGCCCACAGGCTCGGGCTGGTGATCCTGGATGCCATGAGGGAAAACCCCTTCCCAGCCAGATCCGACGGCCGCAGCAGTGGCGATTCCGTCGCCGCTGCCAGAGGTGCGCCGACCCGCAATACGCTGGTGTTCTTTCCCACCGAGCCGGGCCGGATCGCTGAAGAAGGCAAAGGCCGCAACAGTGTGTTCGCGGCGGCGCTGCTGAAATATCTCCCTCAGGCCGATCTCGAGATCAACTTCGTGTTTCGCAACGTCCGCGACGACGTGCGGGAGGCAACGCAGCAGAGACAAACCCCGTACATGTATGGCCAGCTCTCCAGGGACAGAATCTATCTCAATCCCGTCAAGCAGGCCGCCGTCATGCAGGCAGATCCCGCTGTGGCGCGGCGCTGCGACAACCTCGCCGCCGCGTTGGAGGGTGCAAGAAAAGACACCGCCGGCCAGGGTGACGCGCGCGAGGATACAAAGGCGGCGGACGCGGTTGCGGCGTGCTCGGATGCGGTTAAGCAGTCCCCCGGCGCCGATCAGTTGCACTATCAGCTCGGGCGCTCGCTGTTCGCCACGCGCGACTTCACGGGGGCCGTGGCAAGCTACAAGACGGCATCCGAGCTCGGCAACGCGCGCGCGATCTACGAACTGGGGTGGATGTACGACAACGGCAACGGCGTGGTGAAGGACCCTGCCCTTGCACGATTCTATTACGAGATGGCGGCCGAGAAGAACATCGCCCCTGCGATCGTCAGTCTCGGCGTGCAGCAAGAGCGTGGAATAGGTGCGGCCAGTGATCCCGCGAAGGCCTATCTGCTCTACCAGCGCGCCGCCGGTCTCGGCGATCCGACCGCCATCAACAAGATGGGAGAACTCGCCGAGAAGGGACTGGGGGTCCCGCAGAACCTGAAACAGGCCCGCGCCCTCTACGAAAAGAGCGCGGCCATGGGCGCGCTGGAGGCGATGGTCAATCTCGCCCGATGCAACGCCAGCGGTATCGGCGGACGGCAAGACATCCCCGAGGCAAGGCGCCTCCTGGCCAAGGCGGCGCAGGCAGGAAGCGCAGACGCAAGGCGCATCCTTGCCCATATCGGGGATGCCAAGCCAAAATAGGACGGTTCAGGCTGAACAGGTGCGACGGCTTTGGGATCGGCCGCCCTCCGGGGCGGCCTTTTTCGTTTTCCAGAGCAATGCTTAGCCGATGCGTCCTGACGAAGCGCAACGTCCTTGACTTCACCAGGTCCCGCCTTTAAGTCCCCCCTCGTTCCGCGCGCTTTCAGCGAACCACGCGGGAGTAGCTCAGTTGGTTAGAGCGCCGGCCTGTCACGCCGGAGGTCGCGGGTTCGAGCCCCGTCTCTCGCGCCATTTTGGCAATCCCTTCATAGTCTTAGCCCGAACTCCTCGATGCCTTTCGCGGCCGTGCCGGCGGTCGGCTGGAACCGGGGCATAGTCAGCCTGCGCCCGAATCGTCTAGGCCTGCCAGGACTTTGAGGGATCCCCAGCATTTCCCCGACTTTTCCGGGGTTTCCCTGTCGATGGACATCCCAGGAGGCCAGACATGGCGAAGAAGGCAGCCGCTCCCGCCACCATCACCCTCAAGCACCTCGCCGCCGAGATCGCGGAAAGCCAGGACCTGTCGAAGAAGCACGCCGAGGCCGTCCTCACCGACATGATCGACCTGATCACCAGGCACCTGAAGAAGGGCGACCGCGTCCGGATCGTGGGGCTGGGTATCCTTCAGGTCCGCAAGCGCGCCGCCCGCACCGGCCGCAATCCCGCCACCGGCGAGCCCATCCACATCAAGGCCAGCAAGAAGGTCGCGTTCCGCCCGGTCAAGGAACTGAAAGAGGCGATCTAGAGCCATTTCCGTTCCGATGGAATCGGAACGGGCTCCAGATTCTTGTTTTGACGCGTTTTCCTCACGCGAACCGGTGTCCACTTCGCTCGAAAACGCTCTGGCCGCTCACGTTTCGTTAAACCTGATCCGCATCGTTCCGGCCGCATCAAAGCCCCGCTTTTCTGATATACCCGCCTGCATCCCCAAAAGACCCGGCGGTTTGACCAGAAATGTCCTCCCTCACCTTCACGCATACCGTGACCGAGCGCTTCCTGCGCTACGTCACCATCGACACCCAGTCCGATCCGGAATCCCCTAGCTCACCTTCGACCGAGAAGCAGAAGGACCTCGGCCACGTCCTCGTCACCGAGCTGAAGGCCATGGGCGTCGCGGATGCCCATCTCGACGACTACGGCTACGTTTACGGAACGATCCCGGCCAACACCGACAAGAAGGTGCCGGTGATCTGCTTCTGCTCGCACATGGACACTTCGCCCGACGTCACCGGCAAGGACGTGAAGCCGCAAATGGTGAAGAACTATCGCGGCGGCGACATCACTCTGCCGGGCGATACCAGCCAGGTGATCCGCTTCACTGAGCATCCCGCGCTGAAGAACCAGATCGGCAACGACATCATCACCACCGACGGCACCACGCTGCTGGGGGCCGACAACAAGGCCGGTGTCGCCGAGATCATGGATGCCGCGTATTTCTTCATCAACAATCCTGAGGTGAAGCACGGCACCATCAAGATCCTGTTCACGCCGGATGAAGAGATCGGCCGCGGCGTCGACAACGTCGACATCAGGAAGCTGGGAGCCGATTTCGGCTACACCATGGACGGCGAGAGCGCGGGCTCTGTCGAGGACGAGACCTTCTCGGCCGACGGCGCCACCATCACCATCAACGGTGTCAGCGCCCATCCCGGCTACGCCAAGGGCAAGATGGAGCACGCGATCAAGATCGCGGCCGCCATCGTCGAGCGGCTCCCGAAGGAAGGCTGTTCGCCCGAGACGACGTCAGGCAAGCAGGGCTTCCTGCATCCGATCAGCATCGACGGCGCGCTCGAGCAGGCGACGCTCTCCTTCATCGTCCGCGACTTCACCGAGGAAGGCCTGAAGGAGAAGGAGGTCCTGCTCGAGAACATCGTCAAGGACGTGATGAAGGACTATCCGCGCTCGACCTACACGTTCGAGGTCAGGGAGCAGTACCGCAACATGAAGCAGGTGATCGACCGTCACCCGCACATCCTCGAATACGCCATCGAGGCGATCCGCCGCGCCGGCTTGCGGCCGATGCGCACCGCGATCCGCGGCGGCACTGACGGCTCGCGCCTGTCCTTCATGGGCCTGCCCTGCCCCAACATCTTCGCCGGCGAGCACGCATTCCACTCGCGCCTGGAATGGGTCAGCCGGCAGGACATGGAGAAGGCGGTGCAGACAATCGTCCATCTCGCCATGATCTGGGAGGAGAAGGCGTAGGCACGCCGCCAATCCCGGCAACGGGCGCAAAAGCCTCCACGACGTCATGGCCGGGCTTGTCTCGCCGAAGCGGCTTTGGCCGCGCAGGCGGGACAAGCCCGGGCATGACGACCTCTGTGCGACTGCCCGGATGACGGGCGCAAAATAATTCCAAGCCCACGGAACGAGCCGGCGCGGGGCGCGTTAGTGATGCAAGTCCCAAGGATGAAGATTGTGAGCACAAAAGGCCTCAGCCGGTCAGCCCCGGGCTGGGGCCTTTCCGCGTTTGGCATGCCCCGTCCAGCGAGGCATCGCACAGTAGCATCGTACTCCGCGATCGTTCGAGACAGTTAACCACCCACGCGCCCTGCTCGCACACTCGTGAACCACCGGACTTTCCAATGTTGTTCCCGTGTGAGAGTGTCGCGCCATGACTGCTCGTCGCATCCTCAGGCTCGTGCTCGCGGTCCTCGTGACCGCGGGGCTGATGGTTGCGCCGCTGGTGACGCCAGCGGCGGCGGGACATCCGATGGCCAGCGACCTGCAGGTGACCGACGCGCAAGACATGTCGGCCGACATGCCTTGCTGTCCCGATCAGCAAGACAGCAAGCAATGCCAGGACTGCCCTCTCCTCGCGATCTGCATGTTGAAGGTGTTGCAGGCTGGGCCGGCGGTCGTGACGGCAACTCTCGATCCGCGTGCGCTCGAGCTGCTCCGGCCGCTCGATGATGCCATTGCCGACGGCCTTACCCGCCCACCTCCGGATCATCCACCTCGATCGATCGTCTGACCGGCGCCCCAGCGCCCGGTGAACATGCGTGCCGGAAGCGGCACGCATCGCTGCCTGCCGTCTGGCCGCGCGTCACGTCGTTGCGCGTGGTCCCGGCGGCTCCATCAGACCCATCGAGGAATTGACATCATGACAACGTCCAATGTTGCGCGCGCCGCCATCGCTGCGCTGATCGCCGCCGCGTTTGCGACTTCCGCACGCGCCGAAATCAAGAACTACGAATTCCAGCTCATGCAGCCGACCGTCAAGGCCGGCGCCGATCGCATCGTGACGGTGCGACTGGTCAACAAGGCCTCCGGCAAGTCCGTGCCGGATGCCGTGGTCTTCGCCAGCCGGCTCGACATGGCGCCCGACGGCATGCAGGAGATGGCCACCAAGGTCACGCCGGTGCCGGGCAGCGAGCCCGGTACCTACCGTTTCAAGGCCACCTTCGGCATGGCCGGGCGCTGGCAGCTTTCGCTCGGCGCCAAGGTGCAGGGCGAAACCGGCACGGTCGAAAACAAGCTCGTCGTCACGGCCGAGCAATGAGCAAGAACCGCCTCACCGGCCCTGCCGCTGCGCTTCTCGCAGCGGCGGGCGCCGCGCTGTTAGCCGGCAGCTTCTTGCCGGCGGATGGCGATCCGATCCTGTCTGCGGCGATTGCAGCGGATGCGGCCGCCCCGCTCTATTATCAGGACCCGGACGGCAAGCCGCTCTATTCGCCGACGCCGAAGAAGACCGAGGACGGCCGCGACTATGTCGCCGTGCCGGCGACGTCCGATGCTGACGAACCCAAAGGCGAGCACAAGGCTGATCGCAAGATCAAATATTACCGCAACCCGATGGGCCTGCCCGACACCTCGCCGGTGCCGAAGAAGGATTCGATGGGGATGGATTACATCCCCGTCTATGACGGCGACGACAGCGACGACGGCTCGGTCAAGCTCTCGCCCGGCAAGATCCAGCGCAGCGGCGTCAAATCCGAACCGGCCGAACTGCGCCGGCTGCGGACGCTGGTCCGCGCGCCCGGTACCATTCAGCTGGACGAACGCCGCGTCTCGGTGATCGCGATGCGCGCCGAGAGCTACGTGCAGAGGGTTGCCGACGTCACCACCGGAAGCCGCGTGACCAAGGCGCAGCCGCTGATGGAGATCTACAGTCCAGCGGTGTCGTCGGCCGCGGCCGAATATCTCGCGACCATCACGTCGAAGGCGACCGCGGGCATCGAACCCTACGGCCGCGGCTCGCGGCAGCGACTGGTCAATCTCGACGTTCCCGAGCCCGCCATCGCCGAGATGGAGCGAAGCCGCGCGGTCCCGATCACCATTCAATGGTCGTCGCCGCGCGACGGCATCGTGCTCCAGCGTAACGCGGTCGACGGCATGCGCGCGCAGCCCGGCGACATCCTGTTTCGCATCGCCGACATCTCGCTGGTGTGGGCCATCGTCGACGTCGCCGAGCGCGACCTCGGCGGCATTGCCGTCGGCCAGCCCGTGACGGTGCGGGCGCGCAGCTATCCCGGCCGGGATTTTGGCGGCCGGATCAGCGTCATCTATCCGCAGGTGAACAAGGAGACGCGTACGGCCCGGATACGGATCGAACTCGCCAACGCCGATCTCGCGCTGCTTCCCGACATGTATGTCGATGCCGAGATCGATACCGGCAATCCGGCGCCGGTGCTGGTGGTCGCCGAAAGCGCAGTGCTGGACACCGGCAGCCGCCAGGCCGTTCTGGTCGACAAGGGACAGGGCCGCTTCGAGCCGCGCGAGGTGAAGCTCGGACGCCGGGGTGACGGCTATGTCGAAATCCGCGACGGGCTTGCCGAGGGCGATACGATCGTCACCTCCGCCAACTTCCTGATCGACGCCGAGAGCAATTTGAAGGCGGCCCTCAAGGGGCTTGCCGAAGGCGGCAACGCCCAAGGCACAAACGTCCAAGGCACTAACGCGCAAGGCACTGACGCGCACGGCAGCCACGCCATGGGAGGCAAGCCATGATCGCGCGCATCATCGCCTGGTCGGCCCGCAACCTGCTGCTGGTGCTGTTCGGCACCGGCTTTGCCACTGCTGCCGGCCTCTATGCCTTGCTCCATCTGCCGCTGGACGCCATTCCTGATCTCTCCGACACCCAGGTCATCGTCTACACCGAATATCAGGGTCAGGCGCCCCAGGTGATCGAGGACCAGGTCACCTATCCCCTCACCACCGCCATGCTGACGGTGCCGAAGTCGAAGGTGGTGCGCGGCTTCTCCTTCTTCGGCGTCTCCTTCGTCTACGTCATCTTCGAGGACGGTACCGACATCTACTGGGCCCGTTCGCGCGTGCTCGAATTCCTCAACGGCGCCGCGGCACGGCTGCCGGCCGGCGTCGCGCCCACGATCGGCCCTGACGCCACCGGCGTCGGCTGGGTCTACCAATACGCGGTGATGTCCAAGGAGCTGAACCTCGCCGAGACCCGGACGATCCAGGACTGGAACCTGAAATTCGCCCTCGCCAAGGCCGAAGGCGTGGCGGAGATCGCCAGCGTCGGCGGCTTCGTCAGGCAGTACAACGTCATCCTCGATCCGCAGCGCATGCGCGACCTCGGCATCACCATGCAGAAGATGCGCGACGCCATCCGCGCCAGCAATGCCGACGTCGGCGGCCGCACCGTCGAGCTCTCCGAGTTCGAATATGTCATCCGCGGCAAGGGCTATCTGAAAAACGTCGACGATCTCGGCAGCATCGTGCTGAAGACCGACAACGGAACGCCGGTCAAGCTGCGCGACGTCGCCCGCGTCGAGCTCGGGCCGGACGAGCGGCGCGGCATCGCCGAGCTCAACGGCGAGGGCGAGGTGGCGAGCGGCATCGTGCTCCAGCGCTTCGGCATGAACGCGCTCGACGTGATCGAGAGCGTCAAGAAGCGATTCAGGGAGATCGCAACCAGCCTGCCGAAATCGGTGGAGATCGTTCCGGTCTACGACCGCTCCAACCTGATCAAGGCCGCGATCGAGACGCTCAGGCACACGCTGCTCGAGGAGAGCATCGTGGTGGCGCTGGTCTGCATAGTGTTCCTGCTGCATGTCCGCAGCGCGCTGGTCGCCATCCTGATGCTCCCCGTCGGGGTGCTGATGGCGTTCGGGGCGATGAAGCTGCTCGGGATCGGCTCCAACATCATGAGCCTCGGCGGCATCGCGATCGCGATCGGCGCCATGATCGATGCCGCGATCGTCATGATCGAGAACGCGCACAAGCATCTCGAGCGAGCCGAGCCCGGCCATTCGCGGGTGGCGATCCTGATCGAGGCCGCCGCCGAGGTCGGACCGGCGCTGTTCTTCAGCCTGCTGATCATCACCGTCTCGTTCATGCCGATCTTCACCCTGGAATCGCAGGAGGGCCGGCTGTTCAGCCCGCTCGCCTTCACCAAGACTTTTGCGATGGCGGCGGCGGCGCTGCTGTCGGTCACGCTGGTGCCGGCGCTGATGGTGATCTTCGTTCGCGGCAGGATCATCCCGGAGCACAAGAACCCGATCAACCGTTTCCTGATCTGGACCTACCGGCCGGTCATATCAGGCGTGCTGCGGGCGCGGATCCCGGTGATCCTGCTCGCGCTCGGCGTGCTCGCCGCCTCGATCTGGCCGGCCGGCCGGCTCGGTTCCGAGTTCATGCCGAACCTCAACGAAGGCACCCTGCTCTACATGCCGACGACGCTTCCCGGCATTTCCGTGACCAAGGCGGCCGAGCTGATGCAGACCCAGGACCGCATCATCCGCTCGTTTCCGGAAGTCGCCTCGGTCTACGGCAAGGCCGGTCGCGCGGCCACCGCAACCGATCCGGCGCCGTCGGAGATGTTCGAGACCATCGTCGACCTCAAGCCGAAGAACGAGTGGCGCGCTGGCGTGACCATCGACAGCCTGATCGCCGAGATGGACAAGGCGCTGCAGTTTCCGGGCGTCTCCAACGCCTGGACCATGCCGATCAAGGCCCGCATCGACATGCTCTCGACCGGCATCCGCACCCCCGTTGGCGTCAAGGTCATGGGCACCGATCTCGCCGGGATCGACAGGCTGGCCCGGCAGATCGAGCAGGTGCTCAAGGCGGTGCCCGGCACGTCCTCGGCCTATGCCGAGCGGAGCCTCGGCGGCTACTATCTCGAGATCACGCCGGACCGCGAGGCGCTGTCGCGCTACGGCATCATGGTGCAGGACGTGCAGGACACGATTGCGACCGCGCTCGGCGGCCAGACGGTGACGACGACCGTCGAGGGCCGGCAGCGCTTCACCGTCAACATGCGCTATCCGCGCGACCTGCGCGACAATCCGAAGGCAATCGCCAGCGACATCCTGGTGCCGATGCCGGGCGGCGGCGCCGTTCCACTCGGCGAGGTCGCGAGCGTCACGCCGGCGCGCGGGCCGACCTCGGTCCGGACCGAGAACGGACAGCTCGCCACCTACATCTACGTCGACATCCGCGACCGCGACCTCGGCGGCTATGTCGCCGATGCGAGGGTCGCGGTGCAGGCGAGCGTCCAGTTCCCATCCGGTTATTATGTGGTCTGGAGCGGGCAATACGAATATCTGGAGCGCGCCACCGCGCGGCTGAAGATCGTGGTGCCGGTGACGCTGCTGATCATCTTCCTGCTGCTCTATCTCAACTTCCGCTCGATCACCGAGACCCTGATCGTGATGCTCTCCCTGCCCTTTGCCCTCGTCGGCGGACTGTGGCTGATGTGGTGGCTCGGCTTCAACCTCTCGGTCGCGGTCGCGGTCGGTTTCATCGCACTCGCGGGCGTGGCGGCAGAGACCGGCGTGGTGATGCTGATCTATCTCAACCAGGCGCTCGCCGAGGCCAAAGCGCGCTGCGCACGCGCGGGCCGCGCCCTGACGCGCGACGATCTCGACAAGGCGATCATGGAAGGCGCGGTCGAGCGCGTCCGCCCGAAGATGATGACGGTGGTTGCGATCATGGCCGGCCTGCTGCCGATCATGTGGAGCAGCGGAACGGGATCGGAGATCATGCAGCGGATTGCCGTGCCGATGATCGGCGGCATGATCTCGTCGACGCTGCTGACGCTGATCGTGATCCCCGCGATCTTCGGGCTGGTGAAGGGCTTTGGGCTGCATTCAGGCGACGTGGCCATCACGTCGGAGCAGATTCCGGAGGCCGCCGAATGAACGCGTAACCGCCGTATGTTGCGAGCCGGTCGCAGTCGCATCGTGAGCTGCAACTGCGACGTTGAGTTCCCCACACGTAACATTATTGCGGGTCGACACTGTTCCCGCCGCCATGCTAGGCCAGCCGAACCGACAGCGAGAGTGAATTCGTGGTCCTGAACCGCCGGCCCTTCAGACTGAGCTCCACGCGCAACTGGCGTGGGCTCGTGGCTGTGCTCGTCGCGGTCATGTATCTTCTCTCGGGCGCGCTCCACGGCGCCCACGACGTCGATGTCACCAACCCGTCCGGCGGCTCGGAGATCGCCTCGATGCTCGAAGACGGCACGGCCGGGCATGGCGATCACAAGGCGCTTGCCGGCCATCACTGCCACGGCTGCTTCTCCGTCGCCGTCGTGCAACCGGTGCGACCGGAAGCCGCGGCCGACGTGATGGCCGCGCCGGTCCCGCAGCGGCAGCCGGCGCTCGCCGGCATCGCTCCCGATACAGACTCTCCTCCCCCCAAGCACCTGACCTGAACGGATCAGCCGGGCGCCCCATCGCGCCCATCGGTTCTCCTTCACAGGTTCTGTTCATGTTTTGCAGGCGACTGGCCGCGCGCATCGCGTGCGCGACGGCTATTCTCATCAGCCCAGCCCTGGTGCTGACGTCACACGCCCAGACGCTGACGATGCGCGCGGCGCTCTCGCGCGCGCTGGCCGCGAGCCCGCGCCTGACGGCGGCGGAGCGCGACGTCGGCATTGCCACGGGCCAACGCATCCAGGCAGGCGCACTTCTCAATCCGGAACTGTCTTATGAACAGGACAATTCATTCGGGTCGGGCATCTATCGCGGCACGCGATCGGCCGAGACCACGCTCCAGATCAGCCAGGCCTTCGAGCTGTTCGGCAAGCGGGACGCCAGGATCGCTGCCGGACAGGCCGGCATCGAGGTCGCCGCGATCCAGCGCAAGGCTGTCAGGTTGGAGGTGCTGTCGGAGACTGCGATCGCCTTCCTGAGCGTGCTCGGCGCGCAGCGGCGCATCCAGATCCTCGACGAGCAAATTGTCGCGATCGACCGGCTGACGCCGCTGCTCCGCCGCCGCGTCGAGGCCGGCGCCTCCTCCCCGGCCGAGACCGGCCGCGCCGAGGTCGCTTCCGCCCTGGTGAAGGCCGATCGTGAGCGCTTCAAGGTGACGCTGGCGAGCGCCCGGCGCGAGCTTGCGGTGCTGATGGGCGATGCTGCGGCGAAGTTCGGCGAGGTCTCCGGCCGGCTCGACACCACGGGACGCCCGCCCACGTTCCAGTCGGTCGTCGCTGCCATCGATGCCAATCCGCAACTGGTGCGCTGGACGGCGGTCTTTGCCCAGCGCAATGCCGAACTATTGATGGCGCGGCTCAAGCCCTATCCGGACGTGCGGATCGCGGCCGGCTGGCGCCATTTCAACGAGACCAATGACGATGCGGCGCGCCTCACCGTCTCGGTGCCGATCCCCGTGTTCGACCAGAACCAGGGCAACATCCTCTCCGCGCAGGAAAGCCTCGCCAAGACCAGGGCCGAGCGCGAGGCCAACCGCAACACGCTGATCGTGATTGCGGGCCGCGCCTATGACTCGCTCCAGGGCTCGCTGCGCGAGCTCGCCGTGCTGCGCGAGACCGCCATCCCCAAAGCCACTGAGGCCGCGGAAGCGATCTCGCAAGGTTACGGCCAGGGCCGCTTCACCCTGCTCGAAGTGCTCGATGCCCAGGCCAGCGTCGCGCAGGCGCGGCTGCGCGAGCAGGAGGCGCTCCAGAATTTCCATGCCGGGGTGGCGACCATCGAAGGTCTCGTCGGCAATCCCTTTGCACTGGCCCGGGAGGGCGCACGATGAAGACATCCTCCACCATCCTCGTCGCGATCGTGACCGCAGCGCTCGGCGCCTATGGCTACGCCATGCTCGCGCCGGCCAGGGTCGCACCGACCGAACATGCCGCCGACAAGAAGCCGGAGAAACCAAACGACCATGTCGAGCAGGACGAGCACGGCGCCGACCGCATCCGCATCTCCGACGTCAAGCTGGCCGCCGCCGGCGTCACGCTGGCGGAGGCGGCGGGCGCCACGCTGACCGACACGCTGGCCTTCAACGGCATCCTGCGCGCCAACCAGGAGGCGGTCGTTCAGGTCACACCCCGCTTTCCCGGAATCGCAAAATCGATCCAGAAGCGCATCGGCGACAAGGTCGCCAGGGACGATCTGCTCGCCGCGATCGAGAGCAACCAGAGCCTCACCGTCTATGAGCTGAAGGCGCCGATCGCCGGCACCGTCATCGAGCGGCAGATCTCGCTCGGCGAATACGCCTCCGAGCAGAAACCGGCCTTCGTCGTCGCCGACCTCTCCAGCATCTGGGTCGATCTGTCGATCTACCGGCAGGACCTCCGGCGCGTCCGTCTCAACGACGAGGTGCTGATCGATCCCGACGATGGCCGCGGCGAGATCAAGGGCGCGATCTCCTACATGGCACCGATCGGCTCGAGCGAGACCCAGACCGCGCTGGCGCGCGTGGTGCTGCCAAATCCCGATGGCCGGCTTCGCCCCGGCCTGTTCGTCACGGCGCGGCTGATCCTCGCCGCCCGCAACGTCGCAGTTGCCGTGCGCCGAAGTGCGATCCAGACGCTGGAGAACAGGACCATCGTGTTCGTCCGCGAGGACGGCGACAAGATCGAGGCGCGTCCGGTGGAGCTCGGCGACTCCGATCCGAAATTCGTGGAGATCCGCGCAGGGCTCTCCGTCGGCGAGCGCTACGTCGCCGAGAACAGTTTTGTGGTCAAGGCGGAGATGGGCAAGGGAGACGCCGACCTTGATTGACGCCCTCCTAGGCTTCTCCATTCGTCAACGGTGGCTCGTGGTCCTGTTCGCGCTCGCGGCCGGCGCCTTCGGCGCCTGGAATTTCACCCGCCTGCCGATCGACGCGGTGCCTGACGTCACCAACGTCCAGGTCCAGATCAACACGCGTGCGCCGGGGCTGTCGCCGCTCGAAGCCGAGCAGCGCATCACCTTCCCGATCGAGACCGCGATGGGCGGCCTGCCCAGGCTCGACTACACCCGCTCGATCTCACGCTACGGCCTGAGCCAGGTCACCGTCGTATTCCAGGACGGCACCGACATTTATTTTGCGCGCCAGCTCGTCAACGAGCGCATCCAGCAGGCAAAGGACCAGCTGCCTGCAAGCACCGAGGTCGCTATGGGGCCGATCTCGACCGGGCTCGGCGAGATCTATGTCTACTCGGTCGAGGCCAAGGCCGGCGCGAAGTCGCCGTCCGGCGCCGAGTTTACGCCGACGGAACTGCGCACCATCCAGGACTGGATCATCAAGCCGCAGCTGCGCACCATTCCCGGCGTGATCGAGGTCAACTCGATCGGCGGTCATGAGCGGCAATTCCACGTGCTGCCGATCCCCGGCCGCCTGATGGCCTACAAGCTCGGCTTCCGCGATATCATGACGGCACTGGCCGCCAACAACGCCAATGTCGGCGCCGGCTATATCGAGCGCAACGGCGAGCAATATCTCGTCCGCGCGCCCGGCCAGGTCGCCAATATCGAGGAGATCCGCGACATCGTGATCGGCTCGCGCGGCGGCGTGCCGGTGCGTATCCGCGATGTCGCCGACGTCCAGGAAGGCCAGGACCTGCGCTCGGGCGCTGCGACAACGAACGGCAGCGAAACCGTGCTCGGCACCGCCATGCTGCTGATCGGCGAGAACAGCCGCACCGTGGCCCAGCGCGTGAAGGCCAGGCTCACGGAGATCGCGAAATCGCTCCCCGACGGCGTGATCGCGCGCGCCGTCTACGACCGCACGCATCTCGTGGAAGCCACCATCCAGACCGTCGAGAAGAACCTCATCGAGGGCGCGGCGCTCGTGATCGCGGTGCTGTTCCTGATCCTCGGCAACATCCGCGCCGCGCTGATCACGGCCTGCGTCATCCCGCTGTCGATGCTGTTCACGATCACGGGCATGGTCGAGAGCAAGGTCAGCGCCAATCTGATGAGCCTCGGCGCGATCGACTTCGGCATCATCGTCGACGGCGCGGTCATCATCGTCGAAAACTGCCTGCGGCTGCTCGCTGCCGAACAGCACCGGCGTGGTCGGCTGCTGTCGCTCGAGGAACGGATGGAGACGATCCGCGCCGCCAGCAGCGAGGTCATCAAGCCGAGCCTGTTCGGCACGCTCATCATTGCCGTGGTCTACCTGCCGGTTCTGACCCTGACGGGGACCGAGGGCAAGATGTTCACGCCGATGGCCCTGACCGTGCTGATGGCACTCGCGGGCGCGGCGCTGTTGTCGATCACCTTCGTCCCGGCCGCGGTGGCGATTGTCGTCACCGGCAAGGTCTCGGAGACAGAGAACGCCTTCATGCGAGCGGCCAAGCGATTCTATGTGCCGCTGCTCGATCGGTCCATCCGCTACCGCGGCAGCGTCGCGTTTGGCGCCATACTGATCGTCGCCGGCAGCGTCTTCGCCGCGACGCGCATGGGCGGCGAATTCATTCCGAGCCTGGACGAAGGCGACATCACCATCGAGACCATAAGGATTCCCGGCACCAGCCTGACCCAGAGCGTCGACATGCAGCTCCGGCTGGAAAAGACGATCAAGCAGGTCCCGGAGGTCGCGACCATCTTCTCCAAGATCGGCACCGCCGAGATCGCCAACGATCCGATGCCGCCGAATATGACCGACACCTACGTCACGCTCAAACCACGCGACGAATGGCCCGATCCGGGCAAGCCCAAGGACGAGGTGGTCGCCGAACTTGAACGCGCCGCCAACACCCTGCCCGGCACGGCCTACGGCATGACCCAGCCGATCCAGATGCGCTTCAACGAGCTCATCGCCGGCATCCGCAGCGACGTCGGCGTCAAGATCTTCGGCGACGATCTCGACGTGCTCGCCGGCATCGCCCAGCAGGTCAACGGCGTGGTCCGCGGCATCGAGGGCGCCGCGGACGTCAAGACCGAGCAGGTCGCGGGCCTGCCGATCCTCACCGTCAGGCTCGACCGTCAGGCGCTGTCGCGCTACGGCCTCAGCCTGAGCGAGGTGCAGAACCTGGTCGAGATCGCGATCGGCGGCAAGCCGGTCGGAAAGCTGTTCGAGGGAGATCGCCGCTTCGACATCGTGGTGCGGCTGCCGGAAAGCCTGCGTGCCAACCCCGACACGATCAAGTCGCTGCCGATCCCGCTGCCGCCGGGGGAGGATACCGCGGCCGTCACCAAAACCGCCTGGCCAGGTGCATCGGGAACGACGCTGCGCTACGTCCCCCTGTCCTCCGTTGCGGCGATCGAGATCGCGCCCGGGCCGAACCAGATCAGCCGCGAGAACGGCAAGCGCCGCGTCGTCGTGATGGCCAATGTCAGGGGACGCGATCTGCGCTCCTTCGTCGCCGAGACCCAGGCCGTCGTTGCAGAGAAGGTCAAGCTGCCGCCCGGCTACTGGATCGGCTGGGGCGGACAGTTCGAGCAGCTGGTCTCCGCCACCAAGCGGCTGACCATCGTGGTGCCGGTGGCGCTGCTGCTGGTATTCCTGCTGCTGTTCATGGGCATGGGATCGGCGGCGGATGCCGCGCTGGTGTTCTCCGGCGTGCCGCTGGCGCTGACCGGCGGCGTCGCGGCGCTGTTGCTGCGCGGCATCCCGCTGTCGATCAGCGCCGGCGTCGGCTTCATCGCGCTGTCCGGTGTCGCCGTGCTCAACGGCCTCGTCATCATCGCCTTCATCGAGCGGCTGCGCAGCGAGGGGCGGCCCATTGCGGAGGCCGTGCGCGAGGGCGCACTGACCCGGCTGCGGCCGGTGCTGATGACCGCGCTCGTCGCCTCGCTCGGCTTCGTGCCGATGGCACTCGCCACAGGTGCCGGCGCCGAGGTGCAGCGGCCGCTTGCGACCGTGGTGATCGGCGGCATCATCTCCTCGACCGTGCTGACGCTGCTGGTGCTGCCGGCGCTCTACGTGCTGTTCCGGCGTGACGGGGCTACCGAAACGCCTACAATGGCGCCTGATTTGGCGGCTTCCGGGGAGCGCTAGGTTTGGGCAGCCACGACCACCACGGCCATCACCATCATGACCATGCCGGCCATTCGCATGATCATGGTCACGACCACAGCCATGGTCATGACCATGGTTTTGGCCACGCGCATATCCACGCGCCCGCCAACTTCGGCAAGGCGTTTGCGATCGGCATCGCGCTCAACACCGCACTGGTCGTGGCCGAAGCGGTCTATGGTTACATCGGCAACTCCACCGCCCTGCTTGCAGATGCCGGCCATAATCTGTCTGACGTGCTCGGTCTGGTCGTAGCCTGGGGCGCCTCGATCGCGGCGCGGCGCGCGCCGAGCGGCCGCTTCACCTACGGCTTTCGCGCCTCCACCATCCTGGCGGCACTGGCCAACGCGGTGTTCCTGCTGGTCGCAACCGGCGCGATCGGCTGGGAGGCGATCTTGCGCCTGCGCGAGCCGGAGCCGGTCGCGGGTGTCACCGTAATGGTGGTCGCTGGCATCGGCATCCTCATCAATGGTTTCACCGCCCTGCTGTTCGCGAGCGGACGCAAGGACGACATCAACATCGAAGGCGCCTATCTGCACATGGCCGCCGATGCCGCGGTTTCGCTCGGCGTCGTCGTCTCGGCGGCGCTGATCATCTGGACCGGCTGGCTCTGGCTCGATCCCGTCACCAGCCTCGTCATCTGCGCCACCATCCTCTGGAGCACCACCAGCCTGCTCCGCGGCTCCATCGACATGTCGATGGCGGCCGCGCCCAAGGGCACTGACCTCGCCGCGATCAGGATGTTTCTGCTGGAGCGGCCGGGCGTCTCAGGGATCCACGACCTCCATGTCTGGCCGATCTCGACCACCGAGACGGCGCTGACCTGCCATCTCGTCATGCCCGCAGGTAGCGGCGATGCATTCCTGATGGAGACGGCGCAGATGCTGAAGGCCACCTTCCGCATCGGCCACACCACGCTTCAGGTGGAAACGCATCCGGACAATGGCTGCGCGCTGGCGCCGGATGATGTGGTGTGAGGCATTCTGCCTCCACACCGTCATTGCGAGCGAAGCGAAGCAATCCAGACGACCACCGCGGAGACATTTCTGGATTGCTTCGTCGCAAGAGCCCCTCGCAATGACGGCGCGGTGAGAGTCGCGCCTTAAGCCGCCTTCGCCGTCACGATCCAGATCGCCCCCTGCAGCGCCACGCTCTGCCCCTTCAGGAACGGCGTCAGCATCTCGCGGATCGAGGCTTTTGCGGCCTGGTACGTCTCCGGCGGATGGCCCTGGAGCGCGCGGCTGGCCGGGCCAATCTGCAAGGCGCCGTCGACGGCCGCATCGAGACCACCGCCGATCGCGACATCCATCGCGAGATTGTGCGGCTCCATCGCCACATCGACGAAGCCTGCACCTTTCAGGATGCGCGTCACGCGCTCCTCCAATGCAAAGGCGAACGGGCCCGGCTCCTCCGGCCCGACCGGCGGCATCTTCGGCACGTGTTTGTAGACCGCCATCAGCGGCGCCATCATCCACGGGTTTTCCTTCGGCTCGCGCCAGCAGGCGAAGGCGAGCCGTCCCGTCGGCTTCAGCGCGCGGCGGAGGTTGGTGAAGGACGCGATGGGATCGGCGAAGAACATGACGCCGAAGCGCGAGGCCAAGAGATCAAAACTCGCCGGCTCGAACGGATGGACCGTCGCATCTGCCTGCACGAACTCGAGCGCCAGGCCCTTTGGCGCGAACGCGCGTGCCTGCGACAGCATCGGTTCGGAGACGTCGAGGCCGAGCGCAAATCCGTCAGGCGCCACCGCCTTGGCGAACGCGAACGTCGTCGCACCGGAGCCGCAGCCGACATCGAGAACGCGTTCCCCCGGCTTCGGCCTGGCACGGTCGATCAGCACGTCGGCAATGGGACCGAGCAGGCTCTCCTGCGCCGTGTGGCGGTCGGCCCAGCGCTGCCCGCTCGGCCCGTTCCAATAGGCGATCTGGTCGGCGTTCTCTGCGTGTCCGCTAGGCTGTTGCATTGGAGCCCCCCGCTCATATGCGCTTGACGAGTTGCGCCGGATTTCCGCCCATCATGACATTCGGCTCGACATCGGCACTGATCAGGCTGCCAGCCATGACCTGAACATTGTCGCCGATGATCCTGTTCGGAAAGACGCCGCTCTTCATGCCAAAGAAGCAATTGGCGCCAACTCTGACCCCGCCGCCGAACGTCACGCCGACCGTCACCTGGGACAGCGCACCGAGAACACAATCGTGGTCGACGCTGGAAAGGGTGTTGACGATGGTGTCACGCCCGATCAGGGCTCTGGAGCCGATCACAGCACCGGCCCCAATCACGGCGCCGCTCTCGATTTCGGCATCCCTCGCGACAAAGGCCGTCGGAGCGACGCACGGCGGCATATTCACCTTGGCTGCCCGCAAGCGCGATGCACAGAGTTCGCGCACCGGGTTGGCCCCTATTCCAAGGTAGGCATCCCCGGGCGGGAGCTCACGGAAATAGTCGTCCTCGGACATCATGCTTCCCGGCAGCGCCGCCTGGCCGTCCAGGCTGCGAACGACAAAGACGGGCGCAACATCGAGGAACGAGGCGATCACGCGCGCATGGCCACCCGCACCGAAGATATATGCCTTAGCCATGGGATTTCTTCGTCATCATATGGGCCAACACGACACCATCGCTCTTGGAAGCACTCCCTTGACCAGGGGTCACATAACCCGATGCGGATGGCCGGATAGACCGCATCAGCGAGCGCATCTGGTGGGCGGTCACGGATTCGAACCGCGGACCCTCTCGGTGTAAACGAGATGCTCTAACCAGCTGAGCTAACCGCCCCTCGCCGCCTCTTTATCCCTACCCGCCCTCGGTGGGCAAGTACGGAACATCAATCCCCCGGCCTCCCCGGCAGCGCCGGCACGGCGTCGATCCATACCGCCGCCGACTGGCACCAGATCTGTCGGCTGGGCCTCAGAGCGTCGCGCTGGCGGATGCTGCCCCAGCGGATGCCCCAATCGTCGGCCTGGTCGCGCTCGCCACTGGTGAACAGCGGGGAACCGCAGTCGGCGCAAAAATGCTGGAAGCGCATCCGGCCGTTGTCGCCGCGCTTACCGTAGATTTTCGGGGTTCCGCCGGTGAGCCTGACGTCGCCGGCGGAACAGATCGCGGTGACCCGGAACGGCGATCCCGTCAGCGTCTGGCAGTCCCGGCAGTGGCAGATCGAGACCGCCTCGGGGTCGATCTCGGCCTCAAAGGTGATCTGCCCGCAATGGCATTGCCCGTCGATCCGCATCGCCCTCGTTCCCTTGCCTCAAAACAAAAACGGCGCCCGAAGGCGCCGTTTTATCATCTTTCGCTGGAGATCAGTGAGCGGTCAGGCCACCGGCGGCTTCGTCGCCGTCCGGCTTCACCGTCACCTTGGTGTCCTCTTCCCAGACGATCGGCACCGGCTTCCTCACCAGCGCCTTGGCGACGACATCGTCCAGCCGCGAGACCGGAATGATCTCCATGCCGCCCTTGATCGCATCGGAAATCTCCGTGAGATCCTTGGCGTTGTCCTCGGGGATCAGCACCGTCTTGATGCCGCCGCGGGCAGCGGCCAGCAGCTTCTCCTTCAGACCGCCGATCGGCAGCACACGACCGCGCAGCGTGATCTCGCCGGTCATCGCGACATCGTGGCGGACCGGGATGCCGGTCATGACCGAGATGATCGCGGTGGCCATCGCCACGCCCGCCGACGGACCGTCCTTCGGCGTCGCGCCTTCCGGCACGTGCACGTGGATGTCGCGCCGGTCGAACAGCGGCGGCTCGATGCCGTAGACGATCGCGCGCGAGCGGACATAGGACGCCGCCGCCGAGATCGATTCCTTCATCACGTCGCGTAAGTTGCCCGTGACCGTCATCTTGCCCTTGCCCGGCATCATGACGCCTTCGATGGTCAAGAGCTCGCCGCCGACATCGGTCCAGGCAAGGCCGGTGACGATGCCGACCTGCGGCTCGCTCTCGATCTCGCCGAAGCGGTACTTCGGCACACCCAGAAGCTCTTCGAGAGACTTCTCGGTGACCTTGACCGACTTCTTCTTGGAGATCATGAGCTCCTTCACCGCCTTGCGGGCGAGTGTGGAGAGCTCACGCTCCAGGTTACGCACGCCCGCTTCGCGGGTGTAGCGGCGGATCAGCAGCAGCAGCGCGTCGTCGTCGATCGAGAACTCCTTGGAGTCCAGGCCATGCTTGGACACCGCGTTCGGGATCAGGTGCTTGCGTGCGATCTCGACCTTCTCGTTCTCGGTGTAGCCCGCGATCCGGATGATCTCCATGCGGTCCATCAGCGGTCCCGGAATATTGAGCGTATTCGCGGTCGTGATGAACATCACGTTGGACAGATCGTAGTCGACCTCGAGATAGTGGTCGTTGAAGGTCCCGTTCTGCTCGGGGTCCAGGACCTCGAGCAAAGCCGAGGACGGATCGCCGCGGAAGTCGGCGCCCATCTTGTCGATCTCGTCCAGCAGGAACAGCGGATTGGACGACTTGGCCTTGCGCATCGACTGGATGATCTTGCCGGGCATCGAGCCGATATAGGTGCGGCGGTGACCGCGGATCTCGGCCTCGTCGCGCACGCCGCCGAGCGAGACGCGCACGAACTCGCGCCCGGTCGCCTTCGCGATCGACTTGCCGAGCGAGGTCTTGCCGACGCCGGGAGGTCCGACGAGGCACAGGATCGGTCCCGTCAGCTTGTTGGCGCGCGACTGCACCGCGAGATACTCGACGATACGTTCCTTGACCTTCTCCAGACCGTAGTGATCGGAGTCCAGGATGGCTTGCGCCGATTCCAGGTCCTTCTTGACCTTGGACTTCTTGTTCCACGGGATCGACAGCAGCCAATCCAGATAGTTGCGCACGACGGTCGCTTCCGCGGACATCGGCGACATCTGGCGCAGCTTCTTCAATTCGTGCTGCGCCTTCTCGCGCGCTTCCTTGGAAAGCTTGGTCTTGGAGATCTTCTCTTCGAGATCGGCGAGCTCGTCGCGACCGTCGTCGTCGCCGAGTTCCTTCTGGATCGCCTTCATCTGCTCGTTGAGATAGTACTCGCGCTGGGTCTTCTCCATCTGGCGCTTGACGCGCGAGCGGATGCGCTTCTCGACCTGGAGCACCGAGATCTCGCTCTCCATCAGGCCCAGCACCTTTTCGAGGCGCGTGGTGACCGACAGCGTCTCCAGGATGCCCTGGCGATCCGCGATCTTGACGGCGAGATGCGAGGCGACGGTGTCGGCGAGCTTGGCGAAATCGGTGATCGCCTGCACGACGCCGACGACCTCCGCCGAGATCTTCTTGTTGAGCTTCACGTAGCTCTCGAAGTCGGACACGACCGAGCGCGCCAGCGCCTCCGCCTCGACCGACTTCGCATCGGTATCGGCCAGCGCAATGGCGGTCGCTTCGTAATAATCGGCGCGATCGGTGTATTTCTGCACGCGCGCACGCTCGAGCCCTTCGACCAGCACCTTCACGGTGCCGTCGGGAAGCTTCAGGAGCTGGAGCACGCTGGCAAGCGTACCGGTCTCGTAGATCGCATCGGGCGCCGGATCATCGTCGGACGCGTTCTTCTGCGTTGCGAGCATGATCAGCGCGTCGTTCTTCATCACCTCTTCGAGCGCGCGGATCGACTTCTCGCGGCCGACGAAGAGCGGCACGATCATGTGAGGGAAGACGACGATGTCGCGCAAGGGAAGCACGGGATAAGCGTGCGTCTCGCCATGGACGATGGTTGGCCGGGGTTTTGGATTAGTCATGGCCTTTTCCTTTTGCTTTGCCCCCCTGCACGCAGTCCGCCATGCTCATGCGCAACCGCCACAAGGTGCCGAGGTGATCCACAAAACCGGTCTACCATTCTATGGTTGGACCGGGCTTGCCGGATCGGAACTGAGGCGAATCTTGAAGAGAACTCACGCTCGCCGCCGACATTAGGTGGCTATCGACCGGGGGGGTGTCAAGTCATTGAAAAACGCGCGCCATCAGGCGCTTACGCACACGGGTAAGCGACGCAACGTCGGCTGCGGAGATACATTCCGCAGCCGTCACTTCTCAGGACGATTGGAGCGTTCCAGCGCCGCAAATCAGGCGCTGGCGTTCTCGACGGCACGATCGGATCGATCGGCGTAGATGTAGAGCGGACGGGCCGTGCCTTCCACGACTTCGCGCGAAATCACGACTTCTTCCACACCTTCCAGACCCGGCAGGTCGAACATGGTCTCGAGCAGGATCGCCTCGAGGATCGAACGCAGGCCACGCGCGCCGGTCTTGCGCTCGATCGCCTTGCGGGCGACCGCGCCAAGCGCCTCGTCGGCGAAGGTCAGCTCGATGTTCTCCATCTCGAACAGGCGCTGGTACTGCTTCACCAGCGCGTTCTTCGGCTCGGTCAGGATCTTCTTCAGCGAGGTCTCGTCCAGATCCTCGAGCGTCGCCACGACCGGCAGACGGCCGACGAATTCGGGGATGAGGCCGTACTTCAGGAGATCCTCAGGCTCGACGTGACGGAAGATCTCGCCGGTACGGCGGTCCTCCGGCGCGAGCACCTGGGCGCCGAAGCCGATCGAGGTCGACCGCCCGCGCGCCGAGATGATCTTCTCGAGGCCGGCGAACGCACCGCCGCAGATGAACAGGATGTTGGTGGTATCCACCTGCAGGAACTCCTGCTGCGGATGCTTGCGGCCGCCCTGCGGCGGGACCGAAGCCACCGTGCCCTCCATGATCTTGAGCAGCGCCTGCTGCACGCCCTCACCCGACACGTCGCGCGTGATCGAGGGATTGTCGGACTTGCGGCTGATCTTGTCGATTTCGTCGATGTAGACGATGCCGCGCTGGGCGCGCTCGACATTGTAGTCGGCGGACTGGAGCAGCTTCAGGATGATGTTCTCGACGTCCTCACCGACATAGCCGGCTTCGGTCAGCGTCGTCGCGTCCGCCATCGTGAACGGCACGTCCAGGATGCGGGCGAGCGTCTGCGCGAGCAGCGTCTTGCCCGAACCAGTCGGACCGATCAGCAGGATGTTCGACTTCGCGAGTTCGACGTCGTTGTGCTTGGTCTGGTGGTTGAGGCGCTTGTAGTGGTTGTGCACCGCGACCGACAGGACCTTCTTCGCATGGCTCTGGCCGATCACGTAATCGTCCAGCACCTTGCAGATTTCCTTCGGCGTCGGGATGCCGTCGCGCGACTTGACCAGCGAGGACTTGTTCTCCTCGCGGATGATGTCCATGCAAAGCTCGACGCACTCGTCGCAGATGAAGACCGTGGGACCCGCGATCAGTTTGCGGACTTCGTGCTGGCTCTTGCCGCAGAACGAGCAATATAGCGTGTTCTTGGAGTCGCTCGTGCCGACCTTACTCATTCATGTCTCCGTCCGCGGTTCGATCTCGTTCCGCTCGATCGCTCCATCCCGACACACCGGTCGGTATGAAGCTCAAATAGAGCAAATTCCGTACCAAAAAAGACCCTACGCGTTACATCCCGTGCGAATCACGGTCACTCGATTCTCCCGCGATCATAGCGGATCATTCGTAGCCAACCATGCTGTCACCCGACTATCAAGAATTCGCTAATCGGGGGTCGCCGGCTACCCGTGACAATACCGTGATTTCAGGTCTTGGCACGGGCGAAGTGATCGAAATCACCCCGGCGTTGCTGGATTGCCACGAAAAACAAGCACGAAAGCGGAACTTTCTGCCTGTCGCGGGGCGCAAAACGGCGTTTTGCGGCGCGCACACGAGTCCTAAACGTGAACGCTCCCCTGAAGGTACCCGGCGACCCCGAGGGATCGCCGTTGCCGACCGGTGGTGCTACTGGGTCTTCGCTGCCGCCGGCTCTTCGGCGCGCTTGTCGATGACCCTGTCGACCAGGCCGAACTCCTTGGCGTCGTTGGCTGTCAGGAACTTGTCGCGTTCCAGCGCATCCTCGATCGTCTTGTAGGTCTGGCCGGTGTGCTTCACGTAGATCTCGTTGAGCCGCTTCTTCAGGTTCAGGATTTCCTGCGCGTGCAGCATGATGTCGGTGGCCTGGCCCTGGAAACCGCCGGAGGGCTGGTGCACCATGATGCGCGCGTTCGGCAGCGAGAAGCGCATGTCCTTCTCGCCGGCGGCGAGCAGCAGCGAGCCCATCGAGGCCGCCTGCCCCGTGCACAGCGTCGAGACCGGCGGGCGGATGAACTGCATGGTGTCGTAGATCGCAAGGCCCGACGTCACCACGCCGCCCGGCGAGTTGATGTACATCGAGATTTCCTTCTTCGGATTTTCCGCCTCGAGGAACAACAGCTGCGCTACGACCAGCGTCGACATGCCGTCCTCGACCGGTCCGGTCAGGAAAATGATGCGCTCTTTCAGCAGGCGCGAGAAAATGTCGTAGGCGCGCTCGCCACGGTTGGTCTGCTCGACCACCATGGGCACGAGGTTCATGTAGGTTTCAACCGGATCGCGCATGAGTCACCTAGGGTTTTCGGAGGCGGACATCGCCAGTCTTGGCTGCCAGTTTGGCTGGATCTTGCCGGAAGGCCGATGGACGCCCGTGATGCAGGAAGTTGGTAGCGGTAGAAGATCGGGTACAGGATGTATCGACAGATATAGCCCAATTCGCGCCAGACAAGTGCGGAGCGAATTAAGGCTTAATCCACCGGGCACTTGAAGCTGATTCTCGCAAAAAGGCCCAGCCAGCCACATGGCTAGCCGGGCCCTTCCGCTGATCATCCTTAATAGAAGACTGTCTCAAAGCCTTCAGGCCGCGGTCTTTTCCGCCTCGTCGTCCTTGTAGAGGTCCTCGCGCGAGACCTTCTTCTCGGTCACGTTGGCGAGCTCGAGGATGAAATCGACGACCTTGTCCTCATAGATCGGTGCACGAAGCTGGGCCAGCGCCTGGGCGTTGCTGCGGTAATAGTCCCAGACTTCCTTCTCGCGGCCGGGCATCTGGCGCGCCCGCTCGATCACGGCGCGGCCGACCTCGTCGTCGGTCACGGTGATCTTGTTCTTCTCGCCGATCTCGGAGAGCACGAGGCCGAGGCGCACGCGGCGGTCGGCGATCTTGCGGTATTCTTCCTTGGCGGCGTCTTCAGTGGTGTCCTCGTCGGCAAAGGTCTTGCCGGCCGAGTCCATCTCGGCCTTGACCGAGTTCCACATCAGATTGAACTCCTCGTCGACGAGCGAAGGCGGCGCCTCGAAACGATGCGCCTCGTCGAGACGGTCGAGCAGCGCACGCTTGACGCGCTGGCGCGTCGCACCCGCGAACTCGGCAACCAGACGCTCGCGCGCGGCTTCCTTCAGCTTGTCCAGCGATTCAAGGCCGAGCGTCTTGGCGAACTCGTCGTCGATCGCGATGTCCTGCGGCGCTTCGATCGAGGTCGCGGTGGTCTCGAACTCGGCTGGCTGGCCGGCGAGCTTGTCGTTCATGTAGTTCTTGGGGAACGACACTTTCAGCGTGCGCGTCTCGCCCGCGCCGATGCCGGTGAGCTGCTCCTCGAAGCCGGGGATGAAGGTGTTGGAGCCGATCACGACCTGAATGCCCTCGCCGGTGCCGCCTTCGAAGGCTTCGCCGTTGATGGTGCCCTTGAAGTTGATGGTGACGCGGTCGCCGGACTCGGCCTTGGCGCCCTCGGCCTTCGCGGCATAGCCGCGGTTGCTGTCGGCGATGCGCTTGATCGCCTCGTCGACGTCGGTGTCGGTGACGTCAGCCACGGGCTTCTCGACCTGGAAGGTCTTGAAGTCGGCCAGCGCGATCGACGGCACCACCTCGATCGCGACCGTGTAGGTCAGATCGGTCTTGCCGCTCAGCAGTTCCTCGACCTCGGCCTGCTCGCTCGGCATCGTGATCTTGGGCTCGGTCGCAAGGCGGAAGCCGCGCTCGGAGAACAGCTGCGTGTTGGTGTCGCGGATGGTCTGGTCGATGGTCTCGGCCATCACCGAGCGGCCATAGACCTTCTTCAGGTGAGCGACCGGCACCTTGCCGGGACGGAAGCCGTTGATGCGGACCTTGTCCTTGAGGTCGACGAGCTTGGCGCCGGCCTTGGCGTCGAGATCAGACGCGGGAACGCTGATCTTGAACTCGTGCTTCAAACCTTCCGAGAGGGTTTCTGTGACCTGCATGGCGTCCAATCTTCTTCTCGTTCGGTCCCGGCACGCTCTCGCGTCGGGACGCTGTCATTAATCGATCCGGCGCGAGGCGAACGCCTCAACGCCGGTGGTTCATCGGACCGCTCCCGCCGGAAACACTCCGTAAGGAAGCAGCCCTTCGGTAATCCGTGCAAACGCTGAAAGCGCTTGGTGCGGGCGGAGGGACTCGAACCCCCACAACTTTCGTCACTGGAACCTAAATCCAGCGCGTCTACCAGTTCCGCCACGCCCGCGTGAATTTGCATCAAGACCGGCCGCGATGCCGCGGGCGGCCGGGCTTATAGCATGTGCTTGACTGTTCGCAGCAAAAAAATGGCCTGATGGAGGCAGGCTTCAAGTAGGCACGATGGCTGGACTTATCCAGCGCGGCGTGGTCCGGATCGGACCATGAAACCGCGGATCTTTGACCCTAATCGGCGCGAGGTTTTGGCCGGCCTTTTTGGCGGCCTTGGAGCCTCGGCGGCCGGGTTGATGGCCGGTGGCGCAGTCCCGCCCGTGACCGCCCAGCTCGCCCTTCAGGCCCGCCTGGCGACCCTGGCCTTGAGGCCGGGTCAGCCGCCGACACCCATCTGGGAGCTGGCCGCCGTAAGCCACACCAGGGGCGTCCATCTCAAGCGTGGCGACCGCTGCGAGGTGGTGTTCCGTAACGACCTGCCTGTGCCACTTGCGCCAGTCTGGTACGGCCTCAACGGCCCGGCCGCGGCCGACCCGCTGCGGGGGCGCGCGCCGACAGCGCCGGATGCAACTGAAACTTCAATTATTTCAATACCAAACGCCGGAACCCTGCTGACCGACTTTCGCCTCTTCGAGGACGGCCTGAAGCAGCCGGCGCGCCCACTTCCGATCATCGCGGAGGAGACGAGCCGCGTCGCCGTCGATCGTGACGAGGTCCTGCTGATCGAGGAATGGCGCCTGCGGCCGGATGGGACAGCGCTGCCCCCAGGCCGCGACCCGAAGGACACGACCCCGCTCTATACGATCAACGGGCAGACTTCATGCGAGCTCTCAGCCGCGGCCAATGAGCGGCTGCGGTTGCGCTTTATCAACGGCTCCCAACGCACTGTTCTGGCAATCAAATTGGAAAGTCACGACGTCCGCGTGATGGCCCTGGACGGACAGCCGGCCGAGCCGTTCCCGGCCCGCAACGGCGCCTTGGTGCTGGCCCCCGGCGCGCGTGCCGACGCCTTTGTGGATGCAGCCACATCGGCCGCATTCCTGCTGCATGACGGCAAGGAGGCGCGCCCGATCGGAAATCTCACGATCTCCGGCACGATGGAGCGGCGCGCGCCGCTGTTGCCGCCACAGCCGCTCCCTGCGAATGCCCTGCCCGACCAGCTCGACCTCAGGGGCGCCCTGCGGTTCGATGTCGCGCTCGGTGCGCCCGACACCGGCTGGGCGCGGCCTGCGAATTTCTCCACCTCCTCGGCGCCGGCCTTCCGCGCCAGGACCGGCCGCACCGTCGTGCTGACCCTCAAGAACCCCGCGCCCCTCACCGCCGTGTTCCACCTGCACGGCCACCACTTCCGCCTGCTCGACCGCCTCGACGATGGCTGGAAGCCCTACTGGCTGGACACGCTCGCGATCGAGCCCGGCCAGACCCAGCGCATCGCGTTCGCTGCGACCTCACCGGGACGCTGGCTGATCGAATCCGTCGTGACCGACTGGGCCGCGCCGCGGCTGGTGCGCTGGTACGGGGTGGAGTGAGGTTTCGTCGGATGGGTAGAGCGAAAGCGAAACCCATCCTACCCGCCGTAGCGAACAGCTCAGTACTCGATCCCCAGCGCATTATAGATCCGCCGGTGCACGGCCGGCAGCGTCTCGGTCAGGTCCTCCGCGATCAACCCCGGCCCCGCCTCGCTTGCCGCCTCGCCATGCATCCACACGCCGATGCTGGCGGCTTCGAACGCCGGCACGCCCTGCGCCAAAAGCCCTGCGATGATGCCGGAGAGCACGTCGCCGGCACCGGCTGTGGCCAGCCAGGGCGGCGCGTTGGCGGCGATGGTGGCGCGGCCGTCGGGCGCGGCGATGGTGGTATCCGACCCCTTCAGCAGCACCACGGCGCCGGAACGTTCGGCGGCGGCGCGGACGCGCTCGAGCTTGGAGCGGCCGGGATGCTTGTTGCTGAGATCGGAGAACAGGCGCGGAAACTCGCCCTCGTGCGGCGTCAGCACCACCGCATTGTCCTGCGAGGACTTGATCGATTCAAACAGGCGCTCGGGATTCGCGGCAAAGCTCGTCAGCGCATCCGCGTCCAGCACCAGACGCCGCTGCGCGTTAAGCGCCGTGTGGACGAAATCGCAGGTGCGATCGCCGACGCCCGCGCCGGGGCCAATGATGCAGGTGTTGTAGCGCTTGTCGCCGAGCAGCTCGCCGAACTCGATCGCGGTGTCGACGGGACGAACCATCACGGCAGTCAGCGCGGCCGCATTGATCGCGAGCGCATCGCGCGGGCTCGCCAGCGTCACCAACCCGGCACCGGCCCGTAGCGCGCCGCGCGCGGCGAGCCGCGGGGGGGGGGGGGGGGGGGGGCGCCGGTCGCGGCTGCGTCGCCCGAGACCGCCAGCACATGCCCTCGCGCATATTTGTGGCCGTCGATCCGCGGCACCGGAAAGGCCGCACCCCAGAAATCCGGCTCGTTCTCGAAGGTCTGCGGCCTGATCTCGTCCAGCACCTGTGCATCGATACCGATGTCGGCAACGCGGACGCGGCCGCAATGCATCCGCCCCGGCAGCAGCAGGTGCGCCGGCTTCTTGCGGAAGAAGGTGACGGTCTCGGTGGCGTTGACCGCATCGCCAAGCACGGCGGCGCTGGTGCCGTTGATGCCGCTCGGCAGATCGACCGCAAGCACCGGCGCACCGTTGGCGTTGATCGCCGCGATCATCGCGCGCGCCTCACCGTCGACGGGGCGGCCGAGGCCCGCGCCGAACAGCGCATCGATGATCAGCGCAGGCTTTCCGATCGCCTGCGGATTGAACGGGAGCACCGGGTGTTTCCAGCCGCGCGCGGCGGAGGCCGCATCGCCCTGGAGCTGGTCGCGCTCGCACATCAGGATCACCGAGACCTCGCGGCCCTGGGCGGCGAGCTCGGCGGCTGCGACAAAACCGTCGCCGCCATTGTTGCCGGGGCCGGCCACGATCAGGATCGGCCCCTCCTCCACCAGCGCATTGGCGGCCTCAGCGACCGCCTGGCCCGCGCTCAGCATCAGCTTGAAGCCGGGCGTACCGGCCGCGATCGAGAGCTGGTCGGCGCGCTGCATTTCGGCGTTGGTCAGAACTTCCATGCCACTTCCCTGTACAAACGCCTCTTCAACAGGCATCTTCCGTGCCGATCCGACAGACGGAACACCGATCTGCATATATATTGAACCGTTTGCCTATTTCGTAGTCTTCGGTATTTTGGGCCGGTCGGCTCCACCTATCAGAGATGCTCGTTAAAAGGCTGATAACGCTCCAATAATCAGGGCATTTGCAACTTGGCATAGACCCTGCTTTCGAGGAAGCCGCTTCGGTTCGTCGTGCTCACTGACGTCTATCAGGGTGTGGCCGGCCGTTGGTGCCGGACTGGTCAGGGATCCCGGCATAGCGAAGACAAGATCGTGCGTGAGAAAAGCGCATCCTGACGAAGACGTTGCTATTTGATCGAATGCCGGGAGGCGCGCAGTGAAGAAAATCGAAGCCATCATCAAGCCGTTCAAGCTCGACGAGGTGAAGGAAGCGCTTCAGGAAGTCGGCCTTCAGGGCATCACCGTCACCGAAGCCAAGGGCTTTGGCCGGCAGAAGGGGCACGCCGAACTCTACCGCGGCGCAGAATACATCGTCGACTTCCTGCCGAAGGTAAAGATCGAGATCGTGATCGGCGACGATCTGGTCGAGCGTGCCATCGACGCGATCCGCCGCGCTGCGCAGACCGGTCGCATCGGTGACGGCAAGATTTTCGTCTCCAACATCGAAGAGGCGATCCGCATCCGAACCGGCGAATCCGGGCTGGACGCTATCTGAGCCGGGTGCTATCCCGCATTTTGCGACACTCTGACAAGAAATAAGGCTGCTTCGGCGGCCTGAATTCGTTTGTGCGGTCGCGCGCGAACTCGCCAAAAGCGAGAACAATCCTGCTCATCTGGAAACCGACCCGCAGAGCCAAAAGGGGTATGCATGAAGACCGCCAAAGACGTCCTGAAATCGATCAAGGACAACGACGTCAAGTACGTCGACCTGCGCTTCACCGATCCGCGCGGCAAGTGGCAGCATGTGACGTTCGACGTCAGCATGATCGATGAAGACATATTTGCCGAAGGGACGATGTTCGACGGCTCCTCGATCGCCGGCTGGAAGGCGATCAACGAGTCCGACATGTGCCTGATGCCCGATCCGGTGACCGCGACGATCGATCCGTTCTTCGCCGAGACCACCATGGTCATCACCTGCGACGTGCTCGAGCCGACCACCGGCGAGCCCTACAACCGCGACCCCCGCGGCATCGCCAAGAAGGCCGAAGCCATGGTGAAGTCGATGGGCGTGGGCGACAGCGTGTTCGTCGGCCCCGAGGCCGAGTTCTTCGTGTTCGACGACGTGCGCTTTTCCTCCAGCCCCTACAACACCGGCTTCAGGCTCGACTCCTCGGAGCTGCCGACCAACACCGACACCGAATATGAAGGCGGCAATCTCGGCCACCGCGTCCGCACCAAGAGCGGCTACTTCCCTGTGCCGCCGCAGGACTCGGTGCAGGACATGCGCTCGGAGATGTTAGGGGCCATGGCCAAGATGGGCGTCAAGGTCGAGAAGCATCACCACGAGGTCGCCTCCGCCCAGCACGAGCTCGGCATGAAGTTCGACACGCTGACGCTGATGGCCGACCATCTGCAGATCTACAAATACTGCATCCACCAGGTCGCGCACATCTACGGCAAGACCGCCACCTTCATGCCGAAGCCGGTCTATGGCGACAACGGCTCGGGCATGCACGTGCACCAGTCGATCTGGAAGGACGGCAAGCCGGTGTTCGCCGGCAACAAGTACGCCGACCTGTCGGAGACCTGCCTCCACTACATCGGCGGCATCATCAAGCACGCCAAGGCGATCAACGCCTTCACCAACCCCTCGACCAACTCCTACAAGCGCCTGGTCCCGGGCTATGAGGCCCCCGTGCTGCTCGCCTACTCCGCGCGCAACCGCTCGGCCTCCTGCCGCATCCCCTACACCGCGTCGCCGAAGGCCAAGCGTGTCGAGGTGCGCTTCCCCGATCCGCTCGCCAACCCCTATCTCGGCTTCGCCGCGATGCTGATGGCCGGCCTCGACGGTATCAAGAACAAGATCGATCCGGGTCCGGCGATGGACAAGGACCTCTACGACCTGCCGAAGGAAGAGCTGAAGCAGATCCCGACGGTGTGCGGCAGCTTGCGCGAGGCGCTCGAAAACCTCGACAAGGACCGCGCGTTCCTGAAGGCCGGCGGCGTGTTCGACGACGACTTCATCGACAGCTACATCGAGCTGAAGATGACCGAAGTCGAGCGCTTCGAAATGACCCCGCATCCGGTCGAGTTCGACATGTACTATTCGGGCTAAACGGCCCGAACTGAATGCGACAGGCAAAAGGCGCCCCGCGAGGGGCGCCTTTTCGTTTTGGGCCGTTCGCAGGGCGGAGCAGCCGAGGGGCAATCCGTCCTGCACGCTGGAACAGGTTTCGCTTCGCCCTACCCGTCCTGCAGCTCACTTACGGATATCGGATGGGGACGCGCCGTAGACGCGGCGAAAGGTGCGATTGAAGTACGAGATGTCGTTGAAGCCGGACTGGTGTGCGATTTCGCTGATCGAGCGGCCTGCGAGGCTCACATCGGTCAGCATCTTGTAGGCCGAGGCCAGCCGCTGATTGAGGACGAACTCGGTAAAGCTCGTACCTTCGAGCTCGAACAGCCTCCGGACATAGGATTTTGAAATGCCCTGCTTGGCCGCCACAGTGTCCAGGCTGAAGCCGGGATTGCCGGACTGGGCGCGAATGTGGGCTTTGATGTTCCGCATTCGGGCGGCCGCAACGCCGCCCTTGTTCGCCATCTCGGCGGCATCCGGAGTGGCGCCCAGCAACAGGGCACCGAGATCAAGCATATGGCTCACGACGGCCCGCCGCATGGCGGCGTTCGCGAGCGTCTGTCTCTCATTGACGATGCCGAGATAATCCAGAAAGAGCGAAAGCGCCGGATTCTGCCTGTCGAGCGGTCTGCCGATGGCGTCGTCGAAGTTTCTGACCAAGGGCGCAATCAGCGCGCGGCTGATCCGCAAGGTCACCACACGCCTCGTCGTGCAATTGGTCGCTGTCCCCGGCAATCCATTCGTAGTCAGAATCGCGTCGCCGGGACCTAGATGCGTCTCGTGACCATTTTGGTTATGGGTCGCCACACCATCGCGGTTGAGCACGATCACCGGATCGTCGTTGTCGATCATCGATTCGGTGTGGCGACAGAAAATCGGAGAAACGGTCGCGACCGCCACGGACATTCCGGGCAAGGCGCGCAATTTCATATCGATCTGTAGCGCCGTATCGGGCAACGGCTCGATATCCAGCTTGAGAATTTCACGACCGTAGATTTGGTGAAAGGCTTCCGTCCTGTCGCGCTCGGCAAATGCGGAGCTGGACAGCTCCAATGCGATCAATTCGTCGCCCGTGTCCAACGCAGCGCTCCATAAGAGTGAGATTGCCCGGCGCTCTTTTTGTCGCAGGAAATCTCGCACCGTTCAAAGCCCTTTCATTGCCGGCCTGCTTCGTCTCGCGCGGCGATGCAGGCACGGCCTGATGCGACGTCGGCGCCGGACCGACGCGTCCGCCGATGTGGCAACGCGATCACAGATGATGGCAATCGTCGGACTTGTGGTGATCTGTCCAAGTCGGTGTAGCGCGTGCCCCAAGCCGAAGCAGCCCACTCCCGGTATAGCTCCTTGACGTCGCTCCAGATGCGCGCGCCGGTTGCAGAGGGCTCAATGGCAATCACGGGAAGACTTATTTCGGCTGCTACACTTGGTCTCGCATTGACGCAGGCGGCTTCAGCCGCGGATCTCCCCGTCAAGGCGGCTGCGCTGCCAGTCCCCGCTTTCGACTGGAGCGGCGTCTACGTCGGCGTGCATGCCGGCTATGGCGGCGGCATGAAGGATTGGACGAACGAGCAACTTAACTTTCCCGCCCGGGGCTTTTTGGGCGGCGCGCAAATCGGCATCAACAAGCAGATCGCTAGCCTCGTGTTCGGCGTCGAACTGGAGGGATCCTGGGCCGACATCAGCGGCTCGCAAACGCTTACGACCGGCAGTATGGGGCCGTTCTTCCTGGGAACGCTCACGGCCTCCAGCAATTCCAGAATCGAGGGGATGGCCACCATCACCGGGCGCGCCGGCCTCGCCGCTGACCGCTGGTTCGTCTTTGCCAAGGGCGGGCTGACCGGAGCCTGGGAGAAGCATTCGTACAACCAGGCGCTCAACGACGCTTTCGGCGGAACGATTGTCGAGCATCTGGACGCCCGCGAATTTCGCTGGGCCCCCACGATCGGCTTTGGCGCCGAATACGCCCTTGATGGCCGTTGGTCGGTCAAGGCGGAGTATAACTACGTGGGCTTCGGCACGCGGACGACGCCCCTCATAGGTCCGGCCACGTTCAATGGCGTGACCCTGCCCTCCTTCAAGGTGAATGAGCCGATCGCGCAGGATGCGATCCACCTGCTCAAGGTCGGAGCGAACTACCGGCTCGGCCCAACGGCAGTCGATCCGATCTATCCACCAGTCAAACCAGCGCTGGGCACCGACTGGACCGGTGCCTTTCTGGGCGCGCAGGGCGGTTACGGATTCGGCCACATGCAGCGTTCGACCTTCGTCGATCCCGCCAATCCCGGCAGCGGCGCCTACGACATGAAGGGCTGGCTCGGCGGCGTCGATGGCGGCGTCAACGTCCAGTCCGGTGTGTTCGTCTTCGGCGTCGAAGGCGAGTGGATGTGGACGGGCCTGCGCGGCGGCCAGACTCTCAGCGGCCCCGACCCGTTCTTCGGCGGTACCGCGGTCACCAGGCTCGACAGCTCGATCGACTGGCTGGCCATCGCCAGCGCCAGGGCCGGTTTCGTCGCCGGCGACCGGCTGATGATCTATGGCAAGGGCGGCATAGCGATTGCCAGCGAGAGACACGCAGGCAGTACCGTCGAACCGCTTCCTGCCGGCGGCGGCCTCGTCACCGAATCCACCAGCGGAAGGGCCGTGCATTCCGGGATCGTCCTCGGCGTCGGTGCCGAGTACGCGCTCGGCGGCAACTGGTCGATCAAGGGCGAGTACGATTACATCAAGATGATCGCGCAGCAGCACACCGACCCGGGTGTCCTGACGATCAACGCAGGCCCTGCAACGGACCAGGGCAATATCGCCCCGGGCGTCGACAAAGTCGGTCAGACGCTAAATCTGTTCAAACTGGGCGTGAACTACCACTTCAGTCCGCTGCCCGGAGCCGTCACCGCACGCTACTGATCGAACGACGTCTGGCTCTATCCACCCTGCCCCTGTCCACCGAGCAGCGGCTTCAACCATTCGCGCGTCAGGCCAATGTCGTCTTCCGTGATCCCGTGGCCTGTCGGCAGCAGGTGGTGCGTCACGTCTGCCCCCATGCGCGCCAGCCGTTGTGCCAGGCGGGCGCCATCGCCGCGCAGCCGCCGCTCGTCATCGTCACCATCGATCAGGAGAGCCGGAACGCTCGGGAGGCGTGTGTCCGGATCAACGGCGAACGGCGATAGCGGCCTGAGAAGGACGGCTCCGGAGAGACAGCGAGGATAGAGCATGACCAACGCAGCGGCCATGATGGCGCCGTTCGAAAAACCGATCGCGACCGGCGGCCTCGGAAAGCGATAGCTCATCCCGATCCGGACCACGTCGCCAGCCAGCAGATCGGCCCGGGCAAGCAGATCGCGTTCGTCGATGGAACGATCCTCGAACCGGCGAAAGAACGCGAAACCGCCCTCCCAGGGCACGGTGCCTCGAAGCGCAACCGCCATCGAGGCCGGCGCGAGCCGTCCGGCCAGCGGCACCATGTCCCGCTCGGACCCGCTCGAACCATGAAGCATCAACAACGGAGTATGATCCGGCGCGGCCCCCTCGATGAAACAATAGTCATGGGCCGGCAATCGCAATTCCTCGGTCGGACCGAATGGTGGAGACGGCAGAGAGAGTCCCATCCCCGTGAGCCGTGCACGAGGATGGGATTCGTTTCACTCTACCACGTCGCCGTGAACGCCTTCTGGAGCTCGGCCGGAGCCGTCACGCCGCTCGCGATCAGCAATTGGGCGAGAACGCGTGCCTTCTGGGGATTGAGGTCCTCGGAGACGACGAAGCCGTTCTTGTCGTCGTCGACCTCGACGTTCCGCGTGACGAAGCCGGACCGAACCCGCGTGGAACGGATGACGAGGATGCCCTTCTTCGCAGCCGCTTCGAGCGCATCGAGGGCCGGCTTCGACGTATTCCCGTCACCGACACCGGCCAGCACGATGCCTTTGGCGCCGTGGGAAATGGCGTCCTCGATCGGAACGGCGTCCATGTTGGCGTGCGAGTAGACGATCTCGACGCGGGGCAATTGCTCGCCGGCCGGGAGCTGATAGGTCGCGCGCTTGAGACCGGCAGCCTGGGCCATGAAACGAATGCCGCCCGCGGTGTCGACATAGCCGATCGGCCCGCCGTTGGGAGAATTGAACGTCTCGATGCTCGTGGTGTTGGTCTTGGTGATCGAGCGCGCCCCCTCGATCTTGTCGTTCAGCACGGCCATGACGCCGCGACCGCGGGAGCGGGGATCGGCGGCCACCTGGACCGCTTCGTACAGATTGCCGGGGCCATCCGCGCTGACGGCTGAAGCCGGACGCATCGAGCCGACGATGACCACCGGCTTGTCGCCGCGCACCACGTTGTCGAGAAAGTATGCCGTCTCCTCCAGCGTATCCGTGCCGTGGGTGATGATGACGCCGTCGGCCTCGTTCTTGTCAAAGACCTCCTGAATGCGGCGGGCCAGCGCAAACCAGACCTTGTCGTTCATGTCCTGGGATCCGATCGACGAAATCTGCTCGGCGTTCAGCTTTGCGAGCTTGTCCAGGCCCGGCACCGACTGCATCAATTGTTCGCCCGTGATCTGGCCCGATTTGTAGGCACCGGTCGCACGCGCGTCGGCCTGGCCTGCGATGGTGCCTCCCGTCGCAAGCACGAGAATGCGCGGCAGGCTGGCAGCCGAAGCGTCCTTGCCCGGCTCTGCAGCCTGCGCCGCGGCGATCCCCCACGACCAAAGTGCGAGGGCGACCAGCGGAACGGCGAGGATCAATGGCTGATTTCGGCGGCGGATTGCTGGACTGGCGGCATGCTTCATCATCGAATTCTCCTCCCGTTTAAGTTGGGATCGATATTCGACGCGCCCAATGGGGCCGAAGATGGGTCATCCTGCTGCTTATGGCTAAGGATTGTCGCGCCGCGGCAGAAAATGGTCGAGCAAACCCGTCGGCAGGGGAAAGACGACGGTCGAAGACCGCTCGCCCGCAATGTCGTGCAGGGCCGCGAAGTAACGTAGCTGCATCGCCTGCGGCTCCTGCGCGAGAATCCGGCCGGCCTCGACGAGCTTTTCGGCAGCCTGCTGCTCGCCCATCGCGTTGATCACCTTCGCACGCCTCAACCGCTCCGCCTCGGCCTGCTTGGCAATCGCGCGCACCATGGTTTCGTTGAGATCGATGTCCTTGATCTCGATCCCGGTGACCTTGATGCCCCAGACGTCGGTCTGCTTGTCGAGGATCTCCTGGATGTCGGCGTTCAACCTGTCGCGTTCGGCAAGCATCTCGTCGAGCTCGTGCTTGCCAAGCACCGAGCGCAGCGTGGTCTGGGCGAGCTGACTGGTCGCTACCATGTAGTCGCCGACCTTGATGACGGCCCGCTCGGGATCGACGATGCGGAAGTAGAGAACGGCATTGACCTTGACGGAGACGTTGTCCCGCGAAATCACGTCCTGGGGCGGCACGACCTGCACCATCACCCTGAGATCGAGCTTGACGAGCTGCTGCACGACCGGAATGAGGATGACGAGGCCCGGCCCCTTCACCCCGGTGAAGCGGCCGAGCGTGAAGATGACGCCGCGCTCGTATTCCCTGAGGATACGAACGGCCTGGGTGAGAAACAGGATGACGATCAGCGCAAGCACTGCGTAAATCGAATATTCAATCATCAGAGTTGACCTCCCTCGCCGCTCGCGGGGCCCGGACGCCGAACCACCAGCGTCAAGTCGACGATATTGGCGACCTCGACCCTCTCGCCGGGCGTGAAGGCGTCGGCGCCGCGCGCTTGCCAGCGTTCGCCATGCGTAAAAACGTGCCCCTCGTTCTCGTTCCAGTCGAGGACCTCGGCGGTCAGGCCTCGCATGGCTTGCGCGCCGACCCGTGGCTGACCGTGGCGGGCGCGCCGAAGCGCGCCGAGCACAACCAGAACGAAACCTGTGAACATCGCCGCGACGATGGCAATGACCGACCACGACAACCGGTAGCCCGGCGCTTCGACCCTGACCAGCATGAGGGCGCCCAGCACAAAGGCGACGACGCCTCCAAGGCCGATCACGACGGTCGGATTAAACGCCTCGATGGCGAGGAGTGCGATCCCGACCAGCATCAAGCCGAGGCCGGCATAATTGATCGGCAGCAGGTTGAGGGCATAGAGGCCGAGCAACAGGCAGATCGTCCCGACCACTCCCGGAGCGACTGCACCGGGGGACATGAACTCGAAGATCAGGCCGTAGATGCCGACCATCAGGAGAATGAACGCGACGTTGGGATCGGTGATGACCGCCAGGAATCGGGAGATCCACCCGGGATCGACGGCTTCGATCACAGCGTTCTGCGTTGCCAGGCGTTGCGTCTTGCCATCCCCGACCTCGACCACGCGACCATCGATTTGCCTGAGCAAGTCGGCCGGATCGCGCGCGACAAGGTCGATGGCGTGTGCCTGCAACGCGCCGTTGGCGGACAGCGTGGCGGCTTCACGGACCGCCTTCTCGGCCCAGTCGGCATTGCGGCCGCGCAGTTCGGCGAGGCTACGGATAAAGGCGACGGCATCGTTCGTCACCTTCGCCGTCATCGCGTCCTTCGGTTCATCCCTCTTGTCTTTGCTGTCCTTGTCGGGTGTGCCGCCCGGCAGGCCCGGAAGCGGTCCGCCAATCTGCACCGGCGTCGCGGCACCAATATTGGTGCCTGGAGCCATCGCCGCGATGTGGGTCGCATAGAGGATATACGTCCCGGCGCTCGCCGCATGGGCGCCTGCCGGCGCGACGTAGCCGACGACGGGAACGGACGAGCCGAGCACATCCGCGATGATCTCGCGCATGCTGGAGTTGAGACCACCGGGCGTATTCATTCTCAGAATCACGATCTCGGCGTGTCGCTCGCCTGCCTTGACCAAGGCCTCCTTCACGTAGCTCGCCGACGCCGGGCCAATGGCCCCGTCGATCGAAACAATCAGTGCAAGACGGCTGTTCTCCTCCGCTGAACTGGGAAGGAGGCAGCAGATCAAAGCCACGACGCCAATCGCCGTAACGAGGGCCGCCTTCATGGTCTGCACGGCAGGGCTCCCTTGCAGAGCATATGGTGTTCGTCTCTTGAACCTCAATGCAGCCGTGTGCAGGCCCTTGTCTGATTGTGCGATGCAATGGAAATCACCCCGCGGATCGGTTGAGCACAGGGCGGTGGCGGACCATGCCTTGGGGACCATGCCTTGGGCTGATCCGCCCGCGCACTCGGCGCTGCTACGGCCTCGCGATCCGCACCCCGTCCGCTCCGATCGCGCCGAACGTGCCGGCGATGATCTCGCTCGTCGGCTGCATGCCGCCGAGCGACCAGTGCGAGGGCTCCTGCTCCTCGATCCTGACCCAGACGTTCCGCCGGAAATCCGGATTGCCCTGCCCTTCGACCTCGACCAGAAGGTCGGTGACCCGTTCGAGCAGCGTCTTCTTCTGCGCGGCATCCAGGATGCCGCGGACGGTGGAAATGGTGACGTAAGGCATGTCTTTCTCCAATCATGTGGTGTGACGACGGAGCGAATTTGGACCTTACACCCCCCAAGAAGGCAGTGGCAGATAAGCCAGAGATCGGGCAATTTCCGCCACGCATCGCCGGCGCCGATCGGATAGGATCGGCCGGCCACTGCCCGGAGATCCCATGAAGCTCGCAGTTCTCGCGTTGGAAGGTTGCATGCATTCGGCGATCGCCGGGATCGCCGACGTCCTATCGCTCGCCAATCATGTGATGCAGCAGAGCGGCGCAAAATCCCGCTTCGCCTGGCAGACGCTGTCGCTCGACGGCAAGGCCGTGCGCGCCGGCGGCGGCCAGACGGTCGCGGTCGACGGCGCGATCGGCAAACGCGCCGGCTTCGACGCGATCCTCGTCCCCGGCAGCCTCGTCGATCACGTCACGGCCGAGCGGCTGCAACCGCAATATGCCCGTGCCGGTGCATGGCTGCGGCAACAGCACGCGAACGGCCGGCTGATCGGTGCCTTTTGCAGCGGTGTGTTCCTGCTCGCCGGAGCTGGCCTGCTCGACAACCGCCGCGCCACCATCACCTGGTGGCTGCAAAGCGAGCTTCGACAGCGCCATCCCGCGATCGACCTCGCCCCGGACGCCGTCATCACCAGCGCGGACCGCATCGTCTGCGCCGCCGGCCCGATGTCGTGGGTCGACCTCCTGCTCAGGCTAATCGAGATGGTCGAAGGCAAGGAGATCGCAAAACTGTGCGCGGACTACGTCGTCATCGACACCGCGCAGCGCACCCAGTCGATCTTCATGCCCGTGGGCTACCTGCTCTCGCAGGACCCGCTGCTGACCAGGGCCGACCTGCTGGTTCGTCGCACCGGCAGGGGGCCGATGACGGTCAAGCGCCTTGCCGGCGCGCTCGGCCTCAGCGAGCGCACGCTGAACCGGAAGTTTCAGGAGCTCACGCACGAGCCGCCACAAGCCTTCATCATGCGCCGCCGCGTCGAGCACGCGCGCACGCTGCTGGAGACGACGACGCAGCCGATCAAGACCATCGCGCGCACGACGGGGTATGAAGACGAGAGCAGCTTTCGCAAGGCGTTCCGCAAGCTGACGTTGATGTCGCCGCAAGCCTATCGCGCACGACGGATGGTGCGGACGGCGTGAGCAGAACAAAAGCGGCGGCGGCCGTGTTACCCATCATCGGAGTGCAATTCCCATTTCGAAATTCGAACTGGAAAAGAGCACACTGAACGCGACTCCATCACCGTCACCCCCGCGCAACCGCGAAGCGGTTGTCGCTGGAGGTGCCGGAGCGAAGCGAAGGCCTCGAAGGGCGACGGCCCGGCCGGCAGCTGGCCGTTCATCCTTCGAGGCTCGCACGGCAGCGCGATCGCGCTGCCGCCCTCATGATCTGCACGGCAAGGGCTCCCTTGCCGAAGCATATGGTGTTCCGTTTCGGAACCTCGATGCCCCGGATCGGGACGAGGGATCACGCGCGTCGTTGTGCAGTGCAATGGTGCAGGTCGGTCGAAAAACTTTCACTGCCTGCAGTGCAGTCGCGCGGTTCATGAAGCCCGCTCGAGATCCGACTTGAGTGCAACGAGGAAGCGCGCGGCTTCGCCGCCCGTCACAACACGATGGTCGAAGGTGAGCGACAACGGCAAAAGGCGCCTGACCGCGAGCTGGCCCCGATGCGCGACCGCCCGTTCCGAGATTCGGCCAGCACCTACGATTGCCGCCTGCGGCGGCACGATGATCAGATTGGCAAACCGGCCTCCGATCATTCCGAAATTCGACAGCGTGATCGTGGCGCCGCGCAGTTCTTCCGGAGGTATCGCGCGCGCGATGGCGTCCGCCCGCAGACGATCGAGGCCGGCCCGCAAGTCGGATACCTCGCGCGCGGCAACATTGCGCAGCACGGGAACAATTAGGCCACCCTCGGTATCGACGGCGATGCCGAGATCGACGCGGTCGATCAGCCGCCGTTCTCCCGTACCTGAATTGTACCAGGCATTGAGCGCGGGGGCGGCTTTGCAGGCGGCAGCGATCGCCCGCGCGAGGCGGATCGTCACGTCCTCGCCCTGCCGCCAATCGTCGATGTCGGCTTCGTCGGTGACAGTGGCGGGGACGATCGCGGCATGGGATGCCGCCATGCGTTGCGCCATCGCGCGCCGCATCCCGCGCAGCGGCTCGGCAGGTCCCGTGTCGGACGCGCCCTTCGCAGCCCGCTCGACATCGGCCCGCGTAACGGTACCGCCGGGACCAGTGCCCTCGACGAGCTCGAGCGCGACGCCGAGCTTTTGCGCCAGCGCGCGTACCGCGGGGAACACCTGCGGTCCGGCCGGTTGCGCAGTAGCGATCGTTGCCGCCCGCGCGGCCTCGTCGCCGCCGAGCTCGCCAACGATGGTGCCAGTGTCCTGTTCGGCGCCCTCAGCAAATTCGACGAGTGGCATGCCGACCTTCACGATATCGCCCTTGGTGCCAAACACGCGCGCGATGCGCCCGCTTGACGGCGACGGGATCTCGACGACCGCTTTATCGGTCTCGACGGAAACGAGCGGCTGATCGGTGACGACGTGATCGCCTTCGCCGACATACCAGCTGACGATCTCCGCCTCCTCAAGCCCCTCTCCAAGGTCCGGCAGCGTGAACTGGCGCATGAGCCGAGATTCCATTGACGTCTAGGTGAACTGGCAGACCTTGCGGGCGGCGGTCACGATGCGTTCGACCGAAGGCATATAATGTTGCTCGAGGCGTGCCATGGGGACGATCGTGTCGTAGCCCGTGACGCGGGTGACAGGCGCAAGCAGCGAGGACAGGCGACGTTCGGCGATCATCGCGGCGATCTCGGCGCCAAATCCGCCGGTGCGTGCCGCCTCGTGTACGATGACGCAGCGCCCGGTCTTTGCGACCGAACCGAGCACGGTGTCTTCATCATAGGGTTTTAGCGTGGCGAGATCGATGACCTCGGCGGAGATGTCCTGACTAGACAGCGCATCGGCCGCGGCCAGGGTCTCCTTCAGCATCGCACCCCAGCTGATAAGCGTGAGGTCTCGGCCTTCCCGCAAGACAAAAGCGACATCCAGCGGCAAGGCTTCGCCATTGTCCTCCACCTCGCCCTTGGCCGCGCGGTAGAGGCGCGTCGGCTCCAGAAACACCACAGGATCGGGATCGCGGATGGCGGCAAGCAGAAGTCCATAGGCGCGTTCCGGCGACGACGGCATGACGACGCGCAAGCCGGGAATATGGGCGAGCATCGCCTCGGTGCTTTCAGAATGATGCTCGGGCGCTCGGATGCCGGCCCCGTGCGGCGTGCGCAGAACCATTGGACAGGTGAGCCGTCCCTGCGTCCGGTTGCGCAATCGCGAGGCGTGATTCACCAACTGGTCGAGGCAAGGGTAAATGAACCCCATGAACTGGATCTCGCCCACGGGCTTCAGCCCCTGCGCCGCCATGCCGACGCAGAGCCCGCTGATCAGCAGCTCGGCAAGTGGCGTATCGAGGACGCGCTCCGGTCCAAAGCGCTTTTGCAGGCCTGCAGTGGCGCGGAATACGCCTCCATTGACGCCCACATCTTCGCCAAGCACGACAACGTCGGGATCATCCTGCATCGCGCGTCCGAGCGCCAGATTGATGGCTTCCACCAACGTCGCCTCAGGCATCGTGCTCTCCCGCGAGTTCGCGGCGCTGCGCGGCATAGACCTCGGGCAGATCGGCATAGAGGTGATCGAACATCGTTTCCGGGCGGCGCGGTGCGGTTGCCAGATAGCGTTCGGCCGCCGCCTCGACGTGCTCATGGCATTCGGCGGCGAGTTGCTCCTCCTCTGCCTTGCCCCACATCTTCTGGGCGACGAGATAGGCCCGCAGCCGCGCGATCGGCTCTTCCTTCCAACGCGCCTGGACTTCCTCGGCCGAACGGTAGCGCGCTGCGTCGTCGGAGGTCGTATGGTCACCGAGCCGGTAGGTGACCGCCTCGATGAAGCGAGGACCATTGCCGTCACGGGCGGCGGCAATGGCCTCTTCAGCCGCGGCGCGCACCGCCACCACGTCATTCCCGTCGACCTGCTCACCGGTGAAGCCTGCGGCGATCGCCTTTTGGGCCAGCGTTTCGCAAGCCGTCTGCAGACGTAATGGTACCGAGATGGCCCATTGATTGTTGGCCACCACAAAAACGAGCGGCAATCTATGCACGCCGGCAAAGTTCATCGCTTCGTAGACGTCACCTTTCGAGGTGGCGCCATCGCCGAACAGGCAGACGGCGACGCGCGGTTCCTTGCGAAGCTTGAGAGCATAGGCGACGCCGGCGGCATGCGGCGCCTGGGAGCCGACCGGAACGCAAAATGGGAAATCGTGAACCGGTCCTGAAAACTGATTGCCGCGCTCGTCGCCGCCCCAGAACAGGAGGATCTCCTCCAGTTTGACGCCACGCCAGAGCAGCGCACCGTTGTCGCGATAGGACGGCAACAGCACGTCGTCCTCCCGCATCGCACCGGCAATCCCGACCGACACAGCCTCCTGGCCGAGCGAAACGGCGTAAGTCCCAAGCCGGCCGGTGCGCTGCAACGCAACAGCCTTTCGGTCGAACAGGCGCAGCAGCACCATCGATCGGTAAAGCGCAACCAGAAGCTTGGCGTCGGAGGCGAAGGCAGGCAGCGGCCGCTGGATCGAGCCGTCCGGCGCAAGGTAGTTGCGACGACGTACCTCGAAGCGCGCGATGACGGGAAGGTCCTGGTTTACCCTTCGGCTGGCCACGCTCTCACTCCCGGAGCGATTGTGCCTTCTACAACTCAGTCAGGTGGCGTTTGTGCCGACACGATGCAATACCACTGGAGGATTAGTTCCGGCGCGCCGATCGCTGCTGCACCGCCACTTTGGTGGCGATCGATCCATACGATCATGGAAACGAGGTCGTAACGGAGGTATAGGAGACAATGGCAAATGGTCAGGTTGTGCTGGTGACAACTGAGCCTTTGGGCGGCGGCGCGCCCGTCCGCACGGTTTTCTTTGTGGCCGAAGGAGATCCGGCAAGGGCCACCGCGATCATCGCAGCCATGATGGCCCCGAATGAGCGGGTCGAAGCATATGGACCGCTTCCGGAAGTCGCCGTTAAAGCGCTCGGACTAAGACCCGGCGACTTCACGCACAGCTGACGCGCAGTCAACCGCCAGGGATCGCAGCCTCAAGAGCGGTTCGACGATCGCTCACGATCCCGCCTGCTCATCAAACGGGGCACGCCCTCCCCGCCGCACGATGCGCGCTACGCCGTCGCCCGCTGCCGTGCCAAGAGCGCCTCGCCAAACGCCTCAAACAGCTTTCGGTTGATCGGATTGCGCTGGGGATCGTATTCGGCGTGCCACTGCACGCCGAGCGCAAAGGTCGGGGCTTCCGCAATGCGGATGGCCTCGATGGTGCCGTCCTCGGCAACGCCTTCGATCAGCACGCGCTTGCCGGGTTCGAGGATGCCCTGGCCGTGCAGGGAATTGACCCGGATCTTCTCGCAGCCCAGCAGCCGTGCGAACGCCCCGCCCGGCGTGAGGTCGACGTCGTGACGATCGGCGAACACCACGGTCGGATCGGGGTGGATCTCGCCGTTCTCGAGTCTGGGCATGCGATGGTTCATGCGGCCCGGAATTTCGCGGATCTCGGGATGCAGCGAGCCGCCGAAGGCGACGTTCATCTCCTGGAGGCCGCGGCAGATCCCGAACAGCGGAATGCCGCGGGAGACGCAGGCGACGGAGAGAGCCAGCGCCACCTCGTCGCGGTGAATGTCGTAGGGCTCGTGCTTTTCGCAAGGATCGACGTTGAAGCGGGTCGGATGGACGTTGGCGCGGGCACCCGTGAGGACGATGCCATCGACGGTATCGAGCAGCGCACCGATGTCGGTGATGTCGGGCGAGCCCGCAAACATCACCGGCAAGCCGCCGGAGACCTCGGCCACGGCCCGCAAGTTACGCTCGCCGACCATCTGGACCTGAAATCGATTTTCGACGCGATGGGCATTCCCGATGACGCCGACGACCGGCTTTCTCATCTTCCGTTCCGACCTCCCCCGTAAGAAGATTCTCCAAACATGCCCTTGGGGTGGAACAAATTCAACAGAAGGGATCGCGGGACGGCAATGCTATTTTCGCGCAAATGCCCGCCCCGGGGGCCGCCGTGGCCCCCTTTTGCACCCCGGCGTTGGCCAAAAGCAGGCCGCCGACGCGTCAAACCGGTGCATGGCCGCGGCTTGATCCCAGGTGAGATTTGGCGAAAGAGTGCCCTCTGCTACCTTTCTAAAAGGAGACGACGTGACAATTTCCCGAGATGAACGACCCCGGTCCCGCTCCGATCAGGCTTGGGCCATCTCGGTCGGCGGCATCGGCGTCGTGCTGTTCACGGCGCTGCTCGCCTTCACCTGGTATTTTGCCGCCACCCTGCTCCTGATCTTCACCGGCATGCTGCTCGGCGTCGGCCTCAACGCGCTGACCAATGCGCTCGGCCGCCGCGTGCACCTGCCGCACACCCTGCGGCTTGCGATCGTCTGCGTCGCGCTGGCCCTGATGCTCGCGGGCGTCGCCTATCTCGGCGGTGCCACCATCGCCGAACAGGCTTCGCTGCTCAGCAAGACAATCAAGTCGCAGATCACCAACGTGAAGTCCTTTCTCGACAACCACGGCATCGACACCAGCTTCTTCGATTTCGGCAGCGCGGCACCCGCCGCCACCGATGCGGGGTCGACGCCCACCCCAAACGCGGCCTCGCGCGGCAGTTTGCCGGGCGCAGGCGCCCTCGCTTCCAGCGGCGGGGCGATCGTGAGCCAGACCTTCAAGCTGCTGTTCGGGGCCATCAGCGCCGTCGGCAACATCTTCATCGTGCTGTTTCTGGGGCTCGCCTTCGCCGCCCAGCCCAGCGTCTATCACGACGGCCTGCTGTTCCTCGTGCCGGCCAGGCATCGCACGCGGGCCACGCTCATCGTCGACGGCATCAGCGAGACGCTGGAGCGCTGGCTGATCGCTCAGATCATCGTCATGCTGGCGGTCGGCGTGGTGACCTGGATCGGGCTTGCCATCATCGGCATCCCCGGCTCGTTCATCCTGGGAATCCAGGCCGGCCTGCTCGCTTTCATCCCGACCGTCGGCGCCATCATCGCCGGCGTGGTCGTGGTGCTGGCGAGCCTTGCCTCGGGCTGGATCGCGGCGCTATCCGCGCTGATCCTGTTTCTCGGCGTGCATGCGATGGAGAGCTATGTGCTGACGCCGCTGCTCCAGCGGCAGGCGCTGGACATTCCGCCGGCCACGCTGTTCGCATTCCAGATCCTGCTCGGCGTCGTCTTTGGCATCTGGGGCCTGGCGCTGGCGCTGCCCCTCGTCGCCATCGCCAAGGTCATGATCGACCATTTCAACACATATGAAGCGCCGCCTCTGGCAGAGGCGGCCTGAGGCGGCTCAGGTCGTCAGCACGGTCTCGGTGTGCTCGACCTCGGGGGGCGCGGCAAAATACTGGCCGACGAGGCCGCGCCATTCGGTGAAGTTCTCGGAGCTGCGGAAATCGACGGTGTGGTTCTCCAGCGTCGCCCACTTCACCATCAGACGATAGCGCTGCGGCTTCTCGATCGACTTGTGCAGCTCGAAGCCGTGAAAGCCCTTGGAGCGGCCGAACGCGGCCTTGGCCTTGGCCACGGCGGCCTCGAAATCCTTCTCGCTGCCCGGCTTGACGTCGATTTGCGCGATCTCGGTGATCATCGGTTTCCACCCTTCTTGTTTGATCGGCGTGTCTACCGCACCCCGCCCAAAAGAAAAAGGCGCCGAAACGGCGCCCTGGCTGGCCGGAAATTGCAGGTCTGTCAGGCGAACAGCAGAACGGTGCCGGCCACGATGAGCGCGCAACCGACGAACAGCACGAGCGGCCAATAGCTGCGGCTCTGCGTGTAGCGTCCCTGGGCGCGGCGCTCGGTGATCAGCGCCGTCTCGTATTCCTCCGCAGTCGAGAATAGACAGCCGAAGCCGCCTCGCGCCGAGGCGGCTTGAGCTTCGAGCGACATCAGGGCGGCCTGCGGGGTCTGTCGACGGATCGATTCCATGACCGGAATGGTAGGGATCGAATGGTAAACAGAAGATTACCGCAGCGCCCGTTGCCTCAAGCCGTGGCCGGACGCGCCTGCGGCGCGCCGATCCGCGCGGCGCTCTGACGGCGCCAGTTCTCCAGCGACAGCGGCAGCTCCTCCGCCGCCTCGACGCGGTTACGGCCGCCGCGCTTGGCCTGGTAAAGCGCAGTGTCAGCCGAGGCCAGCAGCACCTCGAGTTCGGTGCCGGCCGGACCGCCGGCCACACCGATGCTGACGGTGGTGTCGACCGGGCCTTCATCGACCACGACGCCGGAGGTCTCGAACGCCTCGCGCACGCGCTCGGCGACCAGCACGCCCTCCTCCAGCGAACACGGCAGCAGCGCCGCGAATTCCTCACCGCCGATGCGGCCGGAAAGGTCGGTCATGCGCAGATTGCTGACCACCACGGTCGAGAACAGCCTCAGCATCTCGTCGCCGGCGGGATGGCCGAAGCGGTCGTTGATCGACTTGAAGTGGTCGATGTCGAAGATCATCACGGTCACGGGACGTCCGGCCTTGGCCTCGCGGTCGATCACGCGGCCGCAGGCTTCCGAGAAGCCACGGCGGTTGAGCATGCCGGTCAAGGGATCGGTGGACGCGGCGGTCCGGTGCGCGGTGACGGTACGCTCCGACACCAGCATGAAGATCACGAACACGGTGCCGACGGCGTACAGCACGAGTTCGACCGCGAACACGGTGACCCAGATGCTCGAGGAGAAGCCGGCATCGTGCGGGCGCAGGAAGCTGCCGAGCAGAATCGGCAGCATCAGCACGCAGCCGTGCATCACCGGCACCACGAAGGCCGGCCAGCGCCGTTGCAGGCTCTTGCGCCGCTCGACCCAGAGCTCGCTTGCAGTCAGCGCCGCATAGACCGAGACGATGCCGGCGCCGATCATCATGCGCAGCATGGACGCCGCGGGATCGAGCAGCGTCGCGGCCGCGACCCAGGCGAGCGCGCCGAGCACGAGGCCGGGCCAGTTCGGCTTGCGGCCGTGGAAGACGCGCGCCGCATTCCACACCATGCCGCAGGCGACGAAGCCGACGGCATTTAACGCCAGATAGAGATGCGGCCCCAGCCGGTCGCCTGCCGCCGTCCACAATGCGACCGAGGCAGCGCCGAGGAGATAGGCGGTGCCCCACCATTTCAGCGCAGGACTGTTCTCCTGCTTGCCGAAGAACACCATCATGGCGCCGAGCAGTGCGGCAACCATGGTGGCAACCAAATAGAGCGTGATGCTATCGAGCGACATCATGTCGGCCCCCTTGAAAACATAGCAGTTACGCGATCGGCCCAGCCGATTTGCGCGCCCTTCCAAATGCGACGCTATGTTCCCGCGGGTTCCATTCAGGTTTTCACGCGGCCGCAAGTTTTCGGGAAACACGTCGTCAATTTGCATACAAACGAACAACAAAAAGGGCGCTGAAATCAGCGCCCTTTTGCATCTCATTGAAGCCGCTTTCGCGGCGAATGTGACCGAAGCGATTAACGCTTCGAGAACTGGAAGGACCGGCGGGCCTTGGCCTTGCCGTACTTCTTGCGCTCGACCACGCGGGAGTCGCGGGTGAGGAAGCCGCCCTTCTTGAGCACGGTGCGCAGCTCCGGCTCGAAATAGGTGAGCGCCTTGGAGATGCCGTGACGGACGGCGCCGGCCTGGCCGGACAGACCGCCGCCGGCGACGGTGCAGATCACGTCGTACTGGCCGGAACGCTGGGCCACGGAGAACGGCTGCTCGATCATCATGCGCAGCACGGGACGGGCGAAATAGACCTCGACCTCGCGCGAATTGACCGTGACCTTGCCGGCACCCGGCTTGATCCAGACGCGGGCGACCGCGTCCTTGCGCTTGCCGGTGGCGTAGGCGCGGTTGAACTTGTCGACCTTCTTCTCGTGCTTGGGCGCGTCGGGCGCCGCCGCCGTCTTGAGCTGCGAGAGCTGGTCGAGCGACTGGATGGATTCGGCCATGTTATGCGGCCCTCGTGTTCTTGCGGTTCAACTTGGCGATGTCGATCTTCTCGGGCTGCTGCGCCTCGTGCGGATGATCGGCTCCGCCGTAGACACGGAGGTTGCCCATCTGCACGCGACCGAGCGGACCACGCGGGATCATGCGCTCGACGGCCTTCTCGAGCACGCGCTCGGGATGCTTGCCCTCGAGGATCTGGCGCGCGGTGCGCTCCTTGACGTGGCCGACATAGCCGGTGTGCTTGTAGTAGGTCTTCTGCTCGCGCTTGCGACCGGTGAGGACCGCATGCTGCGCGTTGATGATGATGACGTTGTCGCCGCAATCAACGTGCGGGGTGTAGGTCGGGAGGTGCTTGCCGCGCAGGCGCATGGCGACGATGGTGGCGAGACGGCCGACGACCAGACCCTTGGCGTCGATCAGTACCCATTTCTTCGTCACCTCAGCCGGCTTTGCCGAAAAGGTTTTCATATCGGAGTTTCCGTGGACGGGAGATATCGGCGCGAACACCGCACCGGACTGCGCGGTTTTCTAGAGAAGAGACGCGCAACGGTCAATGCCCGAAGACGGAAATTACGCACGTAAAATCAATGACTTAAAAATATGGTGTGATATTACCTGCAAAAAGTTCAAACATTTGGAATGGAATAGGTCGAGGTGACATGGGCGATCGGATCGGGCGAGGTGCCCGACAACAGGTTCACCTCCCCGACCGCCAGCCGCTTGCCGAGCTTGAGGAGCCGCGCCTCGGCCAGAACGTCCTGGCCGGGCTGGCCCTTGCGCAGGAAGTTGATGTTGAGATTGGTGGTGACTGCGAGCCCGATCGGCCCGATCGCGGACAGAAGCACCACGTACATCGCAAAATCGGCGAGCGCCATCAGCGTCGGGCCGGACACGGTTCCGCCCGGCCGCAGCATCCTTTCGCTGTAGCGCTGGCGCAGGAGGCAGGTCTGGCCGTCCGCGCTCTCGATCGTGATGTCGTCGCCGCTGAAGGCCTGGGGAAACTCGTCACGGAGAAACTGCTCGACCTCCGCCACGCTCATTTTCGCTAACGCCATGCCACCCCTCACCCTCGCTTCAGGTCCGCTGTTGCATTAGGTTATCTGCATCATCCAATTGCAATAATCCAACTGGAAACGCTTCGATGTCCGTCCAGCCCGCCCGCCCCCCCTCCCCGGAACCGCCGATCCTGCTGCGGGAGATCGTCGGGACCGTCGCCGTGCTCACGCTGAACCGCCCCGCCGCGCGCAACAGCCTGTCGGAGGCGATGATCGGCCAGCTGCATGCGAGCTTCAACGCAATTGCCGAGGACAAGCGCATCCGCGCCGCCGTCATCGCCGCCAACGGTCCGGCCTTCTCCGCCGGCCACGATATGAAGGAATTGACCGCGCGCCGCAGCGACCCCGATCGCGGCCGCGCCTATTTCGCCGAGATCATGAACGCCTGTAGCGCGATGATGCAGGCGATCGTGCGTCTGCCCAAGCCGGTGGTCGCTGCCGTCCAGGGGATTGCGACCGCGGCCGGCTGCCAGCTCGTCGCAAGCTGCGACCTTGCGATCGCTTCAGACGCCGCAAGCTTCGCTACGCCCGGCGTCGACATCGGCCTGTTCTGCTCGACGCCGATGGTGGCGCTGTCGCGCAACGTGCCGCGCAAGCAGGCGATGGAGATGCTGCTGACGGGCGAGCCGATCCCGGCCGCCCGCGCCCGCGAGATCGGGCTCGTCAACCGTGTGGTGCCCGCCGGCACTGAACTCGGCGCAGCGATCGAGCTCGCGCAACAGGTCGCGCTGAAATCCGCCTACACGGTCAAGCTCGGCAAGGAGGCGTTCTATCGCCAGGCCGAGATGAGCCTTGCGGACGCCTATCGCCATGCGGCAGAGGTGATGACCGAGAACATGATGGCGCGCGACGCCGAGGAAGGCATCGGCGCCTTCATCGAAAAGCGCGCGCCGACATGGCGGGATGAGTAACCCCCGTCATTGCGAGCGCAGCGAAGCAATCCAGAATCTTTCCACGGTGACAGCCTGGATTGCTTCGCTGCGCTCGCAATGACAAAAAGATAAAGACGAAAATGAACCACGACGCCTATCCCGACAATTACATCCGCGCCATCCTCAACAGCGTGAAGTCGATCGCGATGGTCGGCGCCTCGCCGGTCGATGTGCGGCCGAGCTATTTCGCATTCAAATATCTGGCGCAGCGAGGCTACGACATGATTCCGGTCAATCCCGGCCATGTCGGCAAGGAGCTGCTTGGAAAACCCTTCGTCGCCTCGCTGTCCGACATCGGCCGTCCCGTCGACATGATCGACATATTTCGCAACTCCAGCCACATCATGCCCGTGGTCGAGGAAGCCCTGACGCTCGATCCGCTGCCGAAGGTGATCTGGATGCAGCTCGGCGCGCGTGACGACGTTGCGGCGGCAAAGGCGGAAGCGGCCGGCCTCAAGGTCGTGATGAACCGCTGCCCCAAGATCGAATATGGCCGCTTGTCGTCCGAGATCTCCTGGATGGGCGTCAATTCGCGCACGCTCAGCTCCAAGCGCGCGCCGGCGCCGACGCAAGGCATGCGGCTATCCCTCAATCGGATGAGTGTCGGCGGTGGCGATACCGCGGCATCCGATCGTGCCGCCAAAAACAAGAGCGAGCAAAGCTGACGCAATTGCGAAGGATTCGTTTCGCGAACGCGACAATACGCAGCACGATCGTTCCGATGTGAAGTCGCGCCTTGACGCCAGCAGCGGCGCCGATCAGCATGCCGCGCGATTTCAGACCACAAGAACAGGACGCCCTCAATGAGCGATCGCCTTCCGGGATTTTCAACCCTCGCCGTGCATGCCGGTGCACAGCCCGACCCGACGACCGGTGCGCGCGCGACTCCCATTTATCAAACAACCTCTTTCGTCTTCAACGACGCCGACCACGCCGCCTCGCTGTTCGGATTGCAGGCGTTCGGCAACATCTATACCCGCATCGGAAACCCCACCAACGCGGTGCTGGAAGAGCGCGTTGCTGCGCTCGAAGGCGGCACGGCCGCGCTGGCCGTTGCCTCCGGCCACGCCGCGCAGGTCGTGGTGTTGCAGCAATTGCTCCAGCCCGGCGACGAGTTCATCGCCGCGCGAAAGCTCTATGGCGGCTCGATCAACCAGTTCACGCATGCGTTCAAGAGCTTCGGCTGGAACGTGGTGTGGGCCGATTCCGATGACATCGCCAGCTTCGAGCGCGCCATCACCCCGCGCACCAAGGCGATCTTCATCGAGTCCATCGCCAATCCCGGCGGCAGCATCACCGACATCGAGGCGATCTCGACGGTGGCGCGCAAGGCGGGCGTGCCGCTGATCGTCGACAACACGCTGGCCTCGCCCTACCTGATCCGACCGATCGACCACGGCGCCGACATCGTCGTGCACTCGCTGACGAAGTTTCTGGGCGGCCACGGCAATTCGCTCGGCGGCATCATCGTCGATGCCGGCACGTTCGACTGGTCGGCGGGCGGCAAATATCCGATGCTGTCGGAGCCGCGGCCGGAATATCACGGCATCCGCCTCCAGGAGACCTTCGGCAATTTCGCCTTCGCGATCGCCTGCCGCGTGCTCGGCTTGCGCGACCTCGGGCCGGCGCTGTCGCCGTTCAACGCCTTCATGATCCTCACCGGCATCGAGACGCTGCCGCTGCGCATGCAGAAGCACTGCGACAACGCCAAGGCGGTCGCCGAATTCCTGGCCGGCCATCCGGCGGTGGCCTCGGTGAGCTATGCGGGCCTTGCCAGCGACAAGTACAACCGGCTTGCGCGCAAATACGCGCCGAAGGGCGCAGGTGCCGTGTTCACCTTCAGCCTGAAGGGCGGCTATGACGCAGGCGTCAGCCTGGTGTCGAAGCTGCAGCTGTTCTCGCATCTGGCCAATGTCGGCGACACCCGCTCGCTGGTGATCCATCCGGCCTCGACCACGCACAGCCAGCTCGACGACGCCGCCAAGGTGAAGTCCGGCGCCGGCCCCGACGTGGTGCGGCTCTCGATCGGCATCGAGGACAAGGAAGACCTGATCGCCGATCTGGAGCAGGCGCTGGGCGCGTAGTTGATGTCATTCCGGGATGGTCCGAAGGACCAGACCACAGGTGCGCAATTGCGCACCGGGGAATCTCGAGATTCCGGGTTCGGTCCTGCCGGACCGCCCCGGAATGACGGCGGCCGTTTTGGCCGCCGTCAGTTAACAGTCATTAACCACATCTGCCGCATACATCGTCTTTGGATCGCCCTTTGATTCGGAGCCGACGATGCTGCGCTGGATGGTGCCTGCCCTTGCGGCGATGCTGACGCTCTCAAGCGCGCTCGCCGCCGATCTTCCGGCCACGCCGAAGCGGCGGGCCGCCGCGCCGCCGCAGGAGGCGCCACAGGTCTATGTCGAGACCGATCCGGATGCGCTGATCTCGCCGGCCTATGGCGTCGGCAGCTACATCCGCAATCTGCCGGGCACGCCGCTCCTGCCCGGCTCTCACACGCTGCCGGGCTATTACGGCCGCCCCTGGGACTACGACTATCAGGGCTCGTATTACGGCGGGAAGCAGGTCGACTATTTCTGGCGCCTGCCCTACTCGTGCGGCATCTACGGCTATTGCTGATCAGCCGGGCTGATGGTGATCAGCCGGGCTGACTGACCGGAACCGCGCGCGGCTGTGCTTGCGCAGACTGCCGCGAGGCCAGCCGTTCCGCCTGCATCACCGCAAGCGTGAGCACCAGGATCGCAACCGCCTGGTGCGCGAGCGCGAGCCCGATCGGCACCTGGTTGAGCAACGTCAGGATGCCGAGCACCGCTTGCAGGCTCACCGCCGCGAACAGCCAGAGCGCGCCGTTCGCAGCTGAACCTGCGCGTGAGCGCACCGCATCGAACGCGTGCAGCGCCGCCAGCACGAACAGCGCATAGGCCGTCATGCGGTGCTCGAACTGCACCGTCAGCACGTTGTCGAACATGTTGCGCCACCACGGCGTCTCGAACCACAGCCGCTCGGCGGAGGGAATGAGCGCACCGTCGATCTGCGGCCAGGTGTTGTAGGCGCGACCCGCACGCAGGCCAGCGACCAGCGCGCCGAAATAGATCTGCACGAAGGTCACGACGAGCAGCAGCGCACTTGTGAACCGCAGCCGCGCAGGACCTGCGATCTTCGGCCGGTCGGCCAGCCGCCGTACCGTCCAGACGATGCCGGCGAAGATCAGCAGCGCGAGCACCAGATGCGTCGCCAGCCGATATTGCGACACCTCGACACGTTCCGTCAGACCCGAGGCCACCATCCACCAGCCGACCGCTCCTTGAAGCCCGCCGAGCGTGAACAGCAGCCACAGCCTGCGCTTCAACTCACCGGACAGGCCCCCGCGCCACAGGAAGAACAGGAACGGCAAGAGATACGCGACGCCGATGAAGCGGCCGAGCAGCCGGTGGCTCCACTCCCACCAGAAGATCTCCTTGAACTCGGACAGGCTCATGCCCGCGTTGAGCTCGCGATATTGCGGGATCCTCTTGTAGGCCTCGAACGCCTCGGTCCACTGCACCTGCGAGAGCGGCGGCAGGCTGCCCGTCACCGGCTTCCATTCGACGATCGAGAGTCCGGATTCCGTCAGCCGCGTCGCGCCGCCGACCAGCACCATCAGCGCGATCAGCGCGGCCACGGAAATCAGCCACCAGCGCACGGCGCGATACGGCTCGGACGGGGCGGAATTCGTCGTCATTTCAGGGCGACACCAAACCTTGTACCGAAGAGACTTGAACCAAGAGGCTTGAACCGGACTGCGTGCCCCTTATAGTCCCCCGCTCCCGCAGCGCAAGTTACGCGAAAGCCGCAGCATTCCGCCATGACGATCCGCACCCGCAAGTTCCTCGGCGCCATCCTGCTCCTGGTGCTGGCCACGGTCTGGGCCCTGCTCGGCATGGCGCTGGCGCAGATGCCGTGGATCGCCGAATCCGGCTGGCGGCAGGCGATCTACTACGTGGTGGTCGGCATGGGCTGGGTGCTGCCGGCGATGCCGATCGTGAGCTGGATGCAGCGCCCTGATCGCGCCAAGTCGACGTAACGCTCCTAAGTAGCGCTGCCCGTCGGTTTCACCGGCGCGAAGGCAATTCCCGACACCAGCACGCGCAGCATGCGCAGCGAACGCACCCGGCCGTCCCAGGAAATCCGCGGCAGCGCGCGCAGATTGGTGCGCCCTTCCGCATCCACGATGCCTGGTATGGTCGACACCGCGCTGGCAAAGCCCGCCTCCTCCGCCATCACCACATGGCTGCGCCGGAACGAGGCGCGATCGCCGAACGGAAACGCCAGGTGCCGGATCTCGCGGCGGAAGGCCGCTTCCGCCACCGCCTTGCCCATTGTCATCTCGCGTAGCGCGGCTGCATCCTTCATGTTGGCGAGAACGGGATAGTTCACGGTCGCGCTGCCGATCGTGACGAGCGGATCGGCCGCAAGCTTCGCCAGGTCCTCCCAATCCATCGACGCCTCGCGCGAGAGCGCAGGCAGATCGATCCGGTAGCGCGTGCAGAGATCGGCGATCGCAGCCGACACATCCGCCGGCGGCAGCGAGCGCAGCCAATTCTCGACGAACGAAAATAGCGCCTGCTTCTCGGCACTGCCTGTGACGGTGAAGCGCTGCTCCCTCTCGCCCATCATCAGGCTGATGCGGCTCTCGCGCGCGATCACCTGCTCGAGCCCGAGCCACCAGGCTTCCCCGACGCCATCGGGAAACGCAGTGGGCACATAGATCGTGAACGGCACGGCGTGGCGGGCCAGTACCGGATAGGCGAACGTGATGAGATCCTTAGCAGCGCCGTCGAAGGTGAGCGCCACGAAGCGCCGCCTCTCCGGCAGTGTCACCGCACGCCGGCAGACCTCGTCCATGCCGAGAATGTCGTACTTCCAGCGCTTCAGCGCCCGAATGACGCGGTCGAGGAATTGCGGCGCGATCTCGTTCTCGCGCAGCGGCTGAAACCCGCCGCGCCGCCGCGGCCGCACGTGCACAAAGCGCAGGATGGCGCCGGCCCCACGACTGCGCAGCGCAGCCTGGCCGGTGAACCAGGTCAGCTCCAGGCGCAGCCGTTCCAGCCATCTGTCGTCGGATGCCAATATCCCACCTTCGCGCTCACCGGCGGCCCGTTCCCTCGTCCATTGTCATTACCCTTTGTTGACATTTCTTTGCAAAGGTCGGCCACAGGCCGAAATACGCATATTTTTGATTTCTCGACAGGTTTCGCGAATGACCATGGCTGCGGCGATGCAAAGCCGGACGGCAGAAGCGCCAGCGCGGTCGAAAGCGAGCCGTATCGCGCACGTCGATATCGTCCGGGATCCCGGCGAGGCCGAACCGGTCTGGCGTGCCTTCGAGGAGAGCGGCCACCTCTTCACGCCCTACCAGCGCTTCGACCTGCTTAGCCCCTGGCAGCGACTGGTCGGTGGCTGCGATGGCGCGCGCCCCTTCATCGTGATCGCCCGCGACGCCGAACGCAGGCCGCTGCTGCTGCTGCCGCTCTCCTTGCGCCAAGGCCACGGGGTGCGCACGGCCTGCTTCATGGGCGGCAAGCATACGACCTTCAACATGGGCCTGTGGAACGCCGAGTTCGCGGCACAGGCCGTCGCCGCCGATCTCGACGCACTGCTTGCGCCGCTGCGCGAGCATGTCGACGTGCTCTCGCTGACGCAGCAGCCGCTGCGCTGGGACGATCAGCAGAACCCGTTCGCGGCTCTGCCGCGGCAGAGTGCGATCAACGGCTGCCCGCTGCTGGTGATGGAGCCGGGCGGCCCGCCCGCATCGCGGATCAGCAACTCGTTCCGCCGCCGCCTCAAGAGCAAGGAGAAGAAGCTCCAGGCGCTCGCCGGCTACCGTTATCACCTCGCCACCACCGACGCCGACGTCACCCGCCTGCTCGACTGGTTCTTCCGCGTCAAGCCGGTGCGGATGGCCGAACAGAAACTGCCCAACGTCTTCGCCGAGCCGGGCGTCGAACAGTTCGTCCGCAGCGCCTGCCTGTCGCCGCGCGGCGAAGGCCGTGTCATCGATATCCACGCGCTCGAATGCGACGACGAGGTGATCGCGATCTTTGCCGGTGTCGCCGACGGCCAGCGCTTCTCGATGATGTTCAACACCTACACCATGTCGGAGCACGCCCGCTACAGCCCGGGCCTGATCCTGATGCGCTACATCATCGACCGCTACGCCGAGCGCGGCTACCGCGCGCTCGACCTCGGCATCGGCTCGGACGACTACAAGCGGATGTTCTGCAAGGACGACGAGGACATTTTCGACAGCTTCGTGCCGCTGACCTCGCGCGGCAAGCTTGCGGCAATGGCGATGTCCTCGCTCAGCCACGGCAAGCGGCTGGTGAAGCAGAACCAGACGCTGTTCGACCTGGCGCGACGGCTGCGGCAGGCGTTCGGGTAGGTTTCACAGCCTCTCAATCTCTCACCACTTGCGAGCTGTTCTTCCTTCTCCCCTTGCGGGAGAAGGTGGCGCGAAGCGTCGGATGAGGGGTATCTATCCGCGGACTCAAAAGGCAGTGGGACTCGTTGAGAGATACCCCTCACCCGGCTTCGCTGCGCGAAGTCACCCTCTCCCGCAAGGGGAGAGGGAAGTGAAGCTAAGCCGCCACCACGCGCGGCGCGTCCATTGCATCCGACGGCTGCACCGGCCTGCTCAGCATCGTCACCTCGCTGAAGCCGACGGCCTTGAGCTGCTCGCACATCAGCGTGCGCGCATCCGGCTCCATCGACGTATCGGGCACCACGACCGCGCGGGCATTGGCCGTCAGCAGCTCTGCCGGAAGGTCGGAGGCGCTGCCGGCATCGAGCAGCACGTGGTCGTAGGCCCGCAGCAGCGCGTCGATCGCGAGCGTCACGCGCGGCGATTGCAGCAGGCTGCGGTCGAAGCCGGGACGGCCGGCCATCACCAGATGCAGCCGCGACAGCTTGTCCCGGGTGATCACCTGCGCGAACGAGGATTCGCCCTGCATCAGTTCGGCAAGGCCGGGCGCCGAGGCATCGACGGACACCGCGGCAATCGTCGGCGAGGACGCGGCGAGATCGACCACGACCACCCGCGCATCGCGCGCCAGGTGGCGGGCCAGCGTCAGCGCCGACAGCGTGACGGCTTCGCCCGACGCGGTGCCGAGCACCGTGATCTTCTTTGCCGCCGCGGTGCGCAGGCTCTCGGCCAGATGCTCGATCTCGGCAAACTCGGTGACACCGGCATCGGCCATCACCTCCGGCTGAAGCGGCGCGGGCTCTTCCATGACCGTTTCGACGACCGGCTCGACCACCGGCTGGACGAATGGTTCCTGGCGAACCGCCGCCTGCGTCGGAGCAAAGGCAGCCACGGCGCGCGGCGCGGTCTGGCGCAACAGCTCGCCCGTGACGGCGACGCCGGACGAGAGCAGCAGCGTCGCGATCGTCGCGATCAGCACGATCGGAAGTTTCTTCGGATAGGCCGGCGTGTTCGAGACGACGGCGCGCGAGATGATGCGGCCTTCCGCCGGCGCCGTGTCGATGGTCTCGCGGGTGCTGGCCTCGCGATACTTGCCAAGATACGTTTCCAGCAGGTCGCGCTGCGCCTTGGCCTCACGCTCGAGCGCACGGAGCTGGACGTCCTGGCCGTTGGTCGAGGTCGCCTGCTTCTTGAGCTGCTCGAGGCTCGTGGTCAGGCCGTCGACCCGGCCACCGGCGATGCGCGCATCGCTTTCGAGCGAGCGGGAGATCTTGGCCGCTTCGTCGCGGATCTGGTTGTCGAGGTCGCCGAGCTGCGCCTTCAGTTCCTTGATCCGCGGGTGATTGCCGAGCAGCGTGGACGACTGTTCGGCGAGCTGCGCCCGCAGCGTGACCCGCTGCTCGGACAGTCGCCGCATCAGCTCGGAGTTCACCACCTCGGACGCCTCGATCGGCTTGCCGCTCTGGAGCATCTCCTTGATCAGCCGCGCCTTGGATTCCGCATCTGCCCTCATCGAGCGCGCGTTGTTGAGCTGGGTGTTGACCTCGCCCATCTGCTGGTTCGACAGCGTGGTGTTGTTGGTGCCGACGAAGAGTGACGACTTGGAGCGGAAGTCCTCGACCTTGGCTTCGGCGTCGGAAACCTTCTTGCGTAGATTCTCGATCTCGCCCGCGAGCCATTGGCTGGCATTGCGCGCCTGGTCCTGGCGCGCATTCTGCTGGAGCACGAGATAGCCGTCGGCGATCGAATTGGCGACGCGCACGGCGAGATCCGGATCGGCCGACTGGAATTCGATCACGATCACGCGCGACTTGTCGACGGCATAGGCCTGGAGGCGCTCGTAATAGGCATCCAGCACCCGCTCTTCCGGCGTCATCGAGAACGGATCCCGGCCGATGCCGATCAGCGCCGCCAGCGACTTCAGCGGCGAAATGCCTTGCAGCACCGGATCGAATTCGGGGCGCTCGGCAAGCTTGTTCTTCTTGATGATCTCGCGCGCGAGATCGCGCGACAGCACGAGCTGGACCTGGCTGGTGACGGCCTCGGGGTCGAGCGCCTGCCGCTCCTCGTTGCTGCGGTCGCTGCTCGGACGCAGGAACACGTTCTCGCGGCCATCGATCAGGATGCGCGACTCGGACTTGTAGCGCGGCGTCACGAGATTGACGACGGCGACGGAGGCGACCAGCGCCAGCACCGTCGGCACGATGATCCAGCCGCGCTTGCGCGCAAGCGCGCTACCGAGCGCGTGAAGATCGATGTCGCCGGATTCGCCGGACGCCTGCCTGGTGACAACGGGCGCAGGCCTTGCTTCAACCTTGGGCTTGGCTTCGCGCCTGGCTTCGGCTTTGGACTTCGAAACAGCCCGCTCGACCACCGCCTTGTCCTTGCCGGCACGCCAGAACGCTAAACGCATCGAACACTCCCGCAGGGCAACGCCGCCAAGCTACCTCAACCGGGGCGATTACACTCCATTAAGGTTGCCGCTGGGTTAATCGGGCAATCCCGCGACCAGCGCACGCGTGCTCGTCATCGTTTGTTAACCACGAGGCCTCTTAATCCGTCTCGATATTTCGACAATTGTTCGGCATTCGCCGTCGAGCGCTGGTTCAGATCATGCCCCCCTCTCCCGACCGGCCGCTTCGCATTCTGCACGCCGTACGCGCACCCGTGGGCGGCATCTTCCGCCATATCCTCGACGTCGCCAACGGCCAGGTCGATCGCGGCCATCATGTCGGGATTCTCGCCGACAGCCTCACCGGCGGCGCGCGCGCCGACAAGGCGCTGGCCGAGCTCGCGCCGCGGCTGAAGCTCGGCATGCACCGCATGGCGATCCGCCGCGAGCCGTCGCCCGACGATGTCCTGGTGTGGCTTCGGATGCGGCGCCTGATCGCGGAGCTCAAGCCCGACGTCATGCACGGCCATGGCGCCAAGGCCGGCGCCTTCGTCCGTCTGCGTCGTCGCTCCGACGACACCATCCGCATCTACACGCCGCATGGCGGCTCGCTGCACTATCCGCTCAACACCTTGAAGGGCGAGTTCTACGCGCGGCTCGAACGCTCGCTGATGGACTCGACGGACTTGTTCCTGTTCGAGAGCGCCTTTGCCCGCGATACCTATCAGCGCATCGTCGGCACACCGAAGGGCGTGGTGCATTGTGTCTTCAATGGCGTGACCCCGGAGGAATTCGAGCCTGTTATCACCACCGAGGATGCCACCGACCTCTGCTATGTCGGCGAGTTCAGGCACATCAAGGGCGCGGATCTGCTGGTCGATGCCGTGGCGCGCCTGCACGAAGGCGGCAAGAAGGTCACCCTCACGCTCGGCGGCGACGGCGAGGAGACGGCAGCGCTGAAGGCGCAGGTCGAGAGGCTCGGCCTCTCCGGCGCGATCCGCTTCATCGGCCACGTCAAGGCACGCTACGGTTTCTCCAAGGGACGGCTGCTGGTCGTTCCCTCGCGCGGCGATTCCATGCCCTATGTGGTGATCGAGGCGGGCGCGGCCGGCATTCCCATGATCGCCGCGCGCGTCGGCGGCATTCCAGAGATCTTCGGCGCGGAGAGCCCGGCCCTGTTCGCGGCAAGCAACGCCGAGGCGATGGCGGAAGCGATTGCGGCCGCACTCGCCGATCCGCAGGCGACAGCGCAGCGCGCATCCGCCTTGCGCGAGCGCATCTCCGCGCATTTCTCCCAGCAGGCGATGGTTGACGGCGTGATCGCGGGCTATCGCGACGCATTTGCCAATCATTAACCATCCTTAAGGTCGCTTTAGAGAATCTTCCGATTTGTCCGATAACGAAGTGCGGGGGATGCTCGCCCGGGGTGCAAGGCTGCGCCGCGGGTTTTTGGAATGGACGTGGACGCCCGTGGAACCGCTCAACGCACGCTCGATGCTCGATGACGCGACCAGAGCCGCGGCGAAGCCGGCTGACCAGCCCTTTGTGGAGCGCCGCCGCCGGCTCTCTCCCGCCGCGCTCGACGTCGTCAACCAGAAGGTCGCCCGCGCCTATTCGCCGATTGTGATCACCGGCATCGTGCGCCTTGCCGACTTCGCACTGCTGAGCCTCGTCGGCATCGCGGTCTATGTCGGCTACGTCATGCCGCTGGCCGGCTCCTTCAGCTGGGTTTATCCGGCGGAGATCCTCGCCGTCGCGGTCGCCGCCGTGGTCTGCTTCGAGGCCGCCGACCTCTACCAGGTGCAGCTGTTCCGCGGTCAACTCCGGCAGATGACGCGGATGATCTCGTCCTGGTCGTTCGTTTTCCTGCTGTTCATCGGCATCTCCTTCTTCGCCAAGTTCGGCAGCGAAATATCGCGGCTGTGGCTTGCCGCCTTCTATTTCTTCGGGCTCGTCGCGCTCATCGTCGAGCGCCTGGTGCTGCGCTCGCTGGTGCGGGCCTGGGGGCGCGAGGGCCGGCTCGATCGCCGCACCATCATCGTCGGCTCCGACAGTAACGGCGAGCAGCTGGTGGAGGCCCTGAAGGCGCAGGAGGATTCCGACATTCACGTGCTCGGCGTGTTCGACGACCGCAACGACAGCCGCGCGCTGGACACTTGCGCCGGTGCGCGCAAGCTCGGCAAGGTCGACGATATCGTCGAGTTCGCCCGCCGCACCCGCGTCGATCTCGTGCTGTTCGCGCTGCCGATCTCGGCGGAAACGCGCATCCTGGAGATGCTGAAGAAGCTTTGGGTGCTGCCGGTCGACATCCGCCTCTCCGCCCATACCAACAAGCTGCGCTTCCGTCCCCGCTCCTACTCCTATCTCGGCGAAGTCCCGACGCTCGACGTGTTCGAGGCGCCGATCACCGACTGGGACCTCGTGATGAAATGGCTGTTCGACCGCCTCGTCGGCGGTCTCGCACTGCTCGCGGCCCTGCCGGTGATGGGACTGGTGGCGCTGGCGGTGAAGCTCGACAGCCCCGGCCCGGTGCTGTTCCGCCAGAAACGCTTCGGCTTCAACAACGAGCGCATCGACGTCTACAAATTCCGCTCGATGTACCATCACCAGGCGGATCCGACGGCCTCGAAGGTCGTGACCAAGAACGATCCGCGCGTGACCCGCGTCGGCCGCTTCATCCGCAAGACCAGCCTCGACGAGCTGCCGCAGCTCTTCAACGTGGTCTTCTCCGGCAACCTCTCCCTGGTCGGCCCGCGCCCGCATGCGGTGCAGGGCAAGCTCCAGAGCCGCCTGTTCGACGAGGCCGTCGACGGCTATTTCGCCCGCCACCGCGTCAAGCCCGGCATCTCCGGCTGGGCCCAGATCAACGGCTGGCGCGGCGAGATCGACAATGAAGAGAAGATCCAGAAGCGCGTCGAGTTCGACCTCTATTACATCGAGAACTGGTCGGTGCTGTTCGACCTCGTCATTCTCCTGAAGACGCCGGTCTCGCTGCTGACCAAGAACGAGAACGCGTATTAAGGCGAGATTCCCCGTCATGCCCCGCGAAGGCGGGGCATCCAGCTGTTTTGTGGCGTATGAGTTGCGCAAGCGTATGAGCATGTGATGGCGTATGCGGCGACAGCCGGTGGAGTGAACGTAGCCGCACCGGCTGCGCCCGGCGTGCTGGCCCTCCAGCGCGCGCTGGTGTGGCTGGTCGGCGCTTGCGGCGCCATCGTCTTCATCGAACCCAGCCCCTACGAGATCGTGACGCTGCTCGCCACCGTCACCTTCTTCGCCACCGGCCTGCGCCTGCGGCTCGCGCTGATGCCGCTGCTACTGATGCTGGTCCTGCTCAATGTCGGCTACACCATCAGCGCGATCCCGCTGTTCGAGCAGCCCGAGGTGGTGAGCTGGATCGCGACCTCCTGGTACATGGCGGTGACCGTGGTGTTCTTCGCCATGATCACGTCCGAGGATACCGCGGCCCGGCTCGACATGCTCCGCCGCGGCCTCGTGGTCGGCGCGATGGTTGCCTCGCTGGCGGCGGTCGCCGGCTACTTCCACCTGGTTCCCGGCGGAGACGACCTCCTCACGCTCTACGGACGTGCCCGCGGCACGTTCAAGGACCCGAACGTGCTCGGCGCCTTCCTGATCCTGCCGGCGCTGTTCGCGCTCCAGAGCGTGGTCTCTGACAAGCTCGGCAAGTCGTTCCGCAACGTCATCGCCTTCGGCATCATGTCGCTGGCGATCCTGCTCGCCTTCTCCCGTGCCGCCTGGGGCGGGCTGGTGCTGACCTCAGCCTTCATGCTGGCGTTGATGGTGCTGACCAGCCGCACCAACGCGCAGCGCTCGCGCGTCGTCGTCATGGCGATCGTCGCCGCAGTGCTGGGCGTTGCGCTGATCGCGGTACTGCTGTCATTCGATTCCACCGCCGAGATGTTCAAGCAGCGCGCCAGTTTCGACCAGAGCTATGACGAGGGCCGCTTCGGCCGGTTCGGCCGGCACATCTTAGGTGCGGAGATGGCGCTCGACCTGCCATTCGGCATCGGCCCCTTGCAATTCCACCGCTTGTTCCCCGAGGACACCCACAACTCCTATCTCAACGCCTTCATGTCCGGCGGCTGGCTCTCAGGCGTGTGCTATCCCGCCCTGGTCTTCACCACGGTGATCACGGGCTTCCGGCACATCTTCGTCCGTGTGCCCTGGCAGCGTGCCTATCTCGCGGTCTTCTCCGCCTTCGTCGGCACCGTCGGCGAAAGCTTCGTGATCGACACCGACCACTGGCGGCACTTCTGGATGATGCTGGGCGCGATGTGGGGCATGATCGCAGCCGCACAGGCCTACAAGATCAAGTCTCGCGACGAAGCTTCTTCAGCTTGAGATCGGGACGCTTCTCCGGCGGCGTGTCCAGAAGGCTCTTCAGCGCCTCGGTGGCCGCGAGCACGCCCTTGTAGCCCTCGGTCGCGAAGCGCAGCAGCAGGCGCAGCTCCTCGTCGGAATAGGCGCCAAAGACCTTCTCCATTGCCTGCTGCATCGGCACGTAGAACTGGCCGATCTTCATCGCCGCTTCCGGCACGACCGCGATGAAGACCTTGCGGCGGTCTTCCTCATCCCGCTCGCGGCGCACCAGGCCAGCCTTCTCGAGCCGGTCGATCACGCCGGTGATGGCGCCTGTCGTGAGGCCTGTCACCTCGGCGAGCCGGCCCGCGGTGACGCGTCCCTCGAGATAGAGGATGTCCATGCATTCGAGGTCGGAATTGGCAATTCCGGCAACGTTCGCAACGGTCTGGCCATAAAGCACGCCCTGCGCGGACGACCGGCGCATCGCCTCCTCGAGCTCCTGCAGCAGCGCAGCGCGCGCCTTCGTCCTTGACAAGGCCGACCTCATATCTTAGTCGATATATATCTCAGTCACTAAGAGATTTAGCGACCGTAATTTCTCCTAGCACCACGGAAACGTCGGGAGCAAGCCATGTCCAACCGTCCCCGCAAGGCCCTGATCATCGGCGCCGGCATCGCCGGGCCTGTCGCCGCGATCCTGCTCCGCCGCGCCGGCATCGAGTCCGCGATCTACGAGGCCTGGCCCTATTCGAAGGGCATCGGCGGCGGCCTCCAGATCGCGCCGAACGGCATGCATGTGATGGACGAGATCGGCCTTTCAAACGAGCTGATCAGCCGCGGCTCGGTCGCGGAGGCCTTCGACTTCTATTCGCAAGGCGGCCGAAAGCTCGGCTCGATCAATCGCGACATGGAGCGCCGCTTCGGCCAGCCCGCGGTGAACGTCTGCCGCGCCGCGCTGAACGAGATGCTGATCGACAAGGCCTGGTGCGCCTGCGTCTCGCTCTATTTCGAGAAGCGCCTGATCAAGATCGAAGACCGCGGCGACCAGCCGATCATCGCCTATTTTGCCGACGGCACCACCGCCGAAGGCGACTTCCTGATCGGCGCAGACGGCGTGCATTCGATCACGCGACGCCAGGTGGTGCCGGACGGACCCCGGCCCTTCGACACCGGACTGATCGGCTTCGGCGGCTTCGTGCCCCACGCCGTGCTCGACGGCAGGCCGATCGGCCGGCATGTCGAGACCGCGTTCGGCCAGAGCGGCTTCTTCGGCTACGGCTATTGCAGCCCGGATCCGAACGATGGCGTGATGTGGTGGAGCACGCAGCCCGCGCACGGCATGGACGCGGCGATGTTCCGCGCGCTCGATGCGTCGACGCTGAAGCAGCATCTGCGCAGCTTCCATCGCGGCTGGCACGATCCGATCCCCGACATCATCGAGGCGGCCGAGAACATCGTGGTCACCGACACGCTCGATGTCGCGACCCTGCCGACCTGGTCGCGCAAGCGCTCGCTGCTGATCGGCGATGCCGCGCATGCGACCAGCCCCCATGCCGGACAGGGCGCCTCGCTCGCTCTGGAAGATGCGATGCGGCTCGCGCGGCTGATGCAGGACGGACAGGAGCTCGGCGCCACCTTCCAGGCTTTCGAGGCCGAGCGGCGCCCGCGCACCGAGAAGATCGTCGCGATGGCGCGCCGCAACGGCAACAGCAAGCGCGAGTTCAGCGCCACCGGCGCGTGGGTCAGAAATCAGATGATGAAATGGTTCTTACCGTTGGGGGCAAAGGGCATGGACTTCATGTACGCGTATGACGCGCGGGCGGTGTAGCGATTGACGCTGTCATGCCCCGCGAAAGCGGGGCATCCAGTACGCCGCGGCCTCTCGGCTCAATCACTACTGTCTCTGGAATACTGGATCGCCCGGTCGCAGCCGGGCGATGACACCGTGATTGTGGCGCGCAACCGCGCTAGCCCTCCACCCCGAACGTCAGCCCGGCATGATCCTGCAGCCGCTTGATCAGCTTGTGCTGCATCGCTGCGCCCGGCGTCCAGATGCCCCCGGGCACGTCCGTCGCATCGCGCAGCAGGCAGATCGCGCATTCGGAGATCATCTTCGAGGTCGAGCCGTAGCCCGGATCGCGGTCACCGGTGACGCCGGCGCGGACCATGCGGCCGTCGGGCGCGACCGCGACATAGAGCAGATTGAAGAGCCCCTTCTCACGCTCCTCCTTCGACGGCCCCTCGCCCGGCTTCGGCGCATTCGGACCGGTCTTTTCGGCGTTGGCGGCCATCACGCGCTTCGCATTGGCCTCGCCCTTCTCGCCGGGGCCGGTCAGGACCATCTCGTCGTAGACGAACTCGCGGCCGTAGGGAAAGCCCATCAGCATGTTGGAGCGATGGACGTTGCGCGTGTTGATCAGCGCCATCATGAACGGCGCGGTCCAGGACTGCAGATCCTCCTCATAAGCTGCTCGGTTGCCCTTCGGCTGCTTCGGGCCGGTGAAGCCGGGTGTCAGCGCGAAGTGATCGTTGAGAATCGCGACAAGGCTGAGATCCTTGGCGACCGCATCGAAGGTCGCTTTCGCGCTCGCCGCGGTGCCGCCTGACAGCGTGCCGCGCATGTCCCGCACGCGGCCCTTCACGCGCGCAGCCGGCGTGCCGAACACGCGCCGGGCCTCTTCCTGCACGAAGAACGTGCCGAGCTCGAACGGCACGGAATCATAACCGCAGGAGAACACGATGCGCGCGCCGCTCGCCTTGGCCGCCGCCTCGTACTTGTCGATCATCTGCCGCATCCAGACCGGCTCGCCGCAGAGGTCGAAATAATCCGTGCCGCCAGCAACGCAGGCCGCGAGCAGCGCTTCGCCATAGTGCTGATACGGACCGACCGTCGTGATCACCGACTTGGTCTGTGCGACCATTGCCTTCAACGAGGCGGCATCGGACGCATCGGCCACGATCAGCGGCGTATCCGCGGGCGCGCCGATCGCGTCGCGCACCGATTTCAGCTTGTCGAGGCTGCGGCCCGCCATCGCCCATTTCAGCGCCTTGTCGTCCTTGTAGTGCGCTGCCAGATATTCGGCGACGAGCTGGCCGGTGAAACCGGTCGCACCGTAGACGACGATGTCGAATTTCGCAGAGCTCATGACTGGCCTTTACTTGTTCGCGTAACTCACGCCCATGCCGGCACGGACGTCGCTTTGAATGCCATAGGGCGGAATCGGATAGCGCAGGCCGTTCTTCGCCAGCGCCTTCATGCCGACAATCGCCTTGGCGAGATGCTCAGGCTTCAGGGCCATCAGCATCTCCTCGTCCGGCACGCCGCCATAGCGCCGTTCGGCATAGCATGGCAAGGACAGGCTGGGCTCCCCGGTCTTGAGCGCCCGCCCCCACGAATCCGCGCAAGCGGTCTCCCCGACCACGCCCCATTCGAACTTCCTGTAGCCGGTATATTGCAGGCCGTTGATCAGGATGATCATCTGCCCGGGCGTCGCATAGACGAGACAGATGTCGGGCGGATCGAGCCGGCCGCTGGCGAGCGGACTGACCGCGAGCGCCTGATAGTGCCCGAACGGCACCACGTCGAGCGCCTCCTGGCGCTTGCGTGCATCCTCCGCCGTGCCGTGCCAGACCCCGACATAATTTTCGCCGGCGAGCCATTTGTCGTCCTGCGGCGCAAGGCCGATCACCGCGCGGCACTGGCTACCTACGAGATCGTCGGCGGTGATGCCGACGGTCCACCCCAGGCGCGCGGCCATGCTGACGATCTGGTCGGTGGTGTGGATCGCGTTCGGCCGCCGGATTTTCGGGATCGCTTCCATGTCCGCAGCGCGTGCGAACAGCTTCATGCCGATCACCGTGGTCTTCAGCCGCAACAGGCTGTTGAGATCGGCGACGAGGCCGGCAAGATCGATCTTCTCAGCGCTCTGCTGTTGCATGGCGTCCTCCGGGCCGGCGATCGAGCGCCGGTGCTGTGTTCTTGTTTTGCGCCTCTCGTTCTAGTCCTTGCCCGGCCCCGGAAGCAACTCACCGGTCCGGCCCATGACACGGTAAGTCAACAGGCCGATCCATTCGCGCACCGCCACGTCGATCCTGGCGAGACCGTCCCCGCCGACGCGGGTGAACGTGAAGAGATCGTCACGCCCGCCCATTCGCCAATCCACGGGATAGGCTTCGACGTCGAACCCGGCCTTGCGAAAGATTCCCATCGAACGCGGCATGTGAAAGGCCGACGTCACCAGGAGCCAGCGCTCGCCCGGCTTCGGCGCCACCAATTGCTTGGTGAAGATCGCATTCTCCCAGGTGTTGCGGGAGTCCCGCTCGAGGATCAGGCGTTCCCTGGGTATGCCGAGACCTTCCAGGATCGGCGCGGAGTAGTCGGCTTCCCTGGTCTCGGTCGAGACAAGGTTCGCTGTGCCGCCGGTGAAGACGATGCGCGCATTGGGGTAGCGGCGCGCCAGCTCGGCCGCCGCCAGCAGACGGTCGGCCGCGTGCGAAACCACCGGCGTGCGGTGCGCCGCCGACAGATCGGTGTCGACGGAGCCGCCGAGCACGATGATGCCGTCGGGCGCGCCGCGCGACGCATCCCATGCCGGAAAGCGCGACTCCAGCGGATAAAGTAGAAGATTGCCGAGCGGTGAGGACGCGGCGAGTGCCAGCAGGACCAGCGTGGTCACCGCAAGCTTGCGGCCGAGCGCCGCAAAGCGCGTCAGCATCAGCACCAGCGACAGGATTCCGAGCTCGACCAGAAGATTGATCGGCAGCAGCGCAATGCCGAGAGTCTTGGAAAGAACGAAATACAGGGGAGCCTCGCTGGAATGATCGTGTCATGCGCGGGCTTGACCGGCCCGTCCATCTTCAGAAATCTTCTTGAAAGAGGATCGATCGCCCGGTCAAGCCCAGGCATAACAAGCAAAACCGAACGGACGCGGCAAATGACCCATCACCACCTGCATTCCAGCCCCGAGACCTGTCATTGGGGCTTCTTTGAAGCCGCGCTCAAGCCAGTGCTGACGATCAAAAGCGGCGATGAGGTGACCGTCGACAGCATCAGCGGCGGTCCGGACGTGCTGCCCGACCGCAACACATTTCACGTTCCGCCGGAGATGTTCGAGGTTCACGCCAGGAACGAGCGCATGCTGCCCGGCCACATCCTCACCGGCCCGATCGCGGTCGAGGGGGCCGAACCCGGCGACGTGCTCGCGGTCGAGATCCTCGACGTCCAGCTCCGGCAGGACTGGGGCTGGAATCTGATCAAGCCGCTGTCCGGCACCCTGCCCGACGATTTCCACGAGACGCGCATCCTCAACATCCCGCTGGACCGGTCGCGGATGGTCGGCCGCATGCCCTGGGGCCTCGACCTGCCCCTCAAGCCGTTCTTCGGCGTGATGGGCGTTTCGCCGCCACCGGCCTGGGGCCGCATCTCCTCGCTGGTCCCGCGCGCGATGGGCGGCAATCTCGACAACAAGGAGCTCGGTGCCGGTGCGACGCTGTATCTGCCGGTGTTCGTTCCGGGCGCGCTGTTCTCCTGCGGCGACGGCCACGGCGTGCAGGGCGACGGCGAGGTCTGCGTCACCGCGATCGAGACCGCGCTCCAGGGCCGCTTCCGCCTGACGCTGCGCAAGGACCTGCGGCTCGACTATCCCCGGGCCGAGACGCCGACGCACTACATGACCATGGCGATGGACCCCGATCTCGACCAGTGCGTGGTGCGCGCGCTGCGCGACATGATCGCGCTGCTCGGCGAGACGCGAAACCTGTCGCGCGAGGACGCCTACACGCTGTGCAGCCTGGCGGCCGATCTGCGGGTGACCCAGACCGTCAACGGCGCCAAGGGCATCCATTGCATGATCGAAAAGGCGATCGTGCACGGCTGAGCCGGCCCCCGCTTCCCTGACCTGCTGACGCCACACCGCCGCTCGGACTCTCGCGCGGCGCGCCGTCTCACGTCAAATTTCATGTGCGATTCCAACAGGCTGAGCGACAAGCCCAGCCCGCATTTGACTTCCACCCCAGAACCTAAATAGAGTCTTAATCGTTACTTTTATGTACCCGAGTAAGAGGCTAGCGTTCGGCCATGGCCACCGAAAAAGCCGAGACTGACCGCATTCCCGTAACCTTGGCGCTCTCGACCATCACCTATCTGGAGAAACTGGTGAGACAGGGCACCCACGGCACCAGCGTTCCCGGCGTCGCACGGACCTTGATCGAGGAAGGCATCCGTCTCGCCATCAAGGACGGGCTTTTGTCGATTCGCGACAATGGCAGGACGTGAGCACGCGCCGGACGTGAGGCGGACGGATCTCGAGAGGCGGATGGCCGACATCTGCAACCTGGGACCGCTACAAATGCCTGTTCTCTCACCGACCTGGACCGACGAACGAATCGAACTTCTGAAGCGGCACTTCGAGGCCGGCCTTTCCTGCCGCGAGATCGCCGCCGACATCGGCGTCAGCCGCAACGCCGTGATCGGCAAGCTGTCCCGGCTGAACCTCACGCGCGGACGCACGGTCGACGACCGCAAGGTTCAGGACAGGAGCTTTGCGCCGGCGCGCGCGTCGAGGGCGGTGCCGCGGCTGCAATATGAGATGCTCGCCACCATCTACGGCGAGACCGACGCGCGCGTGGTCGCAGGTCCGATCGACGACGCCAATCGCTGCTCGCTGCTGGAGCTTTCCGAGAACCGCTGCCGCTGGCCGATCTCGACGCCCGGCGAAGACGATTTCTGCTTTTGCGGCAATACTGCGCCCGACGGCCAGTCCTATTGCACCGGCCACAGCCGCCTCGCCTACCGGCCGAACTCGCGCGCGCGGCTCGCACGCGGCTGAGGCCGCAAGCTCATCACAAAACAAAAACCTCCGGCAGGGCATTGCCGGAGGTTTCGAGAGGCTTAGCGTGAAGCTAAGAGCCGTGATTTTGATATTTCGGCCTCCGACTATATAGCTGACTAACTCAGGTAAGTAAATAAATTTGGCGGCGATGGATTCGCATAGCTCGTCTTCGTCCTGTGCAGCGCGCTTTCTGGATTGTCGAAGCCTGCATCCAACAGCAAGAAAGCCCCGGCAGTTTTCCGCCGGGGCCCTCCGAATCGATCTGAAAGATCGATGATTAGAAGTTGCGCTGAGCGCGCAGCAGCATGGTGACCGAGTTCTGGTCCTTCAGCTCGTACACGGCCGCCGGCTTCGCAGCGGTGGCAATGCCCGGGCTCGCGATGGTGCCGGAGTACTTCTGGTCAAGGTGCGACCAGCTCAGGTCGGCAGTGAACGCCAGGTTCTTGACCGGAGTCCACACGGTGTTGACACCGACGACCGCGAAGTTGAAGTCCGGATTACAGGTAGCACCCGCGAGCGCGATAGCAGCGAAGTTGCCGCAGATCAGGGCTTTGCCGGCATTGCCGTACTTCAGCTGGGCATAGCCACCGTAGACGGCGCTCGCCCAGTTCGGGCTCCAGTTGTGGGTATAGCCACCACGGAGGCCCCAGGTCTTGACGGTATCGATGCCGGTACCGGCCCCGAAGACGCCGTCAGAAAGACCGGCGAAACCGGTGCTCTGATACGCGCCGGCGCTGCTACCGCTGAACATGAAGAAGCTCTGCGGGAACAGGCTCTGGAAGTTGTAGCGAGTCGCGCCATCCGTGTAGACGGCCTGCAGGTTGATGTTGTCGCCCGCACCGGTCGGGATATTCTTGATCGACAACGCGCCCTGCACAGCCCAACCCCACTTGTCTTCGGGATGGCCAGTCGGCTCCGTCGTGCCGTAGTAGGCAGTGTGGAGTTCGTGCGCGACAACCGAGATCTGGGCCAGACCCCAAGCTTGGTCGACGCGGACCTGACCGATGATGTCAGGAGAACGCGTGCCACCCCAGGCGTTGGCACCGTAGACACCCGTCACGAACTGAGCGGACGTACCCGAGGACACGTTCCAGAGGTTCGATTGACCGTTGTTCGCCGTCGTCTCATCCTGCAAGGCGAACGAAGCCGTGATGCCCTGGCCGAAGTCAGCCGTGTAGGCAACCTGGTTCACGCCGTTGGTGTGGTTCGAACCGCCCGGAATGGTGTCGGGACCGCCAGCCGGATAGCTCTGCCACGGGGCATCGAAGATCGAGACCGTGCGGCCGAAGGTGAAGCCGGCGAACTGGATGAACGCATGGTAGAGGCCGAGTGCGGCCGAACCGGTCGAGAACGTCGACGGGTTGCTGCCGGTGACCGACTGGGAATCCCAGGTGAAGACCATGTCGGCGTAGGTGCGAACCACGCCGTACTCGGTCGCCGTGCGCGTGTCGACGTTGAAGTCGAAACGAGCGCGGCTCATATAGTAGTTGGTCAGACGGTTGTTCGAGCCAGCGTTCGCGCCTTGCTGGAAATTATAGTCGCCTGCGCCGCCAAGGACCGCATCGGCGCGCAGATAGCCGCCGAACTTGATGCAGGTGTCGGTGCCCGGCATGTAGTAGAATCCGGCACCGTACAGGGAGCAGATCTTCACGTATTCGACCGCCTTGGCCTTCACGGGAAGATCGGCCGCCTGCGCCCCGCTCACGGCGATCAGACCCGCCGCTGAGCCGAGCAAGAGGCTCTTCACCAATTTCATATTCAATCTCCAAGTTGCTCATTTGCGAAGGAGCTCGAACCATTCGCGGCCCCTATGCTCTTTCGCTTTCAAAACCGCTCTGGGGGCTTCTCGACTTCGGACCCACCGCATCGACGCGAGGGACTTGAGCGAACCACCTGCAACGGGACGATTGAGATTCCCCCACCGCCGAACTCAATATGCATAGGTCTCTTCGCTAATTAAAATAGTTTATTAGATCAGCTATTGGATTCCAGCCACATTGTGTCGCACGCGCAACACCGTCGTCCACGCTGCCAATTTGCTGATCAGTTCATATTTGTAAAATGACTGACACAATTACCTGGCTCTGCACTTGCGTCAGAGCAGACTTGCGTGAACTATGGCCCTCCACGAACACCGGCCTGATGAGGCAGTTCACGGGAGTGATGCTGTGTCCGCAACGAGAAAAGAAGGAGCGCGCCTGCGCCCCATCGGCAATCTCGACATCATCAGGCGCTTCACCTGGGAGATATCGTCGATCAACATGTATCTGGAGGAGCTGCGTCAGTTCTGGGCGAGGACGCTCGGCATCAGCGGCCCGCAATGGCTGATCCTGATGGCCATCTCAGACCTCGACAAGGACGACGGCGTGCCCGTCAACATGGTCTCCAAGCTGCTCCACGTCGATCCCTCGTTCGTCACCACCCAGTCCAAGCTCCTGGAGAAGAAGGGCTTACTCCGCCGGCGGCCCTCGCCGACCGACGCCCGGGTCGTGCGGCTGTCACTGGCCGACAAGACCCAGAAGCACATTGCGAGCCTCAACGAGCAGTACAAGACGATTCGCGAATTCGTCTTCGAGGAGTTCGACGAGAACGAGCTGACGGAATTCACCGCCAAGCTCGCGACGCTGAAGAACCGGCTCGAAAAAGCCTGTGTCAGGATATCGCTCGACTTCTGAGCCGCGCGACCGCGCTCAGGTCCGCCGGCCGACGGCGCCCAGTCGCGATTCCAGCCAGTCGAAGATGTATTCGTTGGCCAGGCTCGGATTGTCCGCATGGGCCTGCGCCGCGCCGGTCTCCGCCGCGGTGAACACCTTCAGCACGATATCGGAGCTGCCGAGCCGGGATTTCTGGACGATCTGACGCGCCCGGTCGGCCTTGAGCCAGCCATCCTCGCCGAGCGTGATCAGCACCGGGCAGTCGGCGCTGGAGGCCATCAGCGGTGCATGCGGCACCGGAACGATGCTGAGGTCGCTTATTGCGAAGCGGCTGGCGAAGAAGGATCGTTCGTGCAGATCCCACAGGCCGCCATCGCAGACGGCGGCGGCGAGCCGCGGCTCCTGCAACACCGCGCGGGTCACGAAAGAGGATCCCCACCCGTCCGCCACGATGGCGACGCGATCGAAATCGACGTCGCTGCGCGTTTCCAGATAGTCCATGACGCTCGCGATCGAGCTCTCGAGGTCGCGGCGCTGCAAGAGCGTATCGGCATAATCGTCGCGCTGGTCGCCGAGCAGGTCCAGCGCGAGCATCGACAGTCCGCGCTCGCGCGCATGCGGCGCGAGCTTGAACAGGAATTCCTCCTTGCGGTGTCCCGGCTCGCCGATGCAGATCACGGTCGGGGCCCGCCCGCTCGCCGACGGCGCGGGCAGGAAATAGCCCTGCAACGAATGATCGTCGACCCAGGGAATCGTCACGACCTCGCCGGCCGGACCGCGCACCGCAAGATAGCGGCGGGCGCATTCCTGCATCGCCAGCACCGCGACCCAGCGGCGCTCGTCGGCCTGGTCGAGCGGCATCGCCGCTGCGCCGTAGTAGTTCATCGCCCGCAGCCAGTTGCGTTGCGCGGTCGCCATGTGGCCTTCCGCAAATGCGGCCTCGGCGCGCTGCCGGTTGGCCTGCGCCAGCCTCTTCCACTCGCGATGCCAGGATTGCTCGTCGCCCCGCCTGAGCTGCCGCGCGATCATCAGGCATTCCGCGATCGTGGAGCCGCCCTCCTGGGCCGCGGTCAGGAGCCGCGTGAATTCAGCGGAGATGTCCTCTCTCTCCGGGCACGGGGTCCAGTCGTCGGAGAGGCATGCGGGTATCATCGGAGCTGCGCTCTATTATCGCGTTACCCCTGATTCATTAAACTATTTTAATTCGCCAACCAAGCTGCGGCGCGCCGAGCGCGGCCCGTTTGTCATCACCATCGCTTGAACGATGCTTGAACGACAGACCATGTCCATGCGCGACATTACAATTCGTCATATGGCAACGAACGTTTGGCAAGAGGTGGCACGTAAAATTACCTGCGCGCCTCTTGCCATGATGATCATCATACCCATATTGGCGCGCGTTCGTTGACGGTCTCAGCCAACCTGATTCAGCCGAGCCGCCAGCCAACCTCCTGGGTCAAACTTTCGTAGAAGGCGCGATCATAGGCTTGCTCCGGCGTGGCGCGGACGCGCTCGTCAAGGCGCATGGCGTCCTCGCCCACAAGAATGCGCCAGCGCTCGGCCTTCACCCCGTCGAGGATGATCTTCGCGGCTTGCGCAGCCGTCGTCGGCGCATCCTCCAGGAAGCTGCGGGCCCGCTCGGCGAACGCCGCCTGGATATCCTCGTCCGACATCTTGTCGGCATCCGGCACGCCGGCCGCGACCATGCGCTTGCGGGTCAGCGCGACCTCGTCGGCGTTGAGCCGCTCCGACCCGTCCATGCTCTGCACCTTGCGCGAATTGGAGACGATCGAGGTGCCGATATGGCCGGGCATCACCACCGAGCATTTGACGTGCGGCGCGTGCAGGCGGAGGTCGTTGATCAGCGCTTCGGTAAATCCCTTCACCGCGAACTTGGCCGAGCTGTAGGCGGTGTGCGCCTGGCTCATGCCGATCGAGGCCCAGAAGCCGTTGACGCTCGCGGTGTTGACGATGTGGGCCTCGTCGGCCGCCACCAGCATCGGCAGGAAGGTGCGCACGCCGAGATAGACCCCGCCCCAGCAGATGTTGAAGGTGCGCTCCCACTGCTCGCGCGTGTTGGTGAACAGGCTGCCGCCGCCACCGATGCCGGCATTGTTGAACAGAAGATGGATCCGGTCGGTCTTCTGCTGTTCGGCGAGCTCGTCACGAAAACGCTTCAGGTGATCCTCGATCGCGACATCGGCGACATGCGTCGTGACGCGCAGGCCCTGCGGCAGCTTCTCGACCTCGCAGAGCCGCTTGGTCTCGGCCATCGCGGCCTCCGAGACGTCGCACATTGCGACATTGCAGCCCTCGGCCACGAGCTGCCGCGCGAGCTCGCGCCCCATTCCCGTGCCGCCGCCGGTGATGACCGCGATCTTTCCTGCAAAATCCTTCATGGGACTTTCGGCCCCTCCCTTGTCGGTATGTTTCTTCAGAGCATGATCCGGACCCGGAGGGCCGCGTTAGCGCAAAGTGTGAAGCGGTTTTCCGAAGAGATCATGCTCAAACAATAACCTAAAGCGCGATGATGATTCATCCCAATCTCATCGCGCTTCAGCGCCGCTGATCGCGGCGCGCGTAAAATGTAGCAGCGCCGCATCCGCAGGTAAAAGCGGATCGGCGCTGCCATCTTCGCCATCGTTATTTCGGCGGGCGGACTATTCGGCCGCCTCGACGCGCGGCCCGCCCAATGCGCCGAGTGCCTCCAGCGCCTTGCGGATCGCGGCCTGCTGCGCCGGCGAAGCCTCCGGCATCGGCGCGCGCGGATATGTCCTGGGCAGGCCCTGGAGCGTCTGCGCATGGCGCGTGCAGGCCGGCAGATTGTCGGCGATGACAGCGTTCCACAGCGTCAGCAGCTTCCTGTGCAGGTCGAGTGCGCGCGGATGGTCGCCCGCCTTCACCGCATCCCACAGCGCGACGGAGGCACGCGGCGCCGCGGTCAGGATCGCGGCGATCGAGCCGTGGGCCCCGAGCGTGTAGGAGGGATACATCAAGGCATCGACCGCGCTGTAGATCAGCTTGTCAGGCGCCATCATCATCAGGTCGGCGAACAGCTTGAGATTGCCCGCGCTCTGCTTGACGCCGATGACCAGCGGCACCTCGATCATGATCCGCGTCAGCAGCGCCGGCGACAGATAGGACCACGGCACCACGTTGTAGATGATATCGGCGGGATCACGCCGGTCGGTCTCACCTTCATGTTCTGCCCTCGCGCTTCCATAGCCCTTGTGGCGGTCCCGCTCTTTTGACGAGTATCCGCACGCTTTGAAACGTATCGGCTGTGCAGGCCCTGTGAAGGGCCGCCCGCGCGGCGCTGCCCCTGGAATCCGACATTCCTGTGGTCACCCCTCCGGTTCCCGTATTTGTCCGGATTCGGGCTAGGGGCAATTTTTTTACAATCCGAATCGTCAAATGGGGGTGGACGCTGGGGCGACTCGGCCAGGCCAGCGTGTTGTTTGTGTCACAGGCTCTGGCACTCCGCTTGCATCCTCTTCGTGGTCAGAAACTACCGATGAGGTGACAGGAATGTTCGTGACCGTCGTTGCCGTGCTCTGCCGGCTTGGTGCATCTGCCTCGGGCGCTTGCGTCGAGGAGATCGTGACCGACAGCAATATGACGCCCGAAATGTCGATGATGCAGTGTGCAATCGGCGCACAGGCACCCTTGGCGAAATGGATGGGCGAGCATCCGATCTATCACGCCAACTGGCGCCTCGAGCGCTACAAATGCGTGCCGGGTCACTACGAGATCAAGGGCCACGCCTAAGGCCCCGCAAAACTACTGATACCAAGACGACCGAGGAAACGCCCCGGGGGCCGCCTTTCTCCTCCGCGCGGGCACCGCTGGCGCCAGACCCATCGCGGCGGCGCGCTTTGTGACAAGCGTCACGCTCCCCCCTCAAGCAATCGCACGCAAGATGATCGCACGCGCCTGCCGCCCCTCCGGCGTCGGCATCAGCGCATAATTGTGCGGCTGGTCACGGAGCAGATGCAGCTCGACCGGCACACCCACCGCCCTCGCCCGCTCCGCTAGATCGACGCTGTCGGGGTAAAGCAGATCGCGCGTGCCAGAGAAGATCGTCATTGGCGGCAGCGAGCGGAACGCGCCGTTGAGCGGGCTGACGAAGGGATGGCCGACATCGAGCTCGCCGGCATAGAGGCGTCCCGCCTCGAGGATCCCCGGAATGTCCTGGATCGGATCGCGCGCCGCGATCGCAGTCTGCTCCGGACGACTGACCGATGCATCCGCCGCGGGCGAGATCAGCACCATCAGGTTTGGCTGCCGATGTCCGCGATCACGCAGCCACTGGCAGGCGGCGAGCGCAAGGCCCGCGCCGGCCGAATTGCCGACCACCGTGACCTTTGCGGGCCCGGCATCTTCCAGCAGCATCCGCAACAGCTCGGCCGTCCCCGGCACGACATCCTTGGCGGTGGCGCGCGGCGCAAGCGGATAGATCGGCACGACGCAGCAGACGTTCGCCTGCCGCGTCATCTGGCCGACGAAGCGCCAGTGCGCGGGCACGATCTCGTTGATGAAGCCGCCGCCATGCAGGAACATGACGTAGTTGCAGCCCTCATGCCCCGAAGATGGCGCGGTGTAATAGACCGGCCATCCGCCCATCCTGGTCAGCGTCACCTCGACACCACGGCCGAGCCCCGTCGGCTCGTATGAGGCTGGCTCCAGCGCGAGCTTCTGCACATGCGTCTGCACGGCCTCGGCGGATGCGAGCTGCGTCTTGAACGGAAGCTGCCGCAGCAGCATGTTGAAGCAGCGGCTCTGCAAGCTCGGCGCGGGATCGCGCGGCGGCGGCGCATCCAGCGCGCGGCCGCCAGGGCAAAACTGCAACGCCGACACGATCTTCGCAACGCTCATTGGCCACCTCCCCTGGCTCTCCCGACGCGGCGGCAAAGAGGCTTGCCGACCCGTCGCCACTTGCGGATATAATGCGAGCATTCACTCGCTTTTCCTACTCGCATTCGGACCGCTGGCCCATGGCGCGCAAACCACCGACAAAACCCCGGAAAAATGCCTCCCAGCAGAGGTCCCGCGCCACCGTCGACGCGCTGGTCGAGGCAACCGCTCGCATTCTGGTCCGTGAAGGATTCGAGAAGGCCAGCACCAACCGCATCGCCGAAATCGCCGGCGTCAGCGTCGGCTCGCTCTACCAGTATTTCCCGAGCAAGGAGGCGCTCGTCGCCGCCGTGATCGACCGCCACAACGAGGAGATCATGGCCATCGTCCGCTCAACGCTGACCGAAGTCGCGGACCTGCCGATCGAGAAGGCCGTGCGCAAGCTCGTCACCGTCGCGATCGAAGCCCACCGCATCGACCCGAAACTGCACCGCGTCCTCGCCGAGCAGATCCCGCGCACCGGCCAGCTCAAGGACGTCGAAGCCTTCAACCGCGAGGTCCACGCCTTAGTGCGCACCTATCTCGAAAGCCGCCGCAACGAGATGCGCAAGATCGACCCGGCCCTCGCCACCTTCATCTGCGTCAGCGCGATCGAGGCCGTCGCGCACAACACGGTGCTGAACCACGCCGAGATGCTCACGGAGAAGACGGTGCGGACGCTGGTGGACGAGACGACGAGGATGGTGGTGGGGTATTTGATAGCCTAATGCATTTGTATTTAGGATATCTCCCTAACGTGCAATTCTAAAGTGACGAGGCAATCACATGGCTGCGATTAGTCGAATTGAGGGTCGGCAGCGGTTCTGGTGCGGCACGGTGTGCCTAAGAGGCCACTAACTCTGGTATTCCTAATTCGAGCGTCGGATTTCCGACTCTTCTCCGCTCGCGTTGAAGTTAGAATGTGTGCGCTGGGGCTGAGATTAGCCGCTTGATTTTAGACTCCCGGTGGCCGCTCGTTTATTGCGGGCGGCCTTTTGTTCTTTTTACTGTGCGATTTGGGGTCTGCCATGGACCGCAATCAATACCGCTGTACCGCCTGCGACAAGCCGCGAAAGTTCGTCAGTAGCGAGCTGGCCGCCAAGCGGTACGAAATCCGATCGTATGAATGCCCGTCCTGCAAGAGCGTGTTGCGCATGGTAGAGTGCACCGACCGAGCATGTTTCCGCGCCGGTCGGGAACCTGCCCGATAGAGGCGACTTAGTTCGTTGGACGCTTTTCGAGGGCTTACCGATGGCGATCTATGCTTTCGCGCGCACAACGCCGCTGTTTCTTCCTGAACGATTTTTCGTCGGGCAGCTCGAAGGCTGGGTAGTGCTGGAGAATTTGGTCGGTGGACTACTGAAGCGAGCAGCGATAGCTGGCCACGGCGAACGGGATGCGGACACCGATGCGCTGGTGTTCAACGAGACATATACGTTTGACGATGGACACAGCGACACCTTGCATTGGACGATACGAAAAGGCGAGGCCGGCAAGTACACCGGGTTGGAAAACCGACTTGAAGGTGAGGCAGTAGGCGAGCAAGCCGGTTGCGCGTTCCATTGGAAGTACACGCGCGACACACCGCAAGCGGGCGGTAAGTCCATCAAGCTGAATTTCGACGATTGGTTCTATGCGATCGATGACAGGGTTTGCATCGTGCGAGGTAGCGCCGGGCGTGCGGGAATTCCGTTTGCGACGGCACACGTCACCTATCGGAAGCTATAGCTTCGCTTGGTTCAGTAGACTCGGCCGATCGACAAGGCCGTGCGCAAGCTCGTCACCGTCGCGATCGAGGCCCACCGCATCGACCCGAAACTGCACCGCGTCCTCGCCGAGCAGATCCCGCGCACCGGCCAGCTCAAGGACGTCGAAGCCTTCAACCGCGAGGTCCACGTCCTCGTCCGCACCTATCTCGAAAGCCGCCGCAACGAGATGCGCAAGATCGACCCGGCGCTGGCCACCTTCATCTGCGTCAGCGCCATCGAGGCGGTCGCGCACAACACGGTGCTGAACCACGCCGAGATGCTCACGGAGAAGACGGTGCGAACGCTGGTGGACGAGACGACGCGGATGGTGGTGGGGTATTTGAGGTAGGTGGAACGATGTCTGGGGGCCTGCACGCGACCTGCTGGCCGCGAGAAGGTTACGCTTCATGGCGCGGGGAGAGGACAAGTCCGCTCCGGACGTTCGTCCCACGAACCGGCATGATGACATCATGCCCTGTTTTGCCCGACGGGTCAAACCGATTCGGAAAAACGTTATCCGCCAATGGCCTCGCTACTGTGCATGGGGTTGTTTTCGGCATTTTACTTTGCCCGCCACCGAAGCGGCCACCCGCTACTGATCGTCGCGCATGCGTCACGGGCGGGAGCAGGCTCCACGCCGACGGTCAATCCACCCGACAGATGAGTTGGAAAAAATGGTCGGAGCGAGAGGATTTGAACCTCCGACCCCTAGTCTCCCAGTTTGATTATCCGGCATTCCCAGTCGTTCCCGCCAATTCCCTGGCTGTCAATTTCCACGAATAATCGCTTGTTTCCAGATGGTTATTCGAATATCCGGATGGACGGGCATTCCTGCCCATTTCCTCTACCGTGCTTACACGGTGCTTACACGAGATCCGGGGGGCAAAGATGGCGCGTCTGACGAAGACCTTCGTCGAAGGGTTAGAGCCGCGCGACCGGACCTTCATTGAATGGGATGACGACCTTCCCGGCTTCGGGGTCCGCGTAACGACAACCGGCGCGAAGTCGTGGGTCGTCCAGTATCGCGCCGCCGGCGGGGGCCGCGGTGCGCCGACCAAGCGTATGACGCTGGGATCGCTCGCCACCCTGACCAGCGAAAAGGCGCGGGGCGGCGCGAAGGACATTCTGGCGCGGGTTCGGCTCGGTGCGGACCCAGCGAGCGACCTTGCGAAGGGGCGCGGGGCGGCGACGGTCAAGGAACTCTCCGAAAAGTTCCTGAAGCCCGAGGCCAACGTCAAGCGGAAGACCGCCACGCTGGCTTTGTACCGCTTGTATTTCGACGTCCATATTCTGCCCGCCCTCGGGAGCAAGCGGGCTATTGACGTCACGCACGCTGACGTCGTTCGGCTACATCGCCGGATCGGTCTCGACGAAGGTAAGCCAGCAACTGCCAACCGGGTGTTGGCGACGTTGTCAGGCTTCTTCAAGTGGGGCACCAACGGCAAGCACAAGCTGATCGACCGTTCAGATAATCCGGCGCGGGAAATCGACAAGTTCAAGGAAACGTCCCGCGAGCGATTTCTGACGACGGACGAACTGTCGCGGCTGGGCGCGGCGCTGCGGGAAGCCGAAACGGTCGGCCTGCCCCACCTTGTCGACGAAACGAAGCCTACGTCGAAGCACGCGCGGAAGCCGGAAAACCGCCGGACCATCATCGATCCGTTTTCCGCGGCGGCAATTCGCCTGCTGATCCTAACCGGCGCGCGGCTGCGGGAAATCCTGCACCTGCGCCGCGCGGACGTCGACCTTGAGCGGGGCCTTCTGAACCTGCCCGACAGCAAATCGGGAAAGAAATCGATCGTGCTCAACGCGCCGGCTGTGCAAATTCTGACCGCCCTGCCCCGCGTTGGTCAGTTCGTCATCGCCGGCCGGTCTGCCGGGACTGAGGAAGAGGCGCCGCGCGCGGACCTGCATCGGCCGTGGCAGGCGATCACGAAGCGCGCCAACCTTGAAAGCCTTCGAATTCACGATCTGCGGCACACGCATGCGTCCATCGGCGCCGGCGCTGGCGTCGGTCTTCCGATCATTGGCGCAATACTGGGCCACGCCGACGCGGCCACGACGGCAAAATACGCGCATCTGGCGAACGATCCGGTCCGCCGCGCGTCCGAGCGGATCGGCAGCGACATCGCCGCCGCGATGGGCGAAGCACCGCCGCCACCTAGCGACGACGTCGTCGTCCCGATGGTGAGGGCCCGCCAATGACCAAGCGCACGAAAGTGGCAGCAGCCGCCCGCGGAAAGAAACATCCGACCACGCCGACAACGACGACGTCGACCGCACCGACGAGGTCGTTCGAACAAGCCAAGTCCGAATGGCTGCCGCTGCATGTCGCAATGATGCGGTTCTTCCCGACCTATGCGACGGAGAAGGCATTCCCGAACGACGTAAAGCAGATGGTCGCCACTCTGACCGGACCGGACGATTTCAGCGTCGCGGAAATCGCCCCCTATGTCGTCAGGATCGCGTGCGACCGCGTTGGTCTCGTGATCGATGCCGAGCACGGCGAAATCGAAATCGAACGGGACGTTGTCGGCGACGACTGGGAGGTGATCTTCGACTTCGCCAGCATTCGCGCTCGAATGGACCAATTCCCGGCAGAGTTTCCAGCCGTGGAAGTCAGGCCAGAATTCCGGGAAGCCACCCGGCGCCAGCATGATCTTGCGCTTCGACTGATCGGGCTTTTCGCGACCCGCTTCCGCGAGGCTGTTGACGATGGCGGGGCGGAACTCTTCGGCCGCTGGCGCGACCTGAAGGCGCCGTTCGAGCCTGTTTATCCGGATCAATGGCACCGACTGAAAAAGGCGCCCGGTGTGGATTGGTCGCCTGGGACGGACATGTCGACCACGACGGCCGCCGGCGACGTCACGATCTATTCGGTGCAAGTGCACCCGCACCGAAAGCAGGAGAGCGCATCGAACCTTGCTTCCATTGCCTGCACCGAATTCTTTGTCGGCGAAATCCGCAAACGCTCTTTGAGCGGTCGCGTGATCCAAAGTGAGTTGATAAATGACGCACGCGAGCGCTGGCCGCGAAATAGACTGCCCGAACGCGAAATCCTGCGCTGTTTTGCAAAAGCAAAAAGCGAAACAAATTCAACGGGATTGGTCCGACGCGGACGCCCGCCGAAATTAATTCACAGCACCCAATAAGGGCGCTGCTCTTATTTTCAATTCGCTTTCCAGCAATCTTCCACTCATTCCGACGCGTTCACCGCGTCGCCCTGCGGAGGACTGGAATGCAAGAAAGAGCGACGAGCAAGGCGGCTTCCCGCTATATCGATGACCGCGCCGCCGCGCGATATCTGAGCGTCTCAACGTCGGCGCTGGCGAAGTGGAGAATGCACGGCATTGGTCCGCGCTTCCACAAGTTCGGTACGTGTGTCCGGTACACGATCGAAGACCTGGACGCCTACGCCGAACAGTCTAGGTCGGCCTAGGCCCCCTTTCCCTTTCTTTGCTCCGGCGGACGCGACAGCCGCCGGCGCCCGCGCCGCCGGCGGACGTACCCGCGGCGCACCCGGCGGCGCGCTGTGATCCCTTGCAGCGCGCCGCCCTTCCCACGCATCAGTCTGCGAGGTCAGAAGTGACAACGATTATTCCGTTCCCCTACAGCCGGCAACGTCATCTCGTTGAGCGTCACGCACGCGCGATGCGCGGCCTGCCGCCTGATGAAGCTAGCGACTATCTGGCTAAGGTCCTCGAACGAGTTTGCGAAGACATCGAGAAGTTCGGCATCGCCTGTTGTGACGCTGACGACATGTTTATGGACTTCGCCAGCGCCATCGGACGCGAGTTGCACGGTCCGGATTTCCGCATCCAACTTGACGGGTCGAAATGACACCACGCGCTCAGATCAAAGAAGTATCGGACGCCGTCGTGCAATCTAGTGACGGCCGATCAAAGAGGGCATCAACTGTCGATTACGAGTTCTTAGGTGACCCCTCCATCGTTCAACGCAAGGAGTGGGTAGTTCCCGGGCTGTTCGGTATCGGAGAGGTCGTCGTGATCCATGCCGACACGAAGATCGGAAAAACCCAGTTCGCCACTCACCTCAGCTTGTGCATAGCAACCGGCACCGATTTCTTCCGACGGAAGGTCCGCCAAGGCGCAGTGTTGTACCTCGCCCTTGAAAAAGGTCGCATTACGAAGAAACGCTTTCGAGCCTCACAGAAGCTGCGCGGCAATATTCGGCCCCCGATCGCCGTATCGACCACGCCGATCAATCTAACCACCGCAAAGGATGCGAGCGCCGTGATCGCAACGATGCGCGAAATCTCATCCAAGGTCCAAAACGGCAGCTTAGTCGTAGTCGATACACTGAACCGTTGCGCGGGCGGGATCGATGAAAATGCCGCCGGTCCGATGGGCACGATGATGAACGAAATGACCCGCATAGCGGAAGAAGCCCGTGTTGCCGTCGTGGTTCTGCATCACAATACTGAAGGCCGTGGAAAGGCGCGCGGCAGCACCACGATCACCGCCAGCGCCGACGTCGTCATCTCCATTCAGAAGGAGGCGGATGAAGTTCGGGTGGCGGAAGTCACTCTGGCAAACGATGCTCCCGACGGACAAATATTTCGGTTTCGTATGCCCACAGTCGAGGTCACGCCGGCGACCGAAGAAGTGGATGCGGAGTTCTCGGTCTTCATCGAACCGATCTACGATGAAGGCGATCGTGATGCCGGCGGCGCGCCCAAAGGCGCGCAAGCCACCGCCTCCAGGGCGGACTTGCAACGAGCCGAAAGGGTGTTTGCACTGTTCAATACGATAGCTGCCGATGGTCGGGTCGACAGGGCTACCCTGTTGGATGTGGCCCGGCAGCAAGAGATCGTTACACCCCTAAATCCATCTTCCGGTGCCGAAATGCTCCGGCGTTGTTTAGTGGAACTGAAGAAGCAGTCCCGCTTGGATTTCACCTCCAAGGAGGTCTGGATCCAGCCAGAGCCGTCCCCAACCCCAACGGCCCAATCCTCTCTTAAGAGAGAGGATTTGTTGGGGGTCAGTCATTGGGCCCAACGATGATGCTGTTGGGGTTCTATTGGGCTTCATTGGGGTTATTGGGGCCATTGGGCCCTGCGGTGCCCAATGAAGATGCTGTTGGGCTTAGACGCTCAGGCGTGATCGCTAAATGTCCGAAGCGCCGGACGCGCCTTTGGGCGCGCGCCGGCGACGGGCAATCAACCGGATTGAAGACGGACACCGCAAGAAGCGGGGTCAGAACATGATCGACGGTGCTGAAATCCTCAGCCTGCGACAACGTCGATCCACGACCGGCGAAACGTACTTCACCGGTCGGATGGGCGCCGCTCTGGTTGTCTTAGTCCGCGACGACGTCGAACGCGATGTCTGGCGCTTGATCGCGACCGACCCTTCCCCGGGAAGCACCCGCAACGATGCCCTGGCGCCGGCGCGCGCCATAGCGCCGCCGGCGGACGACACCGGTTGGTATCAAACCGAAATGGACGATGACCTTCCCGAAGGCATCGCGACAGAGTGAAAGGAAAGACGATGGCAGACATCGATCACGATTGGGACACTGGCGAATTCCAGCCGATCAAGCCCGTTGCACCGTCACGCCGCGGCAAGCCGCAGCCGGCTAAGACATCGACGCCGATCGATCGTAACGGCGCCGCCGCGGTAGATCAGGGTCAGGGCGATGAACAAGCGCGGTAGCGCCGCCAAGCCAGAAGGGACGCGCGCTGATGCGCGCGCCAATCGGACGACGTCGGACAGCGGCCAACCGCAGCCAGCGAATGCTAGGCCCCTCCGCAGGGCAGCGCGCGCCCATCCAAAGGCAATGGCAAAAGACGTTAGGGACCGTATGACGGGCGGCTTTGGGGTGCGGCACGAAGCGCCCCGATTTCTGAGCATGTCCAGTCCGGTTGAATGCCCGTTTATATAATTGAAAGGCTCCAACGAAATGGGTTCAAAGCCAAAAATGAAACGCCCCTCCGGTAAGGTACCCGGCGTTTCGCAGGCGCAAGTCGCGCAGCACTTGGATGTCAGCCAACCTCGCGTCGCTCAGTTCGTCGGCGAAGGTGTGTTCAAGCCGCTACCAAACCGGAAGCTTGATCTAGACGCATCCCGGGTCGCGTATATCCGCTGGCTACGCGACGAAACGAGGAAGTCGACCCAGTCAGCGGCATCGGCGCGCGTGCAGGACGCGCGCGCCCGGGCAATTGAACTGCGTACCGCTCGGGAAGAAGCTCGGCTTGTTCCGCTTGACGACGTTCAGGCCGTGGTAGCCGACATTCTGGGAACGTACCGCTCTGAGCTGACCGGCATCGCCGCGGCGGCGACGCGCGATCTGTCTGTCCGCGCCGCGATCCAGCAGCACCTTGACGACGCCATTGATCGTTGCCGCGTCAAATTCGAGAAAGCAAACCGCGATCTAGTCTCCGGCTGCGACCCGCTAGAGGACAGCGAATGATGGATGATGCCGAAACGAAGCTGTTCGTCTACACCTTAGCTTCAAAGATCATGGGTCCGCCCCTTTTCCCGCGGCCACCGTCACCAGCACCGGCGGTCGGGAATTTGATCGTCGATAGCATCGTTGCTGATCTGAGTGATCTGATCGCGAACGCAACAGCGCTCCGCGATCGAGTTGCAGCGGCTTCGACGGCATCGGCGTCGCCGATCACAACGCCGACGCGGACCTATCGAAATGCCGCTGAAGCCTTCCGCGACCGCGGCTTCCCGTTCAATGACCAGAAGGTTCGCCGACTTTGTCGTGCCAACGCCATCGGTAAGCCCAGCGGCGCGCAGTTTGCGCAGATGCTTGCCGGAACGTGGCATGTGATCCTGCCGGCCTTCGAGCAATGGGCTGATCGACTTTAACGCGGCCTTGAACGGATTTGACGTTTTCTGCGATCCACATCGCGCTCATCATCGCAACGTCAACCGCAACCGGAGCGAACCTTGTGGCTTGGAAACAGCTTACGGACATCGACGGGCGAAGCCAGCACGTGAACCTCGACAACGTCGCGTACATCACCGCCGAAGGTGACCGTTCGTGGATCGCGTTTGCGGGTCGCGGCGGTCAGGGTTTCATAGGCACGATCGCTGTCCGCGAGAAGCCGTCCGAAATCCTCAAGGGCGTGTCTTGACCGTCTTTCGCTACCGTCGACCAACCCAACCTAACGAGGTTATCCATGCAAGCCGTTGCCGAGCGTAACCGGATCGCCGCGATCCGATCGCTCCCCGAAGCCGTCGGTCGCGAAAATCTCGCGATGACCTTAGCGACCACCACCGATATGTCGGTCGACCAGATCAAGACGGCCCTCGCCGCCGCTCCGATCGACGCCGCCGCTGTTTCCGCCCTGTGGAGCGCTTCGCTGGCCTCCCGCGGGATGAATGTGGGCGCTGTCGCACCGAACGCTTCGACTGACGACGCGCTGTGGACCGCGGCGCTAACTTCCCGTGGCATGCAGGTGAAGGACGCTTGACCGTGGCACTGTTCAACAAGCGCGAGGAAGACAAGCGCCTCACTTCCGCGCGTAGCGATCTGGACGCGGCGCAGCGCAAGCTGTCGACGCTGTTGGCGCGGGAAAGTGTCGCGTCGGCATCCGCGGATCGCTGGGCGCAGTGGACGGCAGAGCGTGACGCGGCACAGGCCGAACTCGCGCGGTGCAGCGCTCGGGTCGGACATCTCGAAGCCGCTGCCGAGGCGGCGAAACGAGAAGCAGAGAACGCCGAAATCCTAAGGCAGGTCGAAGCGTGCCGCGCCAAAAATGCTGCGGTCAAGGATCGCATTGGCACCGATGGACGCGCACTGATCACCGGCCTAATGGCGCTGGCGAGAGACGCAGCTGAGGCAACATTGGAGGCGCAGCGGCTTAACGCGATATTGCCGCCCGGCGTCCCTCCAATCGAGATCGGGGATTACGCCGCGCGTGACACGCTCAGCGAGCCCCGTCGTGACATTGCGACGACCGAGCAAATTCTTTGGGTCGACGCAGCCGGCAGTCCCATCGGTGATCCGGACAGCGTCGTCGCAAACAAAGATGGGGAGACCGGCTATGTTGCGATCAACCGATCAATGCGCTTGACCTGCTACAAGCGGCGGTTTCGGTCGACTACTTACCATCCCCCGCTTGCTCTCGACCATCCGGGACATTTCTTCCAGTCTATTCGTCTGCCTTTCGTTGACCGCCCGGGCACTGCTTTCGACGGCACCTACGCGTTGATTGAAACCGTGGCTGCGATGCCGATAGAGCTGCCGCCATTGCCGAAGCCATCAACGCGACCGCTGATGGTCGAATTGACGCCGATCGATCCTTGGCCGCCCGCCGGGATGGCGCCGACTGAAGCTAGTTGGAACATCGATGCGTGAAGTTCGACTGCCTTGGTTCCTTGCGTCGGCGCCAAGGCCGTCGTCGGGAGGGGCCGCGGGCTTGTCTAGAGCCCGCGGCCTAAGCGTTTCGAGTTCGTCCGTTCGGCTCTCCGTCGCCGTACAGGACCGATGGCCGCGGGTTTTTCGGGAAGGACCCGCGGCCCTTCAATTTCGACCCAGAGGGTAACTTCGATGGCACTTGCTGGCGTGAACATCACATTCGGTTACACAGGCGTGGCGATTGCCGGAGATGGGAACGCCGGTTGCGGCCCTCTTTTGGCAAAAGCGACCGCGTCCGACACGATGGCGGCTGCGGGCACGTCGCAGAAGACGGCATCCGAAGGGCCCCCGGGCTGCCATCCGATGATTTCGATCACGGCTTCGCTCGCGATCTTCTATGCGATCGGGCCGAACCCCGACGCGACGAACGGACCGCGGCGCTATTACGACCCGGCGTTCGGCACCACCGACATTGCGGTGAACGCCGGCGACAGGTTTGCATGGGTGGCGGCCTAATCGTGACCGTCGGAGGCCGCGGAAACTTCCGCGGTCCTTTCAATAGGAGGCAGCCATCGCTAAAATCATCGAAGCCAAGGCAATAATTTCCGCCGAAGACAAGACCGGCGCTGTCTTCGACAAGATCGCGAAGAAGATCGAAGGCATCGCCAAGTCGGCGAAGTCTTCGAAGGAAGTCGACGCGCTGTCGAAATCGCTCGCGCGGGCGCAACAGCAAATGGCGGCGATCGACCGCTTCGGGTCCGCCCGGGGCGGCTTCGCCGATGCGCGGACGCGCTTCCGGGAAGCACAGATCGCGGTCGATGCCGCTGCAAGGGCCATGAAGAAGGGCGAAGGCGATGCCCGGTCGCTCCAACGCGCCTACGAGAGCGCCCAAGGCGCCGTCAGCCGGGCAGCGCAGGCTTTCGAGCGGCAGAAGGTCGCCGTCCTTCAGGCGAAGTCCGGGCTGGAACAGTTGGGCATCCCCGCCAATCGCGCAGCTGCCGCACAGAACGCGCTGCGCGCGGCGGTCGACCGCACGAATGCTGCGCTGGAACGTCAGCCCGGCCTTGCGCGGCGTGCGCTGGGCGCGGCTGGCCGCGGCGCTGCAAATGCCGCCATGCTCGCCGGCCCGGGCATCCTTCACGGCACGAAGGAAGCGGCGAAGTCTGGCGCCGAAATCCAGTCCGAACTGGTCAAGATGCGCGCCGCCGGCATCCCGGAAGCCGATATCAAGCGCGCGGCCGCGGAAGCGCCGCACCTGACCAGCAAATATACGAACGTGAAGACCGCCGACGCGTTGGAGCGGTTCAAGGAACTGCGGTCGATCGTCCTTCATCCTGAAGAAGCGCATGAACTGCTTCCGACCGCTGTCGCCGCGAACAGCGTCCTGAACGCGATGGATCGCAGCGGCGAGGCTGGGCAGGGTCTCGGCTTCGCCTTCCGGGGCGCCGAAATCCTCGGGCGCGCGCAGAACCCGGAGAAGTTTCGCGACTACATGGACGCCGTGATCCGCGCTCGGCAGGTCATGGGCAACACCGTGACCGCCGAAGGCATCTATGAGAACGCCAAATATATGCGTTCGTCCGGCGCGCAGCTGTCCGACCGCTACCTGACGACGACGGCGCTGTCGCTGGCGCAGGAAATGGGCGGGTCCAGCGCCGGCGTCGCGACCGACATGTTCGAAAAGACCGTTCAGGGCGGTCTGGCGAACCGGCACGCCGCGGCGAAGGCGTTCGTTCGCTACGGCTTGGCGAACGAAGACGATTTCGAGAAGACCAAGACCGGAGAACTGAAGGGCCTGAAGGCTGGAAAGCACGTTCAGGACTGGAAGAAGGCGATGGCGAACCCGGATCAATGGGTCTGGGAAAACCTGATCCCGGCGTTGGAAAAGCGCGGCGTCACGGATCAGGCCGAACAGATCGCCGAAGCCCGGAAGATGTTCCCGGGGACGTCGTCCGATCTTGTCGCCAAGCTCATCACGCAAAAGCAGTCTCTGCAAAATCACGCGACGCTGTACGGACAGGCGCAGGGCCTGAAGGCCGCGGAAGGCAATCAGAAGGACCCCTTCGTCGCGCTCAATTCGCTGACGACGTCGCTGTCGAACTTCACCGGCGCGCTGACGTCCCCGGCGATGGAAAGCGCCGCCGGCGTCCTGTCCAGCATGTCGTCGGCGATCGGCGGCTGGGCTGAAAGCCTGTCGAAGTTCAGCGCCGATAATCCGACCACGGCCAAGTTGATCGGCGGCGGAACGCTCGCGGGCGGCTTGGGCGCCGGCGCCGTGGGAAGCGGCATGCTGGTGAAGAACTTGTTCACCGGCTTCGGCCTGTCGTCGTCAGCTGTCGCGCTCGATGGGTCCGCTGCGGCGCTCACGGCGGCCGCAGCGGAGTTGTCCGCGGCCGCAGGCGTCGGCGCCGCCGCCAAGGGCGCGGCCACTGGCGGCGTTGGAAGCGCCATCTGGACGGCAGGCGCCGCGGCCGCCCCTTGGGTCGCCGGGGCTGCCGGGATCGCTGGCGGGCTCTACGCGATGCACAAGTCCGTAGAGGACGCAGGGTATTCCGGCCTGACCAGCGGCGAGCGGCTTCGACTTCAGCGCGGCGGATCGATGCGCGACGTCTATCGCCGGGCCTTTGGTTACGGCGACAACACGCTGGCGCCAGAACTGTCCCCGACCATGACCTACGGGACCGGCGTCAGCGGCGACAAGGGTCCGCAGCACGTCGACGTTTCCGGGAACGTGACCGGCGACGGGAAGCTTCAAGTCGAAGTTAACGCCGGGTCGTCCTTGCTCGACGTCGTCAGGCGCGCCGAAGCCGCTATCCGGCTGTCTGGGACGATCAATTCCAGCGGCCCGGGGTCGCTGGGTCATTCCTCGCCCGACGCATCAGCGCCTTCGCCGCGGCCGTCGACGGGCAGCAGCGGCGCAAGCGGGAGTTGGTAGGATGGAAGCGCAGCGCGATATTCTTCTCGAAATCAGCCGCGTCACTGCAAGGTTGGCTGCCGCCGAAGCCGTCGTCGTGCAGATCACCGCCCCGATGTTGGAAGCGATAGAGCCGGGATTGTCGCGCCAGGTGATCCAAACCATCAGAGCAGGCTTGACTATGCCGACTGCTGACGAATTCCAGAGGCTCGCCGTCGAAGAATATCTGCAACGATTTGCGGACAGCATCGAAGCCCGCGTTCGCTCGAAGATTGGCACGTAGCGTCGAGCCATCGATGTCCTTCGCCTATCGAACAGAGACGTGCAATCCCAAGTTCAGCCCCAAGCAGAAAGGTAGATAGACAACATGGCTCTTGATCTTCTCGGCCCGGCATCGGCTCCCGGCGCGGTAACTGTCCGGCCGTCTGAAAGCCGGTCCTTTGGCGCGACCGATACGTTCTTCCGCGACTGTTCGTCGCCCGATCTGGACGACGGCACGGAATTTCAAGCCGCATGGTTCAATCAAGTGTTGGCTGTCATGCGCGCGCTCGCGCGCGGCAACGGCCAGACCGCGGCGACCGTGAACGTCGTCACCGAAGACAATACCGACGACAGCCTTCTTCTGAAGGCCGTTCAGCATCTGCTTCAGCGCGGGCAACCGAATTGGGCGATTGACACCGGAACAACGAATTCGATCGTCGTTTCGTGCACCCCGGCAATGGCCGAGTACAAGGCCGGGACGTCGATCCGCGTCCTGATGTTGAATAAGCCGACCGGGCCGACGGTCATCAACTGCAACGGTCTGGGGACGAAGAACGTCTATAACAACAGCGCGCCGTTGCTCGGCAACGAATGGCAGGCGCTGCAAGTTGTGTCGATGACCTATGACGGCACGCAATGGCAGTGTAGCGGATTGTCCGCTCGCCCCGTTCTGGCTCAGAACACGACGATTTACGTCAACAATGGCACCGGCAGCGATACGATTTATGACGGCACCGCGGCCGTTGTCAGCGGATCGCATGGGCCGTTCAAGACGATCCAGCGCGCCGTCAATGCAGCTTACGGCTACTCGCCCAGCCAATACACGATCACAGTTCAGGTTGCGGCGGGAAGCTGGATCGAAAGCGTCATCACTCCGGCTTACGCTGGCCCGAATATTGTGATCATCGGCGCGGGCGCGACGGCTACGCTGATCACTGGCGCTGGGACGCACGTATTCGAGGTTGTCGGACCAAACACGCTGACCATTCAGAACCTGTCGGTCACCGCAACCGGGTCGGGCTCAAGCTGTTTTGTTGCTGCAAATGGCGCGACGCTTACGACGAACAACACGGCGAGCGGCGCCGCTCCGCTCTCGGTTTTTCATTCCTTCGCTGGCGCCACGGTCAACGTTGGATCGCACACGTTCAACGCTGGGACTTACGCGGCGTTCTTCTATGCGACCGGCCTCGGCGTAATGGTGTTGCAGCAAGGCGCGCTGTTCACTGTGGGCGGGCCCGCCACGGTCGGCGCGGTCGCGCAGGCGACTGATATCGGTTATTTGCGCGCGCAGGCGCTACCTTCGCCGACTTGGAACAACGGCGGCAACGTCACCGGACAGCGCTATGCCGTCACGGGCAATAGCGTAATCAACAGCAGCGGCAACGGCGTCAACTTCTTCCCCGGCACCGTCGCCGGCGCGGCCGCAAACGGAGGCCTGTACCTCTAAGACCCGCGGGGGTGCTTCATCCGACACGAGCCGGTGAGTGAACCGGGAAATAACGCGCCTCAGACCGGGAGCCTGTTCTCGTTGGAGCCGGGAAAACGTTCAGACTATCTTCCCGCTCGCACTTTCTGCTAGCCCTGAAGCGGACCGCCGGCAGCTGCGAACTGCCGACAGTCCTAACTCACAGCACGATAGGTGACATCATGCAGCAAGCTGAACAGACCAATATCATCCTCGGACCTTGGGCGCACTCCCTAAGGAAGCTGACGCCGATCGAACAGCTTTGGAAGCAGTATCAGGTCACGGCAAGCGAGAAGCGGCGCATCTACGCTCTGGCGGATCAGCCCGTCGACGGCGATCTTGAAGCGGCAGAAGCTGCCTGCGACGCGGCGTATGAAGCTTTGGAGGCCATCGCTGATGCGATCCTAACCGCGCCCTTAGCATCGGAGGCGGATGCTACGATCCAGGCGCAGGTTCTATTGGCGCGTGGCGCCGACCCGGCGGACCTGCTTCACTACCGGCCGCAGGACTTGACGCGGTTCGTCCGGGAAGTCGGCGCCCTCGCCAAGCTGTAGACGCTCGCATGACTGGGGACCGCACCGAGCGCATCAAGGCACTCAGCAAGCTGGCGCTCGGTATTGTCCGCCGGTGCGGCGAGCGTTGTTGCGTCGATCGCGCCGACGGCCGCTATCGGCTGTCGGAGGTTCGGCACAACGAATTCAAACTGACATTGTCAAAGCCGATCGATAATGGTGACCGGACGTCCACGTTGGACGTCCGGTACGACGGCAAGTCCGTCCTGCACGTCGAATGGACCACAGAGAAAGTTTGGCGGACATCATACCAGCCCGGCTCTTGGGAAGCCCTCTTGCTTCGTTACGACCGGGCACCGGTGCTAGCTGGGCGTCTCAAAGCATGAAAGCCGAGTTTCCGTATTGGCCGGCAGCGCTGCGGCTGGATCAGGCGGCCGCCTACTGCGGCCTAAGCGTCCCAACGTTTTCGGCCGTCTGCCCGGTGAAGCCGATCGAATTCACTCAATCCAGCCGCGGGCAGCGCTACCTGCGGGCCCGGCTGGATGCATGGCTTGCATCGCTGGACAAGAATGATCCCGAAACCGGCAGCGTACGGCGCAGATTTGGGGACATGCTCGGCAAGTCGTCGCAACCGATCACGAGAAGGCGTCGCCGTGACCAGACCTGAACCTAACGACGATCTGCGCGACGCAGCTGACTTGGACCAAGCAAAGAGGCAACCGAGGGCAAGACCGCGTAGCTCCATAGTCACACTCGAACAATTGCCCCTGTTTGCTGACGAACGGGCCTTGAGCGAGGCCGTTTTGGGGCATGGAAAGTACACTCACTGGCGATCAGTTGTTCCCCTGCTAGAAGGCCGCGGCTTCCCCAAAATCGATGGCCTAATGGGCGGCCGCTACACACGCGCTGTCCGCGCGTTCTTTGACCGGGAATATTGCATCCACGGCAAAGAACAGATTTCGAAGCCGCATTCGCCGGCGAAGTTGGGGGCGGCGCATCAGCCTGCGGATTTGGGGGCACCTTGGAAGAAGCGCGATCTTAAACGGCGTTGAGCCGGCGACAATTTACATCGCCCTTCGGTGGTTGCTTGCCGGCTTCACCGCGCGTCGACAGCCGTCGAACAACGCCCGGATCGCGCTCTTCGGCGTCCCTGATCTGGCGGGCTTCGTGGATTTCTTTATCTGAAAGCCCAACGTCGGCGGCGCCCGGCTTCTTCTGCTTTGGAAGAAGCTGATTGTCGGCGCGCGTCCGGATTTCGCCCCGCGCCTGCGCCGCGTTCATATTCATCGGCAAGCCAGCGCTTCGCCTGCGCCTCGATATCCAGCGCGTCGGCCTGCGCGCGGAAGGCGCGGCGACCATTTTCCGGCCGGACATATGGTCCGGCAAAGAGCGTTCGCGGGCGTTGCCGCCAGCGCGTCCAGTTCAGCACCCTTGTCCAGCGACGTCCCAGCGATCCGATCCAGATCAGCGCCTAGCGTCTTGGCGCGGCTGGCATCGCGCTGGATTGTCCTTTCCGGCTTGCCGGTCTTGGCTGCCGTATCGGCGGTGAGACGGGCGACATCGTCGCCAAGTTGGCGACGATTGCGGCCACCGGCCTTTGTGGGGCGCGCCGGCCGTGCAACGGTCGTGGCACGCTAATGGACAAACTCCACCCCGGCGAAAGCATCGCGACGCCATACGAAGCGACAAGGGAAGCCCGTTCGGAATTGGTCGAAAGATAGGTCGAAGTTTGTCGACGAGATCGAAGCATCGTCCAGCAATAAGCCGGCGCCAAGAACCGAAAGGTTTCGCATTGTGCAGGGTGTGATTGTTGCGCCGCCCGAAAACGAGATCATAACTATCTGGTCGACCGTCTTGCGTGTGGCGCGTCGCCGCTCAACACCGGTCCATTCAACAGACACTTTCGGCTCCCCGAGGTTAACAGCATCATATGGCGGGGCCGCCGACCGAGGGGACGGCGACCCCTCGCCGCGAAGGCGTCGATACGCGAAACGAGGACGACTTCGCGGCTGCATCCAGCATCGGGTCCCCGCTGGCCGACGCAAGAACGTCCGTGCGTTAGTGTTACTTGGGCTGCTTAACGACGCCTGATGGCTTCGCAGATCGGCCGCGCGAGACGATCTCCTCAACACTTCGTAGCGTCCGAGCGAATTCGGACCAAATATGTCGAGCGTGCGCCGCGTCTTTTGGCTCTGAAAGAAATGCGGTCTTCACGAGGAAGCGGTTCAATCGCGATGTCACCAGAAGATTGTCAGAGTGTTGCGAGCGCAAGTTCGTGATCTGTCGTCGCATCTCAACGAGATCGAACCGGACTTCGTCGGGCTTATTCGCCAAATGAAGCTCATACCGTTGCGGCGGATAAACGAAGCCGCCGCGCCGAATATCTTGGCGCGACGACCTCGCCATGGTGAACCCGGACGGGGCAATGTCCGGTGCGCTAAAGGTATCGGCGAGCGGGGCGGGCGCAATCGAACTCGCGAATTAAGCTTGATGCCGCCGTCCGGGGTTAATTCCGGAACCGCGCCTGCGACGGCAATCCTTGGCACCTACTTGCTCAGGTACGACCAAAGGTCGGTCCCAACAACGGGGTGCGGCGTTCCTATCGTTGAGGATCGCCGATGTCGAATGCGCCTAGACGAAATTCTTCGCCCACCGACTGCTCGTCCGCCATTTGCGTGATCAAGGTGAACGTCGCGTGGGGATAGCGCGTCCACACTTCGATATCGTCTGACGTGACGGTTAGATAGCCGAAGAAGCACTTGTATCGGCCGGGCTCCGTCACGCGGCCGATCTTGTCCCAATTGATCTTGTTAACGCGCATCTCTGTCGATCAAAAGGGAAGCCCGCTCACCAACGGGGGAGCGGGCTCCTTATGCCCATGAGTATCGCGCTTGATCAGTCCACCAGCGCAATTACAAGCCTAGTTGCAGATTGGTTTCCGCCGAGTTTACGGCTCCTCCGCGCTAGCCCCAATCGTTCTCAGGCAACGAGCCAGGCGGCGGCTTGAGTTCTTCGAGGCCGGCTTCGATCACGGCAAGTTCGTCTTGTATTGCCTTCACCGCATTTTCGGGGTTGATGCCCGACACGGCCTGCAGCTGAGCGAGCACCGTGCGGCGATGCGATAGCAAGTCCGTTAGAGCGTGTCGATCCCGCACCTTCACGTAGCCAGCGACGATCAATTCTATGGCCGTGGACACTTTGTCTTCCTATCGGCAACTGCCGGTTATCGCGGTCGGCTGAGCTCCGTCAGACCGGCTTCGGTTATGCGGTATTCGACACCTTCGCTCGTTGCCCGCCGTTCGATCCATCCGTTTCGCAGGAGGGTAAGCTTTGTTCCGGGCGTGTCGGGCAATTTCGAGCAAGGCAGCCATTCGAGGTCACGGAGACGATCGAGAAATTGCCGGTGATATTGATTGAATGTCGGACTGCGGCGTTCTCGCCGACGGAGGTCTTGAAATATCATCTCAAGCGAACGTTCTGTTTGCATAGCGCTGCCCTAGCTTTGCATCGCACTATTGACGATCGGTTACGCGACGCGGAAACAGCGGCAATCTTTTCTAAACGGTTTGAAGGCATTCTTTCGCGGCATGGATCACGAGGATGCATCGGATTGGTTCGTTCTGGCTCTCCGGCGAAGCTACGCTCGTCTAGCAGCGTGGATGACGCGCGGAAATCGCGCGCCTGAGCCCAGCCGCTTGCCGGCGCCGCCGCGCTCAGAGCGGCCAGCTCGCTTTGCCGACCCACCGCGGCGGCCAGCGCCGCCGCGCATTTAGGCGTTGCACCAAACGGTTGATTTGGATCAATGCCACGGCATGGCCCCGGCCGAATGATGGAACATGACGGAGCCAAAGCAGAAGAGCGCGCCGAAGGAAGCGAAGCCAACCCGGGCTGAAGAAGCGCTGCGGATCATCGAGGAGTACGCAAACGGCCTACGCGAGATTATCAAGAAGCTGCGCCGCGCCGCCGGTAACTGACCCCGTCGGCTGCCGGGTCGATCCCAGCAACTCTGGATAGGTGCGTACCCCAACGCGCGGGGCCGAATTGGCTAGCCCACCAATGAGTTTTCGCGGGGGGAGAGCAGCTTTACATACGTGCCGCTCTCGTGAAGATCGAGCCAGCCCTTCTCGATCGCCCATTTGATGCCAGCGCCGAATTCGGGCCCGCTGCCGTTGCAGCCGTCCTTTGCCATGAAGGGATAATTGATCTTCTCGATGTGAATGCGGCCGTTGATCGGCTCGACGCCGGCGGCAAGCTCGACGAGCTTGCGCGCGGCCGCTTCCGGATCGGCGTAGGGGCGTTCGTCGACCAATTTCATTTCGGTAGTCCGGCAAATTGTCAATTGCTTGCGTGTCGAGGTGTAGTCGACACGCTGCGGCTTGTGGGTGTGGACAATGGCCGGCGGGCATCACTGCCGCCGGCCATCGCTTCGCGCTGCCTTTGGGCTGGGGGTAATCAGGCGGCGCTTGACGGCAAGCCTGCCGACCACCGATTAACAACCCGCTAACCAATTCAGGCAGGCTCAGGCTATTTCGCGGGCAACAACGCGGCATGTGCTGCGGCTCGTTTCTGGTTGAGCGTAAACAGGCGCGCAAGCGCCTCCTCCTCCGAAATGTCAGCCGGCCAGCCGTAGGCGGCAGCGACCGCGGCATCCAACTCGGCGTGCGCATTGACGAGCCAAGTCGGGCGTTCGTTGTAAAGGTTGGTCAGGCTGCGCTTCTTTAGCGTCTTTTCTGCCTCTTCGCTGACCGGAATAAGGCGATCGGGAAACCCGGGGACAACCTCAGGCTCAATGCGAACTAGATCACTGGGATTAAGCCAACGTTCACGCAGCGCGTTCAGATGGGCAGCAGCTGTCGCGATTTTCAATGCCCGCGGATCGTCCGCATAACTAGCTGCCGGCCGGTCGGGCGTAAGGCCTTCAGGAAATGGGAACGTCTCGAAAGTCGTGCTGGGCGTGTAACGAGGGTCGTTGCCTACGCCGAGCCACGTGCAAAGCCCTAATGCCCAAACCTCGTGAAAACGGCTGTTGAGGATACCGAAAGCTGTGTCGTCATCTCGGGCGATTACGATCAACTGATGATCGGCACAGATCGGCTTTTGCAGCCACGCGAAAATGCGATGCTTCGAGACGGTCGGGGTCACAATGAAGCGATCCATGTGCTTCAGAGCCGCCCACATGCCTTGCCGGGGCTCAACATGACGCCACCAATATTTCCGATACGCTTCTCGGCGGTTTTGCGCTCGAATAGGCTTTACGGAGGCTTCGACGTGAGCGAAAGGCGCGGCATACAAAGATGCATCGCCATCGCTCATCGTCCATCCGAAGTCGACGATCCATTTGCCGGCTGAGCGCCGAGTGACGTCCATTCCGTTTACCCAAGGGCGAAGAACCTCGGAATTGGGTTTTCCGTTGGGGTTGAGTGGAAGCTTAAGCCAGCCCCTTGCGACGACACCATCCACATCGAAGGCGCCGCCCTTCGTGTCGCCCATAAAAGCCACGCTGCGATTTTCAACAAGACCTGCCGCTTTTGTAAGATCAACGGCCGCCCCCGTCAGATCGGCATAGATTTCAGGGACCGGCTTGCCGTTCAAAGCTGGCGAGATGCCTGGACGTCCCGGTTCGAAGCAAATGAGCGAGACACGAACCGCCGCGCCTTCCACTACCCAAGCTTCATCATCCCAAGCGCTGAAAATGTGTCCGGTGCCAGCGATAGGTTCGAGGACCCGTCTATTTGCACCTCCACGGATCGAGTTCGTCGTTACGAGGCCGGCGCGACATGTGTCCCCAGCACGCATAACCTCCCACGTCTTGGCCAGCCAATAGGTTACCAGATCAGCTTCGGCCGGAACTCGGCCGTCGTAGCAACTGAATAAGTTATCAACGTAACCATCGCCGAGCACGGCGCGTAAGAGCTTCCCACCCAAGAAGGGGGGATTACCAATTACAACGTCTGCTTGGGGCCATTTCGCCTCGGAGCCGTCATCATTTAGGATAGCGTCGCGACACTCAATAGTATCGAGAGGCTTCAGGATGGGATGATCCGACACGCCGAAACCGTTCCGCCGCATCCACTGAATTTCGCCCACCCAAACCGAAACGCGGGCAAGCTCTGCTGCGTACCCGTTGATTTCGATGCCCTTGACCGACGCCGGCCCAACTTGGGAGAACTCGCGCTGCAATCCCATCGCTTCGGCTTCAATGCTGATACGATGTTCAACGTCCTTCAGAGCCAGCAAAGCGAGATAGAGAAAATTTCCTGATCCACACGCCGGGTCGAGAACTCTGAATGCGCGAAGCCTGTTCAAAAATGCGCGGTAATCGGACACTGCCTGATCGTGGGCCTTAGTGCGGGCACTGGCCGATTTAGCCGAGCGCGACTTCTCAATCCCGTTCGCAATCTGCGCCTTGGCGGCGTCCCATTCGGCTAACCAAGGGCGGACGACGACCGGGTCGACGATCATCATGATCTTCTCACGATCGGTGTAGTGCGCGCCCAGCTGGGAGCGTTTGCCCGGATCGAGACCCCGTTCGAAGAGCGTTCCAAGGATCGAAGGGTCAACTTCCGCCCAATCTAGCCGAGCGGCCCCAAGAGCAATTTTCAGATCGTCCGCGTCCAATGGTAACGCAACGTCATCATTGAAGAGGCCACCGTTAAACCAAGCGACCTGCTCGAAGCCGACCCGGCCACCAGACTTCATCGCCCGGAATAGATCAGTCGCCAGTTCCTGAAAGTGCTGTGGTGACGTCTGAGCATGTTCGAGCATCCGCTTGAACATTCCGTTGGGAAGGAGGTCGACGTCCTCCGCGAACATGCAGAACACAAGCCGATTGATGAAATGCGCAACAGTCTCCGCATCGTGACCTCGATCGCGAAGCCGCTGAGCGAGCTTCGCGAACTCCGCGGCAGCCTCCTCTGTCAGCGCCTGCCGCGTCTGACCCGGCCGCAGCCGCTCGGGATCGCTGAAGACCCACTTCAACTGCTCGCGGACATTGGCGTCGCGTAGGTCTTCGAGCTTGAAGTCGTACTTTTTGGAGACGCTATTGGTCCAGTTCGTGTGGATACGAAATTGATCCATGTCACAAACGACCAACAGCGGCGGATTTTCCAGAGCCAGCGCATATTGCTGGAGCTGAGCGAAGGCCGCGTTCAGGTCCTTCCGCTTGCCCTTATATTCCCAACCGATGGGCTTGCTTCCAGACGTCCGCCCAGCCTTCGCCGCCGGTCGTTTTGGTGGCGCCTCTCTCGAATGCGTACCACTCGCCTTTCGGGTCCGCGTCCGTGGGACCCGGCTCGCCCAAGAGACGGCATAGATCGATGAAATGAGATTGGGCCGCGGCGCGTTCGGTTAGTTCGGCGCTCTTCCACTTCGAAATGAACTGATCAGGTGTCAAACCGTCTACTCCCAAAGCTCTGTCCCAACGCGGTTTTGTCTACTGTGGCTTAGATGCGGTCCAAATTCTTCAAAAACCAACTCGCGGAAGTCTTCCATCTTCGGTGTCCACACTTCCAGCTTGGACGCTGCCCTCGCGATCATCATGGCAGCGTCGACGCATTCGATTTGCATTTCGTCGTCGCCGCCGTGCCTCAGCCAGTCGCGCTCTCGATTAAGCGATCCATGCGCGGGACGTCAGCCGAACCCCCAATGCGTCCGCTGGATGACCTTCAGCGGTGTGTTCCGGTCAAAAAAGTCTTTTGAAAGGTCGTCGTTTGGGGAGACCAAATAGAGCGGTTGCACCGATCGCGCCGACGAACTGTCGGGCGTCGTGACGTAAAGCTGCAAGCAGACAATGTAGCTATCGTTCTGTTCTTCCTTGGCCCGCCGGAAGCGAAGTCCGTCTTTGTCCCCATCCCAAGGATAACGCTGCACCACCTTCGCATGTACCGGCAAAATGTCTCCCGGCTTTATGACGATCTGGGTCGTATTAAGAACGATGGATTTGGCGAAGCGGCCATCGCATCCAGTCTGAGGATCAGTGATCAGCACCAATTCGGCGTAGATTTCGCTGATGACGGCTTGGCGGTTTCCAGAATTGATGAATATGAAATCCTGATCTTGCGCCAGCACTAATCCCCCTTTATCGCGTGTCACTTTCAGGGCTTCACCGATAACGACCCGAATGTCGTCGCGCTGGTAAAGAACGCTCGTGAAAAAGGCGATGCCCAGCGATGTGACCGTGACTGCCCCCAAGAACCAATCGAGCCAATGCTTCCTGTGCTGCCTGCCCTCCGATGCCTCTCGGTTGCGATCGCGCCATGCCAACCAGTCTTCAACGAAGCCGATCGTCATTTGCGTTGCGCCGATGGTAACCGAGCCGGCAGGGCCGGCGTCGGTTTGCGCTAGTCTGTTGCGAACGTTCAGCGCACTTTGCGTTTCGAGTTCCTCAAACCATCGCTTTGCTTCGTCCGGTTGGCCCGGTGACCATCGCGACGCTTCATACGGAAATCGGTCAGCCTTCATCTAATTCGAACCCTGTAAGTACCCGTTCCGCTCAGCCATCACCACGGCAGCCAAGCCTTCGTCTGCTTGTCTGTGAACTTCATGTACGGTCCGAAAATCGAGTTTAGCTGCGCGGGCTGCTCTACAATTCGAAGTTCGGCTTGATGTTTTTGATCGATCAGGGCTTCCCTGTTCGCCGTCGCAGGGTCGGCGAGCATGGCGTCCCTGTAGGTCAGACAGAACGCGAAGTCTCGTTGCAGAGCCTTCAAATGATCTTGGACGTCTTCACCGAACAGGAAGCGGGCGGCCGCTTTCGCGGTCAGTAGATCGTTGAAGCTTTGGCCGTCGACTTTACCGCTCGACTGAAAAGCTCCGACGGCTCGTTCCACCATTTCCATGACTTTCAGGCGTCGATCGAACAGGTCGAGCATCAGCTTTCGGCGGGCCATAACAAATTGGAAATAGGCAATCACAGCGCCGGCGACAGCGACGATCGTCGTTACGATGCCTAGCCAAACCGTCATGCCCCGAAGCCCCCGCCCGCGCCGCCAAGAGCTCGATCGCGACCGGCCCAACGTCTTCGCGCCGATAATCTTCGCCGCTTGGAAGGACACTCCCCCCATACCGGGCGAGTAAAGGTGCGGTTCCGGTCGGCCGGGATACGCGGTCCACCGGCGTTGGTCGGCGTGTGGATAACCTCGTTTTCGTCGACCTGAAACTGATCCCGACAGACCTGCGTCCGCGCCATAATTGCTCCCGGTTGCAGATACCGACATTACACGCGTCGCCGTCGACCGGGCATGCTCCCGTTGAGGTTTTCCACGTCAAATCTTTACGAGAGAGATAAGAGCAACTCGTCCGGTTCGTGGGCGAGTGCGCAGGGTTTACCGGCCGGCGGGCACGGGAGACGTTCTTGCTTCGATACGATCCGATGCACGCCGCCCGCTCCGGACCAAGCCGCAGCGGATCGTCCCTGATGCGCGCGGCTATTCGATCGGCAATGGAGGCCCGGCGAATTTTACTTTACGGTTCTTTTTGGGGACTGGTGTCGCCAACATCGCCATTGAATGGATGAACCTGTTGCGTTCGTCTGTACTGGCCCAGTTGATCAATTCCGCACCCTGATGCGCAGCGGCATCGAACGAAGGTCTTGCGATCTTTTCGAGGGTCGCGGACGCGCTATAGACCAGCCGAGCTTTCACATGGTCGGCGCCGAACCTCATTCGGGCGCGTTCGAGAACAAGCGCGGCAATTCCGACTTCGGATATCGCCTTTCGCAATGAACCTTCGTCGCCAGATGCATCAACGGTCTCCACGACGTGGAAGGCACCGTTTCTTAAGACGAGGTCCGCGACCAGCCCTTCATCTAATTCAAAGCCCGGTACGATCCTGTGTGACGACAGGTCTTCGTTCTTTTTCGCCAGAACGTGTTCCTGACGGAACGCCGTCTTCACCTGCTTCAGCAACTTCGATCGTTTCTCACGGATCCTTTTTATCGCCGGCTCCGACAGAACCATCGTCTTTAGGATTGCCTGAATACGTTCTTCATAGGCCGTCGCATCGTGCGCAACGAAGCTTCCGAGAGCCGAGAGCTGAAGCGGGCCGATCGCCGAAATAGCACTGTAGCGAGCCTCAACGCTGTCTTGCCCGGCGTCTCTGAAGCGCGCATCGATGTCAGCGAAAGAGCCAATCAGGTCACGCAGGGCGTCTGCGTCGGCCGCTGCGGACAACGCGCGCAGCTTGTCCAGCTTGGGCGGAATTCTGATGTCGACGCTTTGGTCGTTGAAGACCATCGCGCCGACGTTCAATCGTTCATCACGACCATCATCCGGCGCAAGGCGGATGATGGCGAACTTATAGGAGTGTGCCATCGCTAAAACCTCGCCGAAGAACTGCAATTCGAGTGGAGCAATGCCCCGCCGTCCAGATGTCACTGAATTGAGCACGTAACTGGTCAGTGCACCAATCTGTGGGCATGTGGTTAAGAAAACCCTCTATCGTCGCCGGCGCGAGGCCTCCGATGTTGTCCAAAACGGCGTTGGCGGCTGCGCTGTCGAACCCGTGAAGCTGCCGCAATACTCTCCCGTGCGTACGCGTGTGCGTTTGTGGGTCCGGATATCCATTCCAAGGCCATTGCCAGAACACCGCGCGGCTAAAGTCGAAGGCGTACAACCGCCGGACCCCGTTGTCGTCGATCGACAGATAATTGCCGAAGTGACGGTCGACGTTTCCGAGAAACATGTCCAGCGCATAAATGCGCGAGAGAATGCCCGTTAGACCGCTGATTGGCATGGCTACGTTCGAGGCGGACGGCGTCAGCAAGTAAGCGCGGGTCAGAATATCGTCGGCCACCCCGACAATGCGGCGCGATCCAAAAACGATGTCACCGTTCAACCGTTCGATCTGGACCGCGGCGGGGGCCTGTATTCCAACTGCTTCGGCAATGTGCGTCCCCAACCACTCGCTGGCCCGCGTCGGGCGACCGCGGTCATCGGCCTTGATGTAGTAGAGCGCCCCGTCGTCTGCTTCGGCCATTCCCAGACTGTCGGCCGTCTGCTTCGCGGGCGGATATTCGATCAGCGCCTTCCGTGGCCAGAACTGCAATTGTGCGGGCAATGAGGCCTCATTCCAGACCCGGTGCTTACACCGTGCTTACATGCGGAAGGCGCCGCACGCACGTCCCTGAAAGCTACCGAACAAGACATTGATTTAGCTTCTAAAAATGGTCGGAGCGAGAGGATTTGAACCTCCGACCCCTAGTCTCCCAGACTAGTGCGCTAACCGGGCTGCGCCACGCTCCGAACGTCGTTCCATTAGCTAGGATCGCCGCTTTGCGCAAGGCGAGGCCACACCATTTTGGTGTCCGGTTTGGTGCCTCTGCCCAAGGCCGCCGGAACTGCCCCGCAAAGCCGGCGGAATGCGGGCCCTCAGCCGTCCTTCAGCGCCAGGTCCAGCATCTCCCGGCAGGCGATGAGGTCGGCGAGCGCCCGTCCGAGCCGCTCCCGGTCCAGCGCGCTGGGGCCGGCGGGCGCGGCGGGGGTGCCGCCCTTGCGGAAGGTGGTGAGGATTTCCTCGTCGTCGACCTCCGTGAAGCGAAAGTCGATGCCTTCCTCTTCGTTGCCCTGGTAGTCGTCATCGTCGGCATCGGCGACGCCCTTGATCGGCGCCTCGTCGTCCGGCTCCATCAGGCTCGCGCCGATGGCGTCCTCGATGGCCCCGAACGAGACCGCGGCCGCGCCGTCGGCGAGCCCCTGCACCGATTTGACGCCGTGCTCCTTCAGGATCCGCTGCACGCCGCGGATGGTGTAGCCCTCCCCGTAGAGCAGCCGGCGGATGCCCTTGAGCAGGTCGACGTCGTCGGGGCGATAGTAGCGGCGGCCGCCGCTGCGCTTCATCGGCTTGATCTGGGAGAACCGGGTCTCCCAGAACCGCAGCACGTGCTGCGGAATGTCGAGTTCCTGCGCTACTTCGCTGATGGTTCGGAACGCATCCGGCGCTTTGTCCAAATGCCAAATCCTTATCCGAAAGGCGATTAGGCCTCGGGTTGAGCCTTGCTGGCGTCGCCGTTGGTGCGGTGCTGGGCGTTGATCCGCTGCTTCAGGATCGCCGACGGCTTGAACACCATGACCCGGCGCGGCGAGATCGGCACTTCGGTACCGGTCTTCGGGTTACGGCCGATGCGCTGGCCCTTCTTGCGGACCATGAAGGAACCGAACGAGGACAGCTTCACCGTCTCGCCCTTCTCGAGGCAGTCGGTGATCTCCTTCAGCACGAGTTCCACGAACGCAGACGATTCCGTCCGCGACAGGCCCACCTTCTGGTAGACGGCTTCGCAGAGATCAACACGCGTTACGGTTTTACTTTGATCGGTCATCGCCCTGCCCCACATCACGGCGAACAATTGTTGTCTGAAATTATGAGCTTACGATACGGCGGTCAACAGCGCTCATCAATGCATACGCATCGATAATCCGCGCTGATTCCGGCAAAATTTTATCGACTGTGGCTCTACCAGCGCACCAGCGCCGAGCCCCAGGTGAAGCCGCCGCCCATTGCCTCGAGCAGAATCAGGTCGCCGCGCTTGATACGGCCGTCCTTGCGCGCCACCGCCAGCGCCAGCGGAATCGAGGCCGCCGACGTGTTGCCGTGACGGTCCACCGTCAGCACCACCTTCTCCGGCGCGATATGCAGCTTGTGCGCGGAAGCGTCGATGATTCGCTTGTTGGCCTGGTGCGGCACGAACCAGTCGATGCTGTCGGCATTGAGCCCGGTCGCCTCGAAGGCATCGACGATCACGTCGGTGATCATGCCGACCGCGTGCTTGAAGACCTCGCGGCCCTCCATGCGGAGATGGCCGACGGTCTGGGTCGAGGACGGTCCGCCGTCGACGAACAGTTTTGCCTTGTGGCGGCCGTCGGAGCGCAAGTGCGTGGTGACGACGCCGCGGTCGGTCGCGGCATGGCCCGGCTGCTCCAGCGCCTCCAGCACGACCGCGCCGGCGCCGTCGCCGAACAGCACGCAGGTGCCGCGGTCGTTCCAGTCGAGGATGCGCGAGAAGGTCTCGGCGCCGATCACCAGCGCGCGCTTGAAGGCGCCGGTGCGCAGGAAATTGTCGGCGGTGGCGAGCGCGAACACGAAGCCCGAGCATACCGCCTGCAGGTCGAAGGCCGCGCCATGGTTGATGCCGAGCCCGTGCTGCACGGCGACAGCGGTCGCGGGGAAGGTGTTATCAGGCGTCGAGGTCGCCAGCACGATCAGATCGATCGACTGCGCGTCCACGCCGGCATCGGTGAGCGCGGCCTGCGCGGCCTTGATCGCCAGGTGCGAGGTGAACTCGCCCTCGGCCGCAATGTGCCGCTCGCGAATGCCGGTACGCTGGACGATCCACTCGTCGGACGTGTCGATACGCGCCGCCAATTGGGCGTTGGTCACCACCTGCTCCGGCAGGTAGGAGCCGCAGCCGAGCACGACCGAACGAATTTGAGTCACGAAACAGCCTCCTGCGCGGTCTGCACGGAATTGAGTGCACCACCCTCGCGGTTGAGCATCTGATTGATCTTGTTCAGGAGATCGTAGTGAGCCATCTCATAGCCAACATCGATCGCATAGGCAAAGCCTTCGGCGCTGGTTCCGCCGTGGCTTTTAACCACCAGTCCGTTGAGCCCCAGGAACACGCCGCCATTGGACTTGTTGGGGTCCATCTTGTCCCGCAGGGCCTGGAAAGCGCTGCGCGCAAACAGATAGCCGAGCTTGGACAGCCAGCTCCGTTGCATCTCGTTACGGAGTAATTCCGCCATCTGCCGCGCGGTTCCCTCGGCAGCCTTGAGCGCGATATTGCCGCTGAACCCTTCGGCGACGATGACGTCGGCCAGCCCCTTGCCGATGCCGTCGCCCTCGACGAAGCCGATATAGTCGAGCTCCGGCAGGTTCCTCGCCCGCAGGATCTCACTGGCTTCGCGGATCTCCTCGTGCCCCTTGATCTCCTCGGCCCCGATGTTGAGCAGGCCGACCGTGGGGCGCGGCTTGTTGAACAAGACGCTTGCCATTGCCGCCCCCATGACGGCCAGCGACACCAGATGGTGCGCATCGCCGCCGATGGTGGCGCCGAGGTCGAGCACGACGGACTCGCCGCGCTTGGTCGGCCATATCCCCGTGATCGCAGGCCGGTCGATGCCCGGCAGCGTGCGCAGGTGGAAGCGCGACATCGCCATCAGCGCGCCGGTATTGCCGGCGGAGACCGCGACATCCGCCTCGCCCTTCTTCACCGCATCGATGGCAAGCCACATCGAGGAGGTCCTGCGGCCACGGCGCAGCGCCTGGCTCGGCTTGTCCTCCATGCTGACGGCGACGTCGGTATGAACGATCCTGGAAGCGGCCTTGAGCGCGGGGTGCTTCTCGAGCTCGGGCTCGATCCTGGCGCGGTCGCCGACCAGCAGGAATTCGGTCTCGCGATGCCTCCGAAGCGAGATGGCGGCGCCTGGAATGACCACGGCGGGCCCGACATCGCCTCCCATGGCGTCAAGCGCGATGCGAACCTTGCTTAGCATAAAAGTCCTGGAAACCTGGTCTGGTGCGGTCTTGAACGAGCGGGGGCCGCGAAATGGGTTCGCCACGGACATGGCGACGGCCAGGCGCCACGCCGCGCCCCGGCCGGGGCGCGACAATAGCGTTTTGTTATCCCGAAACAACCTCTTGCACCCAGCCTTTTGCATTCGGGGCGACGCGGCGGCAAACGCGAAAATTCGAAGGAAATATATAGAAATCAGATAGATAAAACAGGCTTTCAAACCACTCAAGCAAAGACCTCGCGCGGCCTGGCAAGCGGTCTTACGGGGAATCGGCAGCTATTGGCCTTTCTTCTTGTCCTGGAGCGCCTTCAGCGCTGCGAAAGGATGGTCCTCCGGGTCGAGGGCAACGACCTCCGCCTCGAACACGGCCCCCGGCTTGCGCGGATAGGGGTCGATCGCCAGGAACAAGGCATCGGTGGCGAGCCGGCCGAGGTCGATGATGCCATTGATGATGGCCTCCGGCGAGTCGATGACCTCGGGCGGCTCCTCGTCGTCCTGCCCCTCCTCGATCAGGTCGGACAGGCGGCGCGCCTCGGCCTCGGGGGCGAATGTCAGGTCCACCTCCTCCTCGATCTCGTTCTCGATCGGATCGAGCGTGACCACGCAGGTCTGGCCGACCCGGGCGCGGACGTGCCCCGTGACCTGGATCCGGCCGCCGCTTTTCGGCACGACGTTGAAGCTGGCGTTGGCGGACAGGATCTCCCGCACGCCCGCGACCTCCGCCATCACCTTCCGTTCGGCGGCCGACGCCTCGATCTCGCGGTGCAGGCCGGTGTCGGGAATCTGCGCAACGATGACGGGGGCCCGCCAGGGATCGGGCTCGGATCCAGTATTCGGTCGGCTCATGGTGTGACATCCTCGGGAAGCGCCGGGGGAAAATTGAAGGACGCGCGCAGCAGCGCGGCCTCGCCGGTCCGGCCGAGATCGGCATCCGTGGCCCGCGCGTAGGCCGCGAGCCGCTTCGCCTGGTCGAGGCCAGCCCCATTCAAGATATTCTTGCAGATCGCCGCCGCCAGCGCCTCACCGCCACCTTGCATTGCCTGGTCATAGGCCTGCACTCGGCCGTAAAAGGCCTCGCCGAAGGCCCGCATCCGCTTCGGCACGGTCTGATCGCCCACCCCCATCTCCCGCAGATTGTCGTCCATGTCCTCGCAGAAACGGTCGAACAGCGCCTGCGACAGCTCCGTGGCGCCTCCGTTGGCGCCTTGGACCGTGCGCAGGCGGCGCAGCAGCAGCCAGAGATGGAGCAGCAACAGGTCGAAACGCCCGTTAACCGTATCCGGTACGCCCAAGTCGCGGTAAAATATGGGTTCTCGCGCCTGCGTCACGATCATGCCATAGATGGCTTCAATGGTGCCCGGCGGGGCGAGCCGGGGTTTCCTGAAGTGATTGAACGGCCAAAGCATTGTGGTTTCCGCAAGCGGGCGCGCGCGTGTTGCATTCAGAGCCTCCGCCCGGTACTTCAGCGCCTCGCGCGACGCAAGGGGACGGAATCAGTTCCGCTATGACGATAACGAACCAGACCAGCCCGCGCGCAGACAAGCGGCGCGGCCTTCATGCACGCTGGCGCGGCCTGCGCATGGCCGCGGCTGCGGCCTTGGTCGGCGTGGCGCTCGCGGGCTGCACCGGCGAGCAGTTCCAGAAGGGCTACATCCTGCCGCCCGGCGCGCTCGAGCAGATTCCGATCGGCGCGAGCCAGGACCAGGTGCTGATCGTGATGGGCACGCCCTCCACGGTCGCCACCCTCGACGGTGAGGTCTTCTACTACATCTCGCAGCGCTCGGAGCGCGTGGTCGCCTTCATGAACCAGAGGGTGGTCGATCAGCGCGTGATCGCGATCTACTTCGACAAGAACCGGCGCGTGCGCCGGCTGGCGAATTACGGCCTCCAGGACGGCAAGATCTTCGACTTCATCAGCCGCACCACGCCGACGTCGGGCCAGGAGATGAGCTACCTCACGCCGCTGTTCAAGCTGCTCAGCTTTAACTGAGCATTCAGCCTGCGGCGTCGTGCCGCCCTTCGCGCGGCCCTAACCGTCGCGTGCGACTTGCCGTTGCGCGCCGGGTTCCATACGCTCCCTGCAAAACAAGAAGCAGGGAGTGGATTCGTGCCTAAAACGTTGTTGTCCCGCCGCCGCGTGCTCACCGGCGCTGCCGGCCTGTCGGCCGCAGCGATCCTGCCGCGATCGAGCCTGGCGGACTGGAAGCCCACCGAGAACGTCCGCCTGGTCGTGCCGGCTGCGGCCGGCGGTTCGACCGACGTCATGGGCCGGCTGCTGGCCGCCCATCTGCAAACCGCCTGGGGCCAGTCGGCCGTCGTCGAAAACCGCTCCGGCGGCGGCGGCACGATCGGCACCGCCGAGGTGGTTCGGGCCAAGCCGGATGGCCACACCATCCTGGTCGGCAACCCCGGGCCGAACGCGATCGCCTACAGCATCTTCAAGAACCTCACCTACAAGCCGGACCAGCTCCAGCCGGTCTCCAACATGATCCGGATCCCGAACATCGTCTCGGCGCATCCGAAGACCGGCATCAAGTCGGTCGCCGAGCTGATCGCCTATCTCAAGGCCAATCCGGACAAGCTCAGCTATGCCTCCTCCGGCGTCGGCCAGAGCCCTCACCTGACCGGCGCCTGGTTCCTCCAGCTCACCGGACTGAAGATGACGCACATCCCGTTCCGCGGCGCCGGGCCTGCGCTCCAGGCCGCGCTCGCCGGCGACATCCAGATCCTGTTCGACAACCTCTATCCGAGCCTGCCGCAGGTCCAGAACGGCACGCTCACCGGCCTCTGCGTGACCACCACCGAGCGCAGCGACCTCGCGCCGAACCTGCCGACCATGCGCGAGAGCGCACCGGAGCTGGCCAATTTCGACGTCTCGTCCTGGTTCGCGGTGTTTTTGCCGAAGGGCGTCCCTGCCCCGGTTCTCGAAGCGCTCAATCTCCAGGTGAAGGCGATGCTGGAGCGCGACGACATCAAGAAGAACATCGCCGCCATGGGCGCCCGCGCCGACTACGGCACACCGCAGCAGTTCGCCGACTTCGTGGACGCCGAGACGAAGAAGTTCGCCGGCATCATCCAGAAGGAAGGTTTGCAGATGGATGTGCAGTAGCTCTGGTGTCCCCGGACGCGGCGCAGCGTGCAACGCTGGGCCGCACATGCGGGGTGCTCGAGTGGCAACATCGTTGCGAGCGGATCTAGGCAGACGCGGTCGCTGGCTGCTCCACCAAACCGGCGATGGCCGAAATCGAGTCCAGGCGCGTCAAGTCGAAACCAATGTCGGAGAAATTGATCCCATAGTCGGTTTCAATGCTCATGATGAGCTCGACTGCGTCGAGTGAATCGAGACGTCCACTGGTAAACAGCAGATCGTCATCACTCAGCGGCGCACCATCGCCCTTCATGAGCAGCCGTTGCACGATGTAGCGTCGCATTTGCGATCTGATTTCAGAGCCGGCTTTCGTGGTCATGGCGTGACTCCCAGGAGGTAAAACAGGAATTCGGCGCGTTGCCAGAGCGAATGCTCGCGGTCCAACGGCGCGTCGAAGACGTGGATGAGACAAAAGAAGGTCGAAACCCACAGGCAAGGCAGCAAGCGGCTGCCCAGCCATCCTCGCGACGCCGGCTGCGGTGCGCGACGCATCTGCGAGAGCCCTACGCTGATTGCCAGGACAAGCGTGTAGAACGCATGCGATTGCTGACCGATCACAGCCCGCCAAAGGCCCATGTCGCCGACGAAATGAATGTCGCGAATGAAGTGAAACAGCAGGTTGCCGACACAAGCCGCAGCGAAGGTGGCGAAGAACATTCGAAGCCGGCGATGGCCGCGGAAACAGCGAACAAAGGTCGGGTAGAAGAAGTGATCGACGAGCAGTTCCTTGTAGTAGAAGTAATAGCGATTCCAGAATTCGGCGAGAGTCGTTGACTCCAGAGGCCGGTAGGTGTTGCGCAGCAGGCGAAAACCGGCAAGCCGCGCCGTTGCTACGATGATGCCGCCAAACACCGTCATGCCAAGCAGGTCTTCCACAAAGAAGCTGACGAGACTCGCCCACCCTACGAAACGCGGCCAGGGATGACCGGCGAGATATTGCAGCAAGTTGTCGTCGAACAGTGGAAGCTGCAAATGATCGTGGACGAGTTCGCCGAAACAAATCTTGACGATAGCCAGCACCAAAGTCCAAGCCGCAAGCTTGACGCCTTTGAGTTGCGTGACCGCGAGTTCCTCGGGTGTCTTGGCCTCGAAGCGCTCGAGATAAGACAGTCCCTTCCCGAACGGCGTCAGCGTCGATCCCCAGAACGGGTGAAAAACGCTCAGACGCTGCCACACCGGAGATCGTATCTTGCCGGCATCGGCCAGACCGTAGGCAAGGAACCATAGGTAGGGTTGGGCTGCCATCAGAAACGACCAGAGCAGAACGCGTGGCATGCCGGCCATCATCGTTGCCTGCGTCGCCACGACAAGCGCCAGGAATACGAGCAACAGGCTGAGCGTCGGGCGGCGGAGCCCAATGCCTCCTGAACCTTGCATGGCCAGCAGGCACGAGAACAGCGCAAACACCACCGCCAACATGGTCGCCTCCAGCAGCGGCTGATGGATCCGGTCCGCGACGCCTTCGTCGATGGCCAACCGCTCGAGAAACGCGCGGTCAATCAGGAAGCCGCTCCGGAAAAGCAGCAGAAAGGTTGCCAGCAGGATCAGGACGCGCCGGTGCTTCCCGGCGTAGGCGCACATCATCGCGAGACCTGCCGCTGAAAAGTCGATACCCACCAGCGAGAGCAGCACGGCGAGCAGAGCGACGGTGCACCAAAGCAGCAAGCGGCCGCGGATTCCTTGGGCGCCGGCCACAAGTCGCGGGTCGCGATCGATCTGAGGGATCAACCGCCACGACGGCCTCACGAGAAGACCCGTGGCCGCGTAGCCGTAGGGCTGGCTATCGACGCTCATCGGAAAACGCGCGCGAGCACGGCGGGCTGTGGCATCTACGAGGCCCTTGCGACAGCTTCACCGAGCAATGACGCCACCGAGCGCCGGTCCGCCTTGCCATTGGCGTTGACGGGAATGTCCTCCAGCCAGATGAATCGGCTCGGCACCATGTAGGCGGGAAGGCGCGCGGCGCAGTGCCGGCGCAAATCGCTGTCCGCCGTTCTTGCACCCGAATAGGCGGCGAGGAGCCGGCTTGCTCCAGAGGCATCGTGAAGCACCACGGCGAGGGCGCGGGTGATGCCCTCGCATGCCACCAGGGCGTGGTCGATCTCCTCCAGCTCGACCCGATATCCCCGAAGCTTGACCTGATTATCCGCGCGGCCGCGAAAACGGAGCACGCCCGTTTCGGCTTCGGCCTCCACGAGGTCACCGGTCCGATAGAGGATCGAGCGATAGCCGTCGATCAGCGGGTCCTGACAAAAGCGGCGGGCCGTCTCCTGGGGATTGTTGATGTAGCCGAGCCCGACGCACGGGCCGCCCAGCCACAACTCGCCGGCAGTGCCCGCGGCGACCGGCTTCATGTCCTCGTCCAGAATCCGGTAGCTGAAATTGGGATTGAGCCGCCCCAGCGGAGCCAGACCGTCGTCAGTGTCGAAAACCGACTCGACGATCTCGAAACCGCTGCAGATGCAGCTCGTCTCGGTCGGGCCGTAGCAATTGATCAGCTTCGCCTTGCCGGCAAACGCGTCGTGGAACCGGCGCAGCCGCGCCAGCGGAAATCCCTCGCCGCCGAACATGAACCGGCTGACGCTCGGCAGCCATTCGGGACTCAACAGATGCATGGAGTCCAGGAACATGAAGAGGGTCGGCACGGCGAAGAAGAACGTGCACCGATGCCTCGTGATCTCCGACACCAGCTCCGCGGGCGGCCTTCCTTTCAGCGCGTCGAGCGCGACAATGGACGCGCCGTTCAGCAATCCGGCATGGATGTCAAAGACCGAATTGTCGAAGTAGATCGGATTGACATTCGTCAGCCGGTCTTGCGGCCCAATGCCAAGGTCGCTCTTTGCCCACGCGATCAGGTGAAGCACACCCTGATGGGGAATGACCACGCCCTTCGGCTCACCTGTCGATCCGGAGGTGAACATGACATAGGCCGGATCGGCCCCGGTGATCAGGGACGTCAGCGGCAGATTGTCGTCGTCGAGTTTCGAAACGGCATGATGCAAGGCCGCTCTGGCCTCTGCATCGCCGATCACCGTCCGCGGGCCGGATCCCTCGCGCACGCTGACGATCAAGGCGGGCCGGCATCGCTCCAGCATCAGCCGGGCACGCTCCGCGGGGGCCGCGGGATCCAGGAATGCATAAGGCGCTCCGATCTTGACGCAGGCCATGGCAAGCGCATAGGCCTCGGCAATCTTCGGCAACTCAAGGCACACCACGGCGCCCTTGCTCACGCCCTGCGACGTCAGCCATCGCGCCAACCGGTTTGCCGACTTGTTGAGCTCTGAAAACGTGCAGCTGTCGCCTTCGCAGATCAGCGCGACGGCATTCGGCGAGAACGCCACGACCTCTTCGAAGCGCAGCCCCAGATTATGGGTGGTCATATCGCTGCCTCGTCCGCTTCATGGCTGCCGGGCTCGTCCGGCGCGGACGACAACGACGGCGCAATCTCGGCAAAATCCCGCTGGTTGAGCGCAATCACGGCCGCAGGCAATTCCAGTCCCGGAAATTGTGTCCGCAACACGTTCCCGAGCTCCATGCCGAGATGCTGCAGGAACGCCGCGGCCATCGGATCGGTCGCCATCGGCCCGCTCTCGCTGGCCCAATGCTTCATCTGCGGCACGAGGCTGTTGTTCTCACGGCAAGCTGGAACAGCCTGATGATCGACACGCATGACCACATCGTACCGATAACGGGTCAGTTCGTAGCTCGATCCGCGCTTGAGCAGGACTTCCGCCCTCGATATCCGCGGGATGGATTCCGCGACACCTTGAAAATAACAGGGGTCGATGACCAGTTCGCGCTCCTGGGCGATCGACAAGAAGATCTTTCGCTCGAGCGAGGCGTCCGTTGCGCCAGGCGAGGCTTTCGCGGATTGGACTTCGCGATGGAAGACTGGCAAGAGCTCGAGGTTACGAACGTCACCGACGAAGATGTGCCCTCCAGGAGCCACCAGGTCGACGGCTTGTTCGAGGACCGAGTGCAGATATTCGATGCCCGGGAAATATTGCACGACCGAGTTGAGCACCACCGCGTCGAATGAGTGCGGCGACAAGCCCCTCAGATCCGTGGCTTCCCGCTCGAGAAATTCGACATGCCGAAGCTCAGGCCTGGACTGCGCGAACGCGCGCAACCGATGAACGGCCACCGGCGAGAGGTCGGTCCCGCAATACGTCTCGCATGAGGGCGCGAGCTTTTCCACGAGCAATCCGACACCGCAGCCGATTTCCAATATCCGCCTTGCACCGAGCGCACGAATTTGCCGGACCGTGTGATCGAGCCAATCGACCATGTCGGGCTCGGGAATGGGCCTGTTGGTGAAGTTGCTGGTCCACCCCACGAACGACGGCGCATAACCATCGGCGTCGTGGCGATAGGCCTGATCGAAAGCCCGACGCCACTGCCCTACCCTCCGATCCGTCTCGGCCTGGAGGCGCTTCGACTTTCCGGCGCTCAGACGATCGGGGTCTATCGCGACGAACGCGATCTTGAACTGGCGCCCGTCGTGGGTTTGCTCGAGGCTGAGGAAAGCCTTCGTCACGTCGGGATGCGCCATCAGTGCGCGCTCAATCTCGTTCATCGGCAGCGCACCCAACGGACCCTCCTCTTGCAATCGGCAAGCAACGAGCATCTGAACATGTCGAAAGGCACCTCGCGCCGCGTGGTGAGAGCGGAGTTCCCACGCGTGCGGCGCAAGCTCGCCGAATACCGCCGGCACCTCTCGCATTCTTAGAGCGCCGCCGGTTAAACAACCTTAAATATGATGCACGCTCAGGATGTGCATCGCAGGCTTGTTCCAGCGCCGGTTCCAGCCCGGGTTCCACGTGCAGATGATGCGTCCGAGGCGCGACGCAATCCGGATTCAAAGCAAAACCCCCGCGGCCTGCGCCGCGGGGGTCTGCTTCTTCTACGCGATGTCGTGTTTCAGTGCGCCAGGATCGCCAGCAGCAGCAAAGCCACGATGTTGGTGATCTTGATCATCGGGTTCACCGCGGGGCCGGCCGTGTCCTTGTAGGGATCGCCGACGGTGTCGCCGGTGACGGCGGACTTGTGGGCATCACTGCCCTTGCCGCCGTAATGGCCGTCCTCGATGTACTTCTTGGCGTTGTCCCAGGCGCCGCCGCCCGAGGTCATGGAGATCGCGACGAACAGGCCCGTCACGATCACGCCGAGCAGCATCGCACCGACCGCCGAGAACGCCGCAGACTTGCCGGCCGCACCGCCTCCGGCGATCACGTAGATCAGGAAGTAGACGACGATCGGCGACAACACCGGCAGCAGCGAGGGGATGATCATCTCCTTGATCGCCGCCTTGGTCAGCAGGTCGACCGCCTTGCCGTAGTCCGGCTTGTCGGTGCCCTGCATGATGCCCGGCTTCTCGCGGAACTGACGCCGCACCTCCTCGACGATCGCGCTCGCCGCACGGCCCACCGCCGTCATGCCCATCGCGCCGAACAGGTACGGCAGCAGACCACCGAACAGGAGGCCCACCACCACATAGGGATTGTTCAGCGAGAAGTCCGGATTGACGCCGGCGAAGTAGGGGTGATGCGCGGAGTCCGCAACGAAGAACTTGAGGTCCTGGTTGTAGGCCGCGAACAGCACGAGCGCGCCGAGACCGGCCGAGCCGATCGCGTAACCCTTGGTGACCGCCTTGGTGGTGTTACCGACCGCGTCGAGCGCGTCGGTCGACTTGCGCACCTCTTTCGGCAGGCCCGCCATCTCGGCGATGCCGCCGGCGTTGTCCGTCACCGGACCGAAGGCGTCGAGTGCGACGATCATGCCGGCCAGCGCCAGCATGGTGGCCGTCGCGATCGCGATGCCGAACAGGCCGGCGAGGCTGTAGGTGACGAGGATGCCGGCGATGATGACGATCGCGGGCAGCGCGGTCGCCTCCATCGAGATCGCAAGGCCCTGGATCACGTTGGTGCCGTGGCCGGTCACCGACGCAGCCGCGATTGACTTCACCGGACGATAGTCGGTGCCGGTGTAGTATTCGGTGATCCAGATGATCAGCGCGGTGACGATCAGGCCGACGACGCCGCATTCAAACAGCGACATGCCGGTATAATCGACACCGTCGAGCTTGCCGAAGCCGATCAGCGTGTAGATCACCACGGCAATGCCGATCAGCGACAGCACGCCGGTTGCGATCAGGCCCTTGTAGAGCGCGCCCATGATCGACTGGCTCGGCCCGAGCTTGACGAAGAAGGTGCCGATGATCGAGGTGATGATGCAGATGCCGCCAATGGCGAGCGGCAGCGTCATCATGCTCATGAGGATCGGCGTCTTGGCGAAGAAGATCGCCGCAAGCACCATGGTGGCGACCGCAGTCACCGCATAGGTCTCGAACAGGTCGGCGGCCATGCCGGCGCAATCGCCCACGTTGTCGCCGACGTTGTCGGCGATGGTCGCGGGGTTACGCGGATCGTCCTCGGGGATGCCGGCCTCGACCTTGCCGACGAGGTCGCCGCCGACGTCCGCACCCTTGGTGAAGATGCCGCCGCCGAGACGGGCGAAGATCGAGATCAGCGAGGCGCCGAAGCCGAGCGCCACCATGGCGTCGACGACGACGCGGCTGTCAGGCGCCAGCTTCAGCGAATAGACCAGGAAGCCGAAATAGAGGGTCACGCCGAGCAGCGCGAGACCCGCCACCAGCATGCCGGTGATCGCGCCCGCCTTGAAGGCGAGCTCGAGGCCGCCGGCGAGCGACGTCGTCGCGGCCTGGGCGGTGCGCACGTTGGCGCGAACCGAGACGTTCATGCCGATGAAGCCGGCCGCCCCCGACAGGATGGCGCCGATGGCAAAGCCGATCGCGACATAAAACCCAAGGAAATAGACAAGCAGCACGAAGATGACGATGCCGACGACACCGATCGTGGTGTACTGGCGCCGCAGATAGGCCTGTGCGCCTTCGCGCACCGCAGCTGCGATCTCCTGCATGCGCGGCGACCCCGCATCCGCGCTCAACACCGAAGACGTCGCCCAAATCGCGTAGACGACGGAAAGCACTCCGCAGAGCACTATCAACCATAATGCTGTCATGTGATTTTTTGCCTCAGATCCTTGATGTACCCCCGGCGCCTTTTATTGTCCGTCGTGCGGTGCGGCGCCTTGATTTCGAACAAGGCCGCCCCTTTCCCGAAGAGGCGGCCTCAGTCGGTCGCGAGCTTGCCAAAATCAACTTGATGGTGCAACGCCGGAAGCGGCCGAAAAAGCCGATCTCGGCAAGTATTTAGGCCAAGTCCTGAGCAAGTGCTGAGCAAGTCCTGAGCTCCAAGTCCTGAGCCCAGAGCCTGGACGCCGCGATTTGGAGCAATTCCTAGAAGTGGCTGTAGGACAGCCGCTTCAAAGCCAGTTCCTGGCCCTGTCCGTCCAGGAAGCGCGGCCGCGCGCCGCCCGCGACGATCGTGCCGATCGCCGTGACCGCAACGCCGACGGCCCGCCCCGCGGCAATCAGCGCATCGCTTTGCGCCGGCGGCACGGTGCACAGCACCTCGTAATCGTCGCCCCCGGCAAGCAGCGTCTCGACGCAAACGGCGTTGCGGGCGATCAGGCCCGCCGCGGCGGCCGACAGCGGCACGTTCGCCACGTCCACGGAGGCCGAGACGCCCGACGCCGCGCAGAGTTTGGTCAGATCGCCGGCGAGCCCGTCGGAGACATCCATCGCGGCCGACGCATGGTCCCTCACCGCCCGCGCCAGCACGTTGCGCGGCTGCGGGATGCGATAGCGCGAGACCAGAGCTTCCCTTGCAGCGGGATCGGACGCGAGCGCCGCAGCCACCACGCCGCCCGTGAGCACGTCGAGGCCGAGCGCGGCATCGCCGATCGTGCCCGTCACCAGGACGAGGTCGCCCGGCCTTGCGCCGGTGCGACCAACCATCTGCCCTTGCGGCACGCGGCCGAAGGCGGTGATCGAGATCATCTGCGGTCCCGGCGTCGACACCGTGTCGCCGCCGAGCAGCGGACACGCGAAGGTTTTCGCATCCTCGCCCAGCGCATCCGCGAACGGCCTCAGCCAGGCATCTTCCTTGCTCCGCAGCGCCAGCGTCAGGACGAAGCCGGCGGGCACAGCGCCCTTGGCCGCGAGATCGGACAGGTTCACCCGCAGCGCCTTGCGCGCGATGGTGTCGGGTGGATCGCCGGCAAGATAATGCACGCCCTCGACCACGGCATCGGTGGTGACGACGATGTCGTCGCCGGAGGAGGACAGGACCGCGGCATCATCGACCAGGCCGAACGCACCTGGATCGGTCGCCAGCGGCTTGAAATAGCGCGCGATCAGGGAGTCTTCGGCGGAGGTTTCCGGTGCGTTCGTCATCGGCACTAGCCCCAAACTCCACTGTCATCGCCCGGCTTGACCGGGCGATCCAGTACGCCGAGACGCCTGATATAGACAACCGCTGCCGCGGCGTACTGGATCACCCGCCTTCGCGGGTGATGACAGCGGAATGTGTAACTACCCCCGCCCGAACTCGTCACCGCGAAACTGACGGCCGATCTGGTCGAGCACCGCGTTCACCATGCCGGTCTCCTCGCGATCGACGAAGGCATTCGCAACGTCGACATATTCGGAGACGACGACACGGCCCGGCACGTCCTTGCGATGCTGGAGCTCATAGGCCCCTGCCCGCAGCACGGCGCGCAGGATCGCCTCGATCCGCTTCAAGGGCCAGCCCTTCGACAGCGCCTCGTCGATCAGGGGGTCGAGCTTCTTCTGGTCACGCACGACGCCGGAGACGACGTCGCGGAAGAACGCGGCTTCGGCCGGCAGGTAGGTGTCGCCCTCGACCTCGTTGCCGAGCCAGTAGCTCTCGAACTCGGCGAAGATGTCGTTGATGCCGGCGCCGGCGATGTCCATCTGGTACAGCGCCTGGACGGCCGCGAGCCGCGCCGCACCGCGTCGGTTCGCCTTCTTCTCCGAAGCGCCTGCCGGCTTCTTGTTGTTGTCAGCCATGGCTCAGGCCCGCGCCAGGCGGCGCTTGATGCGCAGCATCGCCAGCGCCGCGCGCGCGGCATCGCCGCCCTTGTTGAGTTCGCTGGCGCGCGCCCGCGCCCAGGCCTGCGCCTCGGTGTTGACGGTGAGGATGCCGTTGCCGAGCGGCAGCTTGCGCGAAACCGCAAGGTCCATCAGCGCGCGGGAGGATTCCTGCGAGACGATCTCGAAATGGATGGTGTCGCCGCGGATCACGCAGCCGAGCGCGACCACCGCGTCATAGGGATTGCCGTTGGCCGCTGCGGCATCCACCGCAATGGCCACCGCCGCCGGGATCTCCAGCGCACCGGGAACCGTGATGACGTCATGCGTCAGGCCGGCGGCCTTCAACTCGGCCACCGCACCGTCCAATAGCGCGTCCTGGAGATCGTCATAGAACCGCGCCTCGACAATCAGCGCACGTGCGCCGGAAATGTCGGTCTGGTCCTTCAGGGGTGCGCGCCGCGCGTCTGCCATGGTCAACCTATTCTGTCATTGCCGGGCTTGCCCCGGCAATCCGTCGGGCAAGCCCCTCTTAAGAGGATGGATGCGCGGGTCAAGCCCGCGCATGACGAACTTTATCCGCCGGTCACTTCATTTCCGTCAGCCGCGCCGCGTAGCGGGCCATCAGGTCGACCTCGATATTGACCTCGGCCCCCGCCTTCCAGCCGCCGATCGTCGTGACCGCCAGCGTGTGCGGGATGATCAGCACCGAAAAGGTCACGTCCGCAACCGTATTGATCGTCAGCGAGACGCCGTCGAGCGTGATCGATCCCTTGGTGGCGATGAACCGCGCCAGCTCGCGCGTCGTGGAGAGCACGAACCGCGCCATGTCGGGCAGGTCCTCGCGGCTGACGATGGTCGCGATCCCGTCGGCGTGACCTGCGACGATATGGCCGCCGAGTTCGTCGCCGATCTTGAGCGCGCGTTCGAGATTGAGCCTGGTGCCGACCTTCCAGTGCTTTGCCGTCGTCAGCGCCAGCGTCTCGGCGGCCGTATCGACGTCGAACCAGGTCTTGCCGCCCGCGACACCTGAAGCGACGACCGTCAGACAGACGCCATTGCAAGCGATCGAGGCACCATCGGCAATGGTGCTCTGATCATAGCGGCAGGCGATGCGCAGCCGGTGCAACTGGCCCTGCGCCGTTGGCGTGAAGCTGACGATCTCGCCGAGATCGGTGACAATACCGGTGAACATGTTAGGCGCGCTCGTAGATGGTGAGAGTATCCTTGTCGAATGTTTCGCTAGCATGAACCTTGTAGGCCTGCGACTGCGTGATTTTCGACAGGGGCAATGCATCGAGCGCATCGACGCCGCGACTGCCCACCTCTTCCGCGCCGCGGAACAGCCAGATCTCGTCGACGAGATCGGCCGCCACGAACGAAGCCGCAACGCGGCTGCCGCCCTCCACCATCAAGCGCGAGATGCCTTTCCCGGCCAGCGCATGCAGCACGGCCGGCAGATCGAGCCCGGAGGCGTTTCCCGCCGGTACGCGGATGATCTGCGCGCCGGCGGCTCCAAGCCGCGTGGCGGCCGCAGCCTCGACGAGTTCGGAGCCCACCACCCACAGCGGCGTCTCACGCGCGGAGCGCACGAGCTGGCTCGCTGCGGGGATGCGCAGGCTCTGGTCGAGCACCACGCGCACCGGCGAGCGCGCCGCCATGCCCGGCAGGCGGCAGGTGAGAAGCGGATCATCCGCCTGCACCGTTCCGATGCCGACCAGAATGGCATCGCTCTGCGCGCGGAGCAGATGCACGCGATTGCGCACAGCTTCGCCGGTGATCGCAACCGGCTTGCCGCCGGCGGCGCCGATCTTGCCGTCGGGCGAGACCGCAAGCTTCAGGATCACATGCGGGCGCTTGTCGCGGATGCGGCGGAAATGTCCGGCGTGGTCGAAGGCGGCCTCCGCCGCGCACAGACCGACGTCCACCGTGATGCCGGCGGCGCGCAGGCGCGCATGGCCCTGGCCCGCGACTTCAGGATTGGGATCCTCGATCGCCGCCACCACGCGCGTGATGCCGGCCGCAATTACCGCGTCCGCACAAGGCGGCGACTTGCCGAAATGCGAGCAGGGCTCGAGCGTGACGTAGAGCGTGGCCCCGCGCGCCGCCTCACCTGCCCGCCGCAGCGCCTCGGGCTCGCCATGCGGACGTCCGCCGGGTTGCGTCCAGCCGCGGCCGACGATGACGCCATCTTTCACGATGACGGCGCCGACGGCCGGATTGGGCCAGGTCCGCCCCTGCCCGCGCCGGCCGAGCGCCAGCGCAAGCTGCATGAAGCGGCGATCGGCGTCCTTGGATTCGCGGATCTTCTGCGCGAACTGATCCTCCAGGATGCGGAAGATCATTTGCGGATCGCGGCGAGCCGCGCTTCCTCCTCGCCGGAGAGCTCGCCGAGCACGTCGGCGAAATCCTTGGCCTCACGGAAATTGCGGTAGACCGAGGCGAAGCGCACATAGGCGACATCGTCGAGCGTGCGCAGATGCTCCATCACGGTCTCGCCGATCACCTCGGAGGAGATCTCGGCTTCGCCCCCGGTCTCGAGCTCGCGCACGATGGTGGAGACCATCTTCTCCACCCGCTCCGGCTCGACCTGGCGCTTGCGCAGGCTGATCTGCACCGAGCGCATCAGCTTGTCGCGGTCGAACGGCACGCGGCGGCCATTACGCTTGATCACCGTGAGCTCGCGCAGCTGCACGCGCTCGAAGGTGGTGAAGCGGAAATTGCAGGCGACGCACACGCGCCGCCTGCGGATCACGGACGAGTCCTCGGTCGGACGCGAGTCCTTTACCTGCGTATCGAGACTGTTGCAGTTCGGGCAGCGCATCCGCTTGGCCTAGCCTTACTGGTAGATCGGGAACCGGTCGGTGAGCGCCTTGACCCGTTCCTTGATCGCGGCTTCCACCAGCGGCGCCTTGCCGTCGTCGGACTGCGCGATCGCGTTCAGGACCTCGGCGATCATGCCGCCGACCTGCTGGAATTCGGCAACGCCGAATCCGCGCGTGGTCGCGGCCGGCGTGCCCAGCCGCAGACCCGAGGTCACGAAGGGCTTTTCGGGATCGAAGGGAATGCCGTTCTTGTTGCAGGTGATGGCCGCGCGAACCAGCGCCTTCTCCGAGACGTTGCCCTTCAGGCCCTTCGGCCTGAGGTCGACGAGCATCAGATGGTTATCCGTGCCGCCCGAGACAATATCGAACCCGTGGCTCTTCATCGCCTCGGCCAGCGCCTTGGCGTTCTCGACGACGTTCTTGGCATAGACCTTGAAGTCCGGACGCAGCGCCTCGCCGAAGGCAACCGCCTTCGCCGCGATCACATGCATCAAGGGTCCGCCCTGGAGGCCCGGGAAAATCGCCCCGTTGAACTTCTTGGTCAGCGTCTCGTCATTCCACAGCATCAGGCCGCCGCGCGGACCGCGCAGCGACTTGTGCGTCGTGGTGGTGGTGATGTGGGCATGCGGCACGGGCGAAGCATGCACACCGCCGGCGACGAGGCCGGCGAAGTGCGCCATGTCGACCAGCAGGTACGCGCCGACGCTGTCCGCGATCTCACGGAAACGCTTGAAGTCCCAGGCACGCGAATAGGCCGAGCCGCCGGCGACGATCAGCTTCGGCTTGATCTCTTCGGCCTGCTTCTGCACCGCATCCATGTCGATGATCTGGTCCTCGCGGCGCACGGTGTAGTGCGCAGCCTTGAACCACTTGCCGCTCATGTTGACGGGCGAGCCGTGGGTGAGATGGCCGCCGGCGGCGAGGTCGAGGCCCATGAAGGTGTCGCCGGGCTGGAGCAGCGCCAGGAACACCGCCTGGTTCATCTGGCTGCCGGAGTTCGGCTGCACATTGGCGAAGTTGGCGCCGAACAGCTTCTTGGCGCGGTCGATCGCGAGGTTCTCGGCGACGTCGACCCACTCACAACCGCCGTAGTAACGCGCGCCCGGATAACCTTCCGCGTACTTGTTGGTCATCACCGAACCCTGCGCTTCCAGTACGGCCCGGCTGACGATGTTCTCGGAGGCGATCAGCTCGACCTCATGGCGCTGCCGGCCGAGCTCGCCCTTGATGGCGGCAGCGATTTCCGGGTCGGCCCGGTCGAGCGAGGCGGTGAAAAACGAATCGGGCGCGGAGGCGGTTTTGGCTGAGGTCATCTTGCGAATATCTCCACCGCCGCAGCCTTTTGGCGGGCTACGGGCGGGTCTGGTGTGGCGATCGGAAGCGGCGAGCGCGATCTACCACATCGGCCGCCCCCGGCCAAGCATTTGCGGGTCGGGCCTGATATTTATGCAAGATATGGTGGGGATTGAAGGATCTGGACGCTGGTGCGGTTCTCTGGAACCGCCCCGTTCCGATTCCCTGAAGGAGCCGCTTTGGACCTTAAGGCCCTGCCGGCCGATGAGGCCCCTTAGAGCCCGGTATACCCCGCCTTCACGGGGTCCACGCTGCCGTCGAGTTGGCGCAAATAGGTCAGGCCGCAGACCGTCAACCTGTGGGTGTCCTTCTCGCCGGCTTCCATCAACGTGTTGAGGTAGTTCGTGACCTTGGCCCGTGCCTCCTCGCTGGCCGCGGCGGTGCGGTTGGCGAGCAGGTCATAGGTCTGCATGATGCGGTCGATGGCAGCTTCCATGGCACCCTCTGGTTCTCTGGAATATCGGGAGTTTTGATCAGGCAACCGCGCGGGCCTCGAACTGTGTCTCGAACCGGCCGATCGCCTTGTTGGCGAGCCTGATCTTGTTGAATTCGCCGTGCTGGAGCAGCTTGATGATGATCTCCAGCAGGTGTTCGTTGGTGACGAGCGTGTCCGGAATTGCCCCGGAGCGGCGGAGGTAATTCGCGGCGATGGCATAGGCATCGCTCACGAGTTCGACGTTCATTGCCTGCAACCCAGGCCCGACCTGCATCGCATCCTCCGATCCAGAGGACTAACGGCGATGCCGGGACTTGGTTCCACCCGAACGGCGAATTTTCTCGCAGCTGCGAAACGACAAAACGCACCGGTCCGGAGAGAAGCCGGGCCGATGCGCTTGGGGAAGTCAGGCACGTTCGGGGGGCTTGCCGGTCTTGTTGCGGGCCGGCTTGGCCATGATCCCTTTTAGAACTCAGAGCCGATACAGGATCTGGTCGGTCCAGAACCGCTCGAGACGGTGCAGCGACTTGTTGAGGGTCGAGAATTCCTCGCCCGAGATGCCGCCGACCTGCTCGACCGTCTTGACGTGCTTCTGATAGAGCGAGTCGACGATGCGGCGGACTTCCTGGCCCTGCGGCGTCAGGCGGATGCGCACCGAGCGGCGATCGACGCGCGAGCGCTGATGATCGAGGAAGCCGAGCTCGACGAGCTTCTTCAGATTGTAGGAGACGTTGGAGCCGAGATAGTAGCCGCGCGTGCGCAGCTCGCCCGCGGTCAGCTCCTTGTCGCCGATGTTGTAGAGCAGCAGTGCCTGCACCGAGTTGATGTCGGCACGGCCGCGGCGATCGAACTCGTCCTTGATGACGTCGAGGAGCCGGCGATGCAGCCGCTCCACCAGAGTCAAAGCTTCCAGATAGAGCGACTGCACCGAACCCTGCTGGCCGGAGACGCGCTCTGCGGTATCTGCCGCAGTTGCGACGGCTTTCATCATGACACTTCCCCTGTTGTCGTTTTTATCGACACTTATTCGACGAAACTTGTGTCCCGCCTGATAGGTGCAACTTAAGGGGCTCGTTTGAAGATCGGCTTAAATAAGAGAATAAAGAGATCATGAATTTAAGACAGTGAATTGCGGATTAAGCCTGTGCCACAAGGGCTTTTCGCAACCGTCTGTTGACCTTCGCAAGGTCCTGTTCACCCTCCGTCCGCCCCGATTGTCGCATTCCAGAACAGCGCGCCCCGTTTCGAAACGCCCGCGTAAGAGCTGTGGCGGAATGCACGGAGTCAACGAAAAGTTACCTCGAATTTTACGCAACCAACGGTCAACCAAGCGCGCACAACCGCGGTCGTGTCCCGGACAAGATCCAGCGCGCAGCGATGCATCGCAGAGCCGGGACCCAGACAGCCAGAGCGTACACCGTGGAGAGATGGGCCCCGGGTCTGCAACGCATCACGCCGCAAGTGCGGCGCGCCGCATTGCGTCCGGGGAACGAGCGCAGTTTGCCGTGTCGACGTCGCCGCCTACGGCGGCCGTTCGCGCGCGGCCATCCAGGCGAGCGCCAGATAAGCGGCGAGCATGAAGACCTCGACGCCGACCACGACCAGGCTGCCGCCGTAGATTCCCGGGAACATCAGCTCGATCACCGCCATCGACACCACGGTCGTCAGCCAGACCACCGCGCCCCAGGGCGTTGCGAGCCACAGCCCGACGGCGGCGACGAGCTCGATCACGGCGAAGTAGACGGTCGCGGCCTGCCAGGCCATCGACTGGTTCTCGAACGCCTCGTCCTCGCCGCCGACGAAGCCGGTCACCTGTGCCCAGTGATAGAGGCCCTTGAGGATCGAGAGCAGCGCCATCACCCGCAGGAACAGCACAAGCCGGCGCGTCCAGACATTGTCGTCGGACTCCGCGCGCTCCGACGAGATCGCCGCCACCGACATGGCATTGTCTCTGGCATTGTCTCTGGCGGCGTCCCTGGCGTTGGCGCTGTCGCGGGCCGCATCGCGGGTGGAGATCTCGGACATGGCCCCCTTCTGGCTGCTTCGCCCCGCAAAATCAATCGGCTGCCATCCCTTGCGGCAAGTCAAGCCGCGGTGACGGGAACCATGCGAGCTGGTATAAGAATAATTCCAGCCGGAGGAAGAGTGATGGCGATCAAATACGGGCGTCCGATCGAAGTGCGCGAGGTTTCGCGCCGGGATGGCGGTTTGGCCTCCCCTGCCCTCGATCTGACCGTCCGCCCGCGCCGCAACCGCAAGGCCGAGTGGGCCCGGCGGATGGTGCGCGAGAACGTGCTCACCACCGACGATTTGATCTGGCCGCTGTTCCTGATCGACGGCAACAACAAGCGCGAGCAGATCGCCTCGATGCCGGGCGTCGACCGCCTCAGCGTCGACCAGGCCGTGCGCGAGGCCGAGCGCGCCATGAAGCTCACGATCCCCTGCATCGCCCTGTTTCCCTACACCGACCCGTCCCTGCGCGACGAGGAAGGCTCGGAGGCCTGCAACCCGAACAACCTGGTCTGCCAGGCGGTGCGCGCGATCAAGCGGGAGTTTCCGGAGATCGGCGTGCTCTGCGACGTCGCGCTCGACCCCTTCACCAGCCACGGCCATGACGGACTGATCGCGGACGGCGAGATCCTGAACGACGAGACGGTCGCCGTGCTGGTGCGTCAGGCCCTGGTGCAGGCCGAAGCCGGCTGCGACATCATCGCGCCCTCCGACATGATGGACGGCCGTGTTGCCGCGATCCGCGAGGGACTGGATCAGGCAGGGCTCATCGACGTGCAGATCATGGCCTATGCGGCCAAATACGCCTCCGCCTTCTACGGCCCGTTCCGCGACGCCATCGGCTCAGCCAAGACGCTGACCGGCGACAAGCGCACTTACCAGATGGACAGCGCCAACACCGACGAGGCGCTGCGCGAGGTCGAGCTCGATATCTCCGAGGGCGCCGACATGGTGATGGTGAAGCCCGGCATGCCCTATCTCGACGTGGTCCGCCGCGTGAAGGACACCTTTGCGATGCCGACCTTCGCCTACCAGGTGTCGGGTGAGTACGCGATGATCGCAGCGGCTGCCGGCAACGGCTGGCTCGACGGCGACCGCGCGATGATGGAGAGCCTGCTCGCCTTCAAGCGCGCCGGCGCCGATGGTGTGCTGAGCTACTTTGCGCCGAAGGCGGCGGAGAAGCTGCGGGCGCAGGGGTAAGTCCCGCACGGCTTCCTCGCGATCGCTCTGCGGGGTTAGGCACTCTGGCTCCACAAGCGTCGTCCTGGCGAACGCCAGGACCCATACCGCGTGATCTATCGGCGGCGCTCGGTATCGGTACCGGGCGACTGTCAATCTTCGCCAAACTTCTCCCTGGGGTAATGGGTCCTGGCGTTCGCCAGGACGACGGTGGAAGCGCCGCGCCTTCCATAAGCCCCACCGCCCCCGAATCGCCGGAATATTTCGGCTTGTTAATCCCGACGCCCTTGGCACGCGGACCGCCTGTTCCCATCTCCTGCCACGGGAGTTTCCCTTCGGGAGGATGGACCATGTCGTATTCGGACTCGGGCAATTCAGGCCCCCAGGCGGACGCCTGGCGTAATGACGGCGGGGTGCAACCGCATGCCTACGATCCCTATCTGCACCCGGAACTGTTCCGCGGCGTTGCAACGCGGCGGGTGTTCGCCTTCCTGATCGACATGGTCGTGATCTCGGTGCCGGTCATCCTCGGCTACCTCTTCATCGCCTTGTTCGGCGTGGTCACGCTCGGCATCGGCTGGGCGCTGTTCTGGCTGGCCTGGCCGGCCTCCGTGATCTGGGCCATCGTCTATTACGGCGCCTGCATCGGCGGTCCGTCATCGGCGACGATCGGCATGCGGGTGATGGATCTGGAGCTGCGCACCTGGTACGGCGCGCCGGGCTATTTCGTGCTCGGCGCCACCCATGCCGTGCTGTTCTGGGTGACGGTCTCGTTCCTGTCGCCCTTCGTGGTCCTGGTCGGCCTGTTCAACGGCCGCCGGCGGCTGTTGCATGACTTCGTGCTCGGAACGGTCGTGATCAACAACTCGGTCCGCGCACCCGTGCCCCAGGGCGCCAGACCCTACTGATCAAGGACCTATCAACCAGGACCGACTAAGCTGACTGATCAGATCTGCCGAGCAGACCAATTGACCGGGGGCTTCCGTAGCGCGATGCTGATACCCACTTCGGAGGCCCACGACGTCCCTTGACCCAACACTCGCGCGACACCCCCCAATTTTACCTCACGGCGCCTTCTCCGTGCCCGTATCTGCCGGGCCGGCATGAGCGCAAGGTGTTCACGCACCTCGTGGGTGACCGCGCGGGCGATCTCAACGACCTCCTGACCCATGGCGGCTTCCGCCGCAGCCAGTCGATCGCCTATCGGCCCGCCTGCGACCAGTGCCGCGCCTGCGTGTCGGTCCGGGTCATTGCCAACGAGTTCCGCCCGTCCCGCAACTTCCGCAAGGTGATGGCGCGCAACGCCGACATCATCGGCGAGCAGCGCAGCGCGGTGCCGACCTCCGAGCAATATTCGGTGTTCCGCGCCTATCTCGACGCCCGCCACCGCCATGGCGGCATGGCCGACATGACCGTGCTCGACTACGCCATGATGGTCGAGGACAGCCATGTCGAGACCCGCATCATCGAGTACCGCAAGCGCGGCCCGGACAGCGGCATCACCGGCCGCGGCGAGGAGCTGATCGCGGTTGCACTCACCGACGTGCTCAGCGACGGCCTGTCGATGGTCTATTCCTTCTTCGAGCCGAGCCAGGTCAGCCGCTCGATGGGCACCTTCATGATCTTGGATCATATCGCCCGCGCCCGCCGGCAAGGGTTGCCCTACGTCTATCTCGGCTACTGGATCGAGGGCTCGAAGAAGATGGATTACAAGGCCCGCTTCCTGCCGCAGCAGCGGCTGGCGCCATCCGGATGGCTGCGCATCGATGTGCAAGGGGATTCGGCGTCAGAGCCGCAGGATTGAACGAGCGAATGGCGAGTGGCGAATAGGAAGCTCCCCATTCGCTATTCGCCACTCACCCGAACAGCGTATCCGCCAGCAGCTTCAGATTCAGGACCACGATGACGCCCGCGACGATCCACGCGATCGCGGCAACGTATGGCGGAATCGCGAACTGCCCCATCTTGCGGCGGTCGGAGACGAAGCGGACCAGCGGTATCACGGCGAAAGGCAATTGCATCGACAGCACGACCTGGCTGAACACCAGCAGATCGGCCGTGCCGCGCTCGCCATAGATCGCGGTGACAACGATGACGGGAACGATCGCGATGCCGCGTGTGAGCAAGCGGCGCGCCCAGCTCGGCAGGCGCAGATCGAGAAAACCCTCCATCACGATCTGGCCGGCAAGCGTCGCCGTCACTGTCGAGTTGAGACCCGAGGCGAGCAGCGCAATCGCAAACAGCGTCGAGGCGATGCCGAGGCCGAGCAGCGGTGACAGGAGCTCGAAAGCCTGACCGATCTCGGCGACGTCGGAATGGCCGCTCTTGTGGAACGTCGCAGCTGCCACGACGAGGATCGCAGCGTTGATGAACAGCGCCAGCATCAGGGCGATGGTCGAGTCCGTCGTCGCCCATTTGATCGCCTCGCGCCGGCCCTTCTCGTTGCGCTCATAGGCGCGCGTCTGCACGATCGAGGAGTGCAGATAGAGATTATGCGGCATCACGGTCGCACCGATGATGCCGATCGCGATGTAGAGCATTTCCGGATTGGTGAAGATCTCGGTCTTCGGCACGAAACCGTGCAGCACCTCCGCGACCGGCGGCGCCGCGGCCACGATCTGGACCGCGAAGCAGACCGCGATCACCGCGAGCAGCGCGATGACGAAGGCTTCCAGGAAACGGAAGCCGCGGTTCATCAGAAGAAGCAGCAGGAAGGCATCGAGCGCCGCAAGCAGCGCGCCGCCGATCAGGGGAATGCCGAACAGGAGCTTGAGCGCGATCGCGGTGCCGATGACCTCGGCGAGATCGCAGGCGATGATCGCCGCTTCGCAGGCGAGCCAGAGCAGGAAGTTCACCGCCGGCGAATAGGTCGCGCGGCAGGCCTGCGCGAGGTCGCGGTCGGTGACGATGCCGAGCCGCGCTGCCAGCGACTGGAGCAGGATCGCCATCAGGTTCGAGAGCAGGATGACCGAGAGCAGCGTGTAGCCGAACTTCGATCCGCCGGCGAGGTCGGTCGCCCAATTGCCGGGGTCCATGTAGCCGACCGAGACCAGATAGCCCGGACCGACGAAGGCGAGCAGCCGCCGCCACCAGCGGCCTGCCGCTGGAACGGCGACTGTGGAATTTACCTCGGCGAGGCTCTTGGTGGCCGGCGCGTCGGTGCGCCAGCCGGCGGCGTCGGGGGTGAGATCGGGCGAACGAGCATCCATGGGGTCAGAATACCGAAGTCGAAGCTTATTGCAACTCATTTGCAACTGCATCTAGCCGCATCGGTTCCCGGCGCGGCCCTGTTTTCTCCCGCCCTGTCGGGAAGCGGGTGGGTTTGGCCGGTCTCGGGGGCGGATACTGGCGCCAATCCGACTTTGCAGGAAATGAGCCATGTCAAATCCGCCGCGCCTCCCCGACACCTTCAACCGCCTCGCCTGGTCCAATCTCGCGGCGCAATCGGCCGAGCAGATCGCGCTGGCCGCAGCGCCCATCGTCGCGGTGCTGACGCTCGGGGTTGCCGAAGGCCAGACCGGCGTCCTGCAAACCGCGTTGACGCTCCCCTTCGTGCTGTTCGCCATTCCGGCCGGGCTGCTCGCCGACCGCATCTCCCGCCGCGCCTTGATGGCGGGCGCCGAGGCGCTGCGGGCCGCAGCCCTCGCGGCCATCGTGCTGCTGCTCGCGCTCGGCGCCCTCAATCTGCCGCTGCTGGCACTGCTCGGCTTCGCCGCCGTGTGCGGCACCGTCGTCTACAGCGTGGCCGCACCGGCCCTGGTGCCCTCGCTGGTGAGTTCGGACCTGTTGCCAGCCGCCAATGCCCGGATCGAGCTTGCGCGCACCATCGCCTTTGCCAGCGGGCCTGCGCTCGGCGGCGCGCTGGTCGGCTGGTGGGGCGCGAGCCCGGCTTTCGGCTTTGCCGCGGCGCTCTCGGCCATTGCCGTGGTGCTGCTCTCCGGCATCTACGAGCCCGCCCGCACGCCGGCGCCGCGGCGCCATCCATTCCAGGACATCCGCGAAGGCGCGGCCTTCGTGTTTCACCATCCGCTGCTGCGGCCGGTCTTCATCACCCAGTTCATCTTCAACACCGGCTGGTTCCTGCAGATCGCGGTGTTCGTGCCTTACGCCGTGCGCCATCTCGGCCTGACCGCCGCCGGCGTCGGCACGGTGCTGACGATGTACGGCGTCGGCATGGTGATCGGTGCGCTGCTCGCGACGCGGGTGATGCAGCGCGTCGCCTTCGGCACGGTTGTCGGCCTCGGCCCGGTCACCGGCTTCGTCGCCTCCCTGGTGATGGCGCTGACGGTGCTGGTCCCCTCGCCCTGGCTCGCGGGCTTGAGCTTCTTCCTGCTCGGCGTCGGACCGATCCTGTGGGTGATCTCGACCACCACCTTGCGCCAGTCCGTGACGCCGCCGCGCCTCCTCGGCCGCGTCTCCGCCATCAACATCATGAGCTACGGCGCCCGCCCGCTCGGCTCGGCGCTGGGCGCGATCGTCGGCGGCCTCTGGAGCGCGGAGGCGTGCCTTTATCTCGCTGCGGCGGTGTTCGGCATGCAGGCGCTCGTGATCCTCCTGTCACCCGCGGTGGCGCTACATCGGCAGCCGGACATGGTGGGGGACGGCGCGGCGGTGCGGTGTTAGCCCGCTGTGATTGGGAGCGAAGCGAAGCAACAATCTCTACTGTCGTCCCGGCCTGCGCCGGGACGACATTGGAGCTACCCCGCCAGATACCGCTCGTAGCTTCCCGTCACCGGCTCGCTCGCGTCGACCTCGGGATCGAGCGTGTAGAGGTCCTGCGCACGGCCGATGCCGCGCAGCGCATAGCGGCCGGTGGAGACGAGATAGCGGCGGCCGGCGGCATCGAGGCCCTTGTAGAACTCCGCAGATGCCAGCAGCTCGCGGTCGACCGAGCGGCTCATCGAGGCGATGCGGCTGACCTCGTTCACCGTCGGACCCACCGCCGTGAAGTCCAGCCGGTCCTCGCTGCCGATATTGCCGTAGAAGACCTCGCCGACATGCAGGCCGATATAGGCGGACGTGACGGGACGGCCGTCGGCCGCCCGGCGCGCGTTCAGCGCCACGACGTTCTGGCGGAACAGGTGCTCGGCTCGCAGCGCAGCGCGGCGCGCGGCCGCCATGTCCTCGCCGGTGAACATCGCGAGCACGCCGTCACCGATCAGCTTCAAGACGTCGCCGCCGGCGTCATGGATCGCGTCGATCACGGCCTGCGCATAGTCGTTGAGGAACGGGATGATCTCGTCCGGGCCGATGCTCTCGCTGATCCGGGTCGAGCCGCGCAAATCCGAATACCAGAGCACGGCGTTGATGCGCTCGGTGACGCCGCGCGAGATGCGCCCTCCCAGCACCTGCTCCGAGGCACCGCGGCCGAGATAGACGCGCCCCAGCGTGCGCGCGATGTCGACCTGCTGCGCCGACTTGATCGCGAGCCCCAGCACGGGCACGAGGTCGCGCAGCGCGGCGAGCTCGGCTTCCGTAAAGCCGTCGTCGCGTCGCGTCGTCCAGTAGGAGTAGAGGCAGTCCATCTGCCCGAGCGCTCCGGTCTCGCCGAAGCGGTGCACGAAAGCCAGGAAATGGCGGTGCCCCGTTTCGGCGAGGTCGCCGATTTGCGCGAAATCGAGCGAGGGCGCGTCGGCCAGATCGATCACCATCTCATCGTGGCCATGCTCGAGCAAATGATAAAACACCGAGCGGCGCCAGTTCTTGGCCGCGTCACCCTCAGCCGTCGAGCCGTATTCGATGACGTCGCTCTCGTTGGTCGGCGTATCGCTCCAGCGGAAGGCACGGCCCTCGTAGATCGGATGCAGCGTGTCGATGACGACGAGCCCGCGCGAGAGTTCCAGCCCCTCGGCGCGGCAGCGCTCACAGAACCCGCGTAGCAGTTCGGGTTCGGGCAGGCCGGTGAGCCCCTGGCCGGCCAGCCAGTTCATCAGCGCAAGGCGCGAGGTCAATTGCATGCGCCATTATGCCGTGCATTCGTGACGAGCGAAAGGCGCAAGCCTCGCGCGAGCCGTGCGCAAGGCTCCCGTCCCTTGCAGGTCGAATATGCCGCGATCGCGGTTGACGCACTCGCTGCGCGGGCGGCAAATGCCGGCGATGATGACTTGGTCGGCCAGAATCGGAAGCACGCGCGGATGAGCCAGCGCCAGCTCCCGATCATCCTGGCGCTCGGCACCACGCAGACCCTGGCCTGGGCTTCCAGTTACTACCTGCCGGCCCTGCTCGCCGATCCCATGGCGCACGACCTCGGCATCTCCTCCAACTGGATCTTTGGCGCGTTCTCGGCCTCGCTGGTGATCTCCGCGATGCTCGGCCCGCGGATCGGACGGCAGATCGATCTGGTCGGCGGACGGCAGGTGCTGTCGGCCTCCAACCTGATCATCGCCGCCGGCCTCGTACTCCTTGGATTGTCGCAATCCGTTCTGGTGATGGCGATCGCCTGGCTCGTGCTCGGCATCGGCATGGCGATGGGACTCTATGACGCCGCCTTCGCCGCGCTCGGCCGCATCTACGGCACCGAGGCGCGCAGGCCCATCACCGGCATCACGCTGATGGCGGGCTTCGCCTCCACCGTCGGCTGGCCGCTCACCGCCTGGGGCCTCGCCCATATCGGCTGGCGCGACACCTGCTTTGCCTGGGCCGCCGCCAACATCCTGATCGGCCTGCCCCTCAACTTCTTCATGCTGCCGGCGATCAAGGGCGCGAAGCAGGCGGCGGCGACGGCCGAGAAGCCGCACGTGCCGCTCGACCGCACCATGATCCTGCTCGCCTTCGTCTTCGCCGCGGCCTGGACGGTCACCGGCGCGATGGCGGTGCATTTCCCGCGCATCGTGGAGGCAACCGGCGCGACGCATGTCGAGGCGATCGCGGCCGGCGCACTGATCGGTCCGGCGCAAGTGCTCGCGCGCATCCTCGAGGCGAGCGTCCTGAGCCGCTTTCATCCGCTGTGGTCGACGCGGCTCGCCTGCGTGACCCATCCGATTGGAGCTGCCGTTGTCGCCATCTTCGGCGGCGCCGCGGCGAGCGCGTTTGCGTTGCTGCACGGCTCGGGCAACGGCATCCTGACGATCGCCCGCGGCACGCTGCCGCTGTCGATCTTCGGGCCGAAGGATTTTGGCTACCGCCTCGGCATCATCGGCGCGCCGGCACGGATGGCACAGGCGGTGGCGCCGCTGGCCTTCGGCCTGCTCATCGACGTCATGGGCGCCAAGGTGCTGATGGTCTCCTCCGCGCTGAGCCTCTCGGCGCTGGCGGCGCTGTTCCTGATCCGCGCCGAGCGCCGGCCCGATTGACCGCCCAGCCGCTTTCGCGCACAAGCGGGCCATGACCGAAGACAACAGCCCGCCCCGCACATTCAAGGGCCTCCTGCGCTGGGCGACCACGCCGCCGCAGGCCTGGGTCGTCTATCTCCTTGCCGTGCTGCTGGTGTGGCTGCTGTCGTTCTATGCCGGCACGCTGAAGCCGAAGAAGACGCCGGACGCGAGCCCTCCCGCGGCGACAGCACCGCGGAGCTGACCCGCCCTAGTCGTAGAACTCCGGCGACATCTTCTGGCTGTCGCGCTGGGCCTTGTCGTGATTGATCCAGAGCTGCGCCTTCTCCCTGGCGAGCGTGTCGGCGATCTTCTGCATCGAGGCCGCGCTCTGGTCCTTGTTGACGTTCATGCTGGGCACGCGGCGGTTATCCCAATTATCCTTGAAGTGAACGACATCGCCGGACAGGATCACCGCACCGGTCTTCGGCAACTTCACCAGCAGCGACTGGTGTCCCGGCGTATGGCCTGGTGTCGACAGGATGGTCACGCTGCCGTCGCCGAACACGTCCTTGTCGCCCGCGATCTGCTCGACCGGATGCGAGGGCTTGAAGCGGGGCTCGTTGTTGGCGCCAGGCCAGTCATATTCGGCCTTCTGCACGTAGAGGACGGCCTGCGGGAACAGCTCGACATTGCCGGAGTGGTCGGGATGGGTGTGGGAGACGGCCATCGCCTTGACGTCATCGGGCTTGACGCCGAGCTGTTCGAGCTGGGCGGCAAGCGTCTTCGGCCGCCGCCAGGTCACGGCCTTGGGATCGGCCGGCGCGAGACCGTTCGGCATGGCGGCGACGGAATCGGCGATGCCGGTGTCCCACAGGAACCAGCCCTTGGTGTGCTTGATGAGGTAGCAGCTGTCGACGAAGTCCATCGTCTTGCCCTCGTTCAGGCCGGGCGTCCAGCGCGAGATATCGCCGGCGGTGCCCTCACCGCAATTGAGGACGTAGAGCTTTTCGACGCCGGTCCTTTCCGACTGCGCCATCGCCCCATGGCTGGACAGAGCGAGCGCGGCGGCGGCAAGAGCGAGCTTGATTCTGGGCGTCATCCTTGGTCCCTCCTTGGCAGCGATTGGGGCAGCTGCGACCGAGGATCAACCCCGGCCGCGCTGCAGAATTCCGCCTTCACCGATCACGTCAGTGCGGGCAGGTCTCGACCTCGACCGTGACGTGGCTGAGGCCCTTCAGCCCGGCGAGCCGCTTCTTGTAGACGGCCGGCTGCTTCGGCTTGTCCGACACCACCGACACCAGCACGGCGCAGTGGCCGGGGCCGACCTGCCAGAGATGCAGGTCGGTGACACGATCGTCGCCGACCTCCATGCGTGCCCGGATCACCCGCTCAAGCTTCTCGTCGACGCGCACGTCGAGCAGGACCGCACCGGAGCTCCTGATCAGGCCGAACGCCCAGCTTGCGATCACGACGCTGCCGATCAGGCCGACGGCCGGATCGGCCCAGACCCATCCCGAAGACATCGCCACCAGCAGCGCGCCGATCGCCAGCACCGAGGTCGCAGCATCCGCCATGACATGGACATAGGCCGCACGAAGATTGTTGTCGTGATGATGGTGGTGATGATCAGGATCGTCGTGATCATGATGCTCATGGCCGTGGCCGTGATCATGGCCGTGATGGTGGTGATCATGGCTGTCGCGCAAGAGCCAGGCACTGGCGAGGTTGACGCAAAGGCCGAGCACCGCCACTGCGATCGCCTCGCCATAGGCGATCGGCATCGGCGTGATCAGCCGCAGCACGCTCTCATAGGCGATCTCGACCGCGATCAGGCCGAGGATGATCGCGCTGGAGAAGGCGGCGAGATCGCCGAACTTGCCGGTGCCGAAGGTGAAATGCGCATTGCCCAGGTGCCGGCGCGCGAAGCGGTAGGCGAAGGCGGCAATGCCGAGCGCCGCCGCATGCGTGCCCATGTGCCAGCCGTCGGCCAGCAGCGCCATCGAGCCGAACAGCGAGCCGGCGACGATCTCGCCGACCATCATGACCAGCGTCAGGACGACCACCAGCCAGGTGCGCCGCTCGTTCGCGTCGTGCCTGTCGCCGAGGAAGGCGTGCTCGTGGGTCCATTGTTCGATCGAATGGGAGTGCATCGCTTTTGTCTCCGGAACAGAATCCGCTTGCCCTTTATATAGGCCCGGGCCGCTTACGTTTCTAACGTTTGCTTGCTTCGAAACGGGCGGATTGACAGGTCGGCACGGATTCGCTGTAATGCTGCCCATGGGGATTGAAGCGATCTCCCCGTGAGGCGACATGCCCAAGTATCGCGTCCCGTTCACTTGTACGAGGGCGCATCATGTCTTCTTTTACGACGATAACTCCTGACAAACTGGTACGGCTGATCGGCACGGCAAACGCCCCTGCCCTGATCGACGTGCGCACGGAGGAGGATTTTGCCGCCGACCCGCGGCTGATCCCCGGCTCCATCAAGCTCAGCCACGACAAGGTCCAGGACTGGGGCGGCGACTTCGCCGGCCGCCGGGCCATCGTCTCGTGCCTGCGCGGTGAAAAGCTCGCACAGGGCACCGCCGCCTGGCTCCGCCAGCTCGGCGCGCAGGCGGAGACGCTGGAGGGCGGCTTCGAGGGCTGGAAGGCAGCCAAGCTGCCGCTGCTCGACACGCGCAAGCTGCCGCCGCGCGACGCCAAGGGACGCACCGTCTGGGTGACGCGGGCGCGGCCGAAGGTCGACCGCATCGCTTGCCCCTGGCTGATCCGCCGCTTCGTCGATCCCAACGCGGTGTTCCTGTATGTGGCGCCGTCCGAGGTCGTCGCCGTCGGCGAGCGGTTTGGCGCGGCGCCCTTCGACATCGAGAACGTGTTCTGGAGCCACCGCGGCGAACTGTGCACCTTCGACGTCATGATCGAGGAGTTCGGGATCGCGACGCCAGTCCTGCTCCGGCTTGCGACGCTGGTGCGCGGCGCCGACACCGCGCGGCCTGATCTGGCGCCGGAGGCCCCCGGACTGCTCGCCGCGTCCCTCGGGCTGTCGCGGATGTACGACGACGACCTCGAACAGCTCGAGGCCGGCATGCTGCTCTACGACGCCTTCTATCGCTGGTGCCGCGATGCCACGGCCGAGACCCACAACTGGCCGACCAACAAGGTGAAGGCGTAATGGATACCCGTAACGTTCAAGCAGGAGCTGATGCCGGTCACGGCATCAGCTTCAATGAAGCCTTTCGCGTCTGGCTGCGCGTCGCCTGTCTGAGCTTTGGCGGGCCCGCGGGCCAGATCGCGGTGATGCACCGCATCCTGGTCGAGGAGAAGAAGTGGATCTCCGAAGGCCGCTTCCTGCATGCGCTGAACTACTGCATGCTGTTGCCGGGACCGGAGGCGCAGCAGCTTGCGACCTATGTCGGCTGGCTGATGCACCGCACCGCCGGCGGGCTGATGGCGGGCGGGCTGTTCATCCTGCCCGGCATCATTGCCATCATGGCCTTGAGCTACGTCTACGCCGCCTTCGGCAATGTCAGCTTCGTCGAGGCGCTGTTCTTCGGCCTGAAGGCGGCCGTGCTCGCCATCGTCGTCGAGGCCGTGGTGCGCGTCGGCAAGCGCGCGCTGAAGAACCGCATCATGATCGCGCTCGCCGCGATCGCCTTCGTCGCCATCTTCTTCTTCGCTGTCCCCTTCCCGGTCATCATCATTGCCGCCGGCGTGATCGGATATATCGGCGCAAGAAGCGGCCGCCCGGAATTCGCCCCGGCTGGTCACGGTCCTAGCGGCAGCGGCGCGGTGATCGACAGCATGCTCGGCGACGCCGTGCCCGATCACGTCAAGCCCGACACCGGGCGCGCGATCCGGGTCGGCGCGCTCTGGCTTGCGCTGTGGCTGGTGCCGGTGATCGCGCTGCTTCTGGCCCTCGGCCAGGCCAACGTGTTCAGCCAGATCGCCCTGTTCTTCTCGAAGATGGCGCTGGTCACCTTCGGCGGCGCCTATGCGGTGCTGGCCTATGTCGCCCAGCAGGCGGTCGAGCACTATCACTGGCTGAAGCCGCACGAGATGCTCGATGGCCTCGGCATGGCCGAGACCACGCCGGGCCCGCTGATCATGGTGCTCCAGTTCGTCGGCTTCATGGCGGCCTATCGCGATCCAGGCGGCCTGTCGCCGATGCTCGCCGCGACGTTCGGCGGACTGCTCGCGACCTGGGTCACCTTCACGCCCTGCTTCCTCTGGATCTTCGTCGGTGCGCCCTATATCGAGCGCCTGCGCGGCAATACCGGCCTCGCCGGCGCGCTCAGCGCGATCACCGCCGCCGTCGTCGGCGTGATCCTCAACCTCTCGATCTGGTTCGCGCTGCACACGCTGTTTCGCGAGACCGTGCCGGTGCACGCGTTTCCGTTCGCTTTCGACAGGCCGGTGCTGACCAGCGTCGACATTCCGGCGCTCGTGCTGTCGATCGCGGCCGCGACCGCGATCTTCCGCTTCAAGCACGGGATGCTCACGGTGCTGGCGGGAAGTTGCGCGGCCGGTGTGGCGCTGCGGCTAGCGGGAATCATCTAGGAAGAGCAGCGCACCCGTCACCTGGCGCCAGGTCTTGGCCTTGTTCGGACGTCCGTATCACGGACTGACGCGGCCGCCGCCAAGTCCCGCCCTACAGGGCTTGATCGTAGGCCTGCAGGATCCGGACAAAATCAGCCATGCTGGATCGATCTCCGTTTTCAGCCATAGCCACGACCTGAGCATTGGACGCGGGTTGGTTTCGCTGCCAGACCCGCATCAGGAAATCGGCGATGTTTCGCATGGGCGTTACCCTCTGCACCAACCATGGCTGTAAGCCTCAGTTGAGCGGCAAAGCGCCGCTAGATCGGGAGAAGAGCCGGCGGGCGTTACGCCGCCGGCCTCGTCCCGCAACTGCCGGCTCGCAGGACCGGTTCCGTTGCTTTTCACTCTGGATGTATCGGTAGCACCAAGCACTTGGTCGGCGCCATCGCGCGGAGGTATGAAGTGACCATACCTAGGTAGACTTGGGCCGCTGAGTCCGGATTAGTCGACCAAGTGTCGGTTTGATCGCTGGTAGCTTGGCCACTTCCGTTGATGGCCGTAGCTGACTTATTCCTCACCTTCGAACGAGGGTCGCCTTTGACCCGAAGCCGACATCAGCGTCCGCCGCAGGAGCCATGTGATTGAAGCAGGATTATTTCCGCTGGGCGTTTCAACGCACGACTACCACCAATACGCGGTTGGGGAAGCGGCTGACATGCGATCAAAACGGCCCAGTTTCTTCATGAAGAGGTCTCATTTGCTCCTTGGCCCAAACGGCGGCAGATGCAAAAATTGTCGTCCTCGGCCAACGTGGATCGCGTTCTGGCTTGCGGCTCCAAGTCAGGTGAACCTCCGCAACGCGGCTATCGGCAAGTTCGAATAAGACATCGTCTCGATCATAACGCCTAGCGAGCGCAACAACTGATAGCCCGAATAGCGGATGTGACGCGCTTAATTCAGAATGAAGCTCGGTTTGTATTGCTTCTCGTTCCTCCGGCCGCTCGATTTGAACCCATGGTTCAAGCAACTCAATTTTCATCGACGCCACGCCTCAGTCAGGGACCTCTTTCATATCAGGCCAAGCCTTCGATGTCGCCTATTGGCCCATCGCGGGAGTCGGCACCGTGCAGAAATACGCCCGGAGGTCGGAGTCGACCGGAAGTCGTCCGCCGTAAAGCCCAGCGACGCTTGTGCCCCCAACGCGACATTGGACCTGATCTGCGCGTCAGATGTTTAGCCGCCATAGTCATTCCTTGAATGGTCGAGGTATAGTCTGCGCATTGCGCAAGGCAAGTTTTCAGCAGGATCTGCGAAGGCGCGACTTCATGACACTCGCGCAGTTTCGGGCATGGCGTTGGTGGTAAGCGCGATCCAACCGAACCGATCGATCTATTCGCAGATGATTATTCAAGGAGAACAAATGACAATCGCTGCGCGGATGGTTTCCATAGCTTTGATGATGTCGCCCGCTGTGGCCGCAGCTGGCCCGGCAGAAGACGCGAATGCGGCGCTTGACCGTTGGTCAGCCGCATATGGCAGCAATGATCCGGAGACGATCGCCAAGAGCTATTGTCCGGATGCGATCCTTCTTGGAACTGTCAGTCCCATCATTTCCGAGGGCACTCAAGCGATCATAACCTATTTTACGCCCATAAAGGGAAGCGGCAACAAAAACGCGATTGACGAACGGCGCACAATCACAATCAACGATAACGCTGTCCAGCTCGCCGGCTTTTACACGTTTACACGGATGGTGGACGGCAAAGCGGTACCCGGTCCATCGCGCTTCACCATGCTTGTCACCAAGCGTGGAAATGAATGGTGCATAGCGCATCATCATTCTTCCCCACACGTTCTGCCGAAGAACTGCCGCAATGACGAACGCGAGGCCGCCCTAGTTGGCGGCCATCACGCGAGGTCGCCGCTTTATCGGGCATCACCTCGAGAGACGTGAGAACCGGAAATTGCAATGGCTTGCTCCGCCAGCCAGTGTTTGCGTCCTCTCCAGACGGATGCCGCGCGTTGCATAGGCGTCGAAATCAAGCCCGCAGATGTTCGGCAGGATGTCCTTGTCTCCATGGCGCACGGCGAACTTGCAGAAGCCGCAAGCCTTGTAGTTGATGCCGAACTCAAAGGTATCACCCGCGCCCGGCTCGACGAAATCGTAGACGAAGTCATCCGGAAACGCGTTCTGATGGCTGCTTGTGATGCTTTGCGCAGCCTGCTCGCGCAGCAGGGCCTGGTTCTCGGGCGACATGAACTGACGCCCCGAAGCGAGACGTTCCGCTTCTGGCACGGTGAGCAATTGCGCCTTGTAGGTTTCCCGCTCGATCTCGCCGATCACGGGCAGCGGCACGCCGTGTCGCCGGAGCACACGGCTGATCGCCATAAAACCCATGAGACGCATGAAGAAATCGCTCATGCGACTTGCCGCGCCGCCGACATAGGGCATTTGGGTCAGCACGATCTCGAATTCGTCTATCACCTCCTGCCTGATCCCGTCGATATCGGACAGATGCGCGCGCTCGCGCAGCATCGCATCGGCAAGGTCGAGGCGCTGGTGCATGGCGGCCTCCATCGCACCGCGATGCGCCTCGTAGAAGGGATGGATGATCTCAGCCATTGGGCACCTGACACGATTGGCCTGTTGCGAGGTCGGCGAGAGCCGGGTTCATTCCGCAGCAATCGCCTCGATTTCCAGCAACCATTTGCTGTCGACGGTCTCGACGATCACGACCGTCAGCGCAGGCCGGTGTTCGCCGAGCACCGTGCGGCGAATGGTGCGGTTGGGCACGACCTGCTTCCGGTCGGTCAGGAACGTCGTGACCTTGACCAGATTCTCGACGCCAAGGCCGGCAGCGGCAAGCACCTCAATGACGCTTGCTCGCATTGCGCCTCGAAACCTTCAGGCACGGCGCCGTCGGATGCCTCGGGCACCTGGCCGCTGACAAATAGCAGGCGGCGATGCTGCTTCAATTCAAGTCCCATGCTGTAACCGCCGGCGGGAGCATGGACCGTTGCGGGATTGTGGCTGACGATGTGAGCTGGGGGCATAGTGTTTCTCCGGATTGCGGGCTGACCGTATCCGGCAACATCGCCGCGGCGCAAAGCATCATTCCTGCGGCCCAGCGCAAGAAAATCTATTGCAAGGCCACGGCCCATCGGTGTCAAAGTGCGACGCGATGACCTACACTCTTCCGCCACTCAATGCGCTCCGCGCGTTCGAAGCCGCCGCGCGGCATCTCAGTTTCAAGCTCGCCGCGCACGAGTTGCACGTGACGCCTGCCGCCGTCGGGCAACAGGTGAAAGCGCTGGAGGCACGCCTCGGCGTGCGCCTGTTCGAGCGGCTGCACAAGCAGCTGATCCTCACCGCCGCCGGTCAGGCCTATCTGCCCGGGATATCCGATGGCTTTCGCTGCATTGCGGATGCGACCTCGCAATTGAAACCGGCTGGTGCGGTGCTGCTCCAACTGGGGGTCCATGGCAGCCTCGATTTGCGCCGCCTCGCCTTGGCGGAGTTTCGCGGCGCGCATGCGGATATCGGTTTGCGGGTGCTGCAACCCGCCGGCCTGCACGAGCTGGTCGAGGGCAAGGTCGACCTGCTGATTGCCCGCGGGCTTGGCCACCATCCGGGCTATCGCTGCGACCGGATCAATGAGGGATCCGGATTGGGCGATTGGCTGATTGCACCCGAGGGCACCGCGGATTGCCCCGAGATCGTCAGCTTCCGCGCATGGCTGCGCGCCCTGGCGGCCGAGACTTCGCCCGCAAACCGCAACCGCCCTCGCCTGGTCCGCACCGTCGGAAGTTGAGGCAACCAGCGAAGCCAAAAGAAATTGCCCGTCGCGCAAAACACCCCGCGGGCATCACCTCATGGCCTGTCAATCCTCCGCCGCAAATATATTCCACTTTACCGAAATTCGGATTTATCGTACACACTGGACAACCTGGCCCGAGACAAGGGGCGGATCGCGATCGTCACGAACCGCGGGCCGGGCAGCGATGGACGCGACGGCGTCGGGCGCGATCGGCATTGCAGGGCGGGAAACCGTGAGCAACTGCCTTCGCGCGAACGACACGACGCCGGCAGCGTCTTGGCATGGCCGCGACGGTGAGCACACGCCAGCCGTCGAGGATGCATGCGAAGACGTGCGCGGACGGAGAAGTCGTGTGGTCCCGACGCCCGGGGTCTGTGCGTCAAGCCTTGCGGTGATGATGCGATCCCACCGGACGCGCACATCAGCCATCCGTGAGGCGACGGGGGCAATAGTGCATCGCTCCCCGAGGAGAGCACGAAGGACACCGTTAAAACCATTCGCGCAGGGAAGGCCGGGCGACCGGCATCACCTGTGGTCCACCCCGTGTGCACTCTTTGTAGCGCACGGACCTGCGGGTGCCAGCCGGCGCCCGGCCTTCCCTGCGCCCTTGTCTTTCCGAGGGCGACACATCAAGCAAAACTCGGGCGACATGCGCCGCGAGAAAGCGCACTCTCGTCCGCTGTTTGAAACGTGTAACCGAGCGATCACCCGTCTGGTCTAATCTCGGTGTCATCGCCCGGCTTGACCGGGCGATCCAGTACTCCGAGACGGTCGTGATTGAGAAGAGAGGCCGCGGCGTACTGGATGCCCCGGTCAAGCCGGGGCATGACACCTGTGTTGTGGCAGCAGACAACGCCTGGCCGGATTTCCCTATCGCATCATCATCCGCGCGATTGCCTCGCCGATCACCACCGTCGTGAAGTGGGTGTTGGCGCGGCAATCGGACGGCATGATCGAGGCGTCGGCGACGCGCAAGCCCGCGATGCCCTTCACCGTGCCATCGGGATTGACGACACCGTCGGCGTCGTTGACGCCGCTCATGCGGCAGCTGCCGGCGGCGTGCTGGATGTCTCCGGTCTCGCGGCGCAACAGCGCATCGAGCTCGTGATCAGGCAGCGCCGCGGCTTGCGGCAACGTCAGATCGGTGTCGGTCAACCTGATCCAGTCGGCAATGCCTGACAGCGCCGGCTGGGAGGTGATCACGGCCAGTCGCTTCACCGCATCCATCATGCGCAGCATGTCGCGGGGATCGGCCAGCATGTTCTCCTCGACAACGGGATCGATCGCGGGATCGGTCGAGGCCAGTTTGAGCGTTCCACGAGAATACGCGTTGAACAGCCCGGCGCCGATCGCGCCGGGAACGCCGATGCCGCGGTGGTTGAAGGCGATCAGGATCATGTCGCGCTTGCCGCCATTGGCGAGGCCCGAGGAATAGGTCACGCAGCAATTGGTGTGGCGGGTGTCCGGATCGGTCGGCCGCAGATTGTCGTGGAGCTGGATCGTGGCGCGAAACAGCGGGTGGTCGAAGAAGTGGCGGCCGACCGGCAGATCGCGCTCGACTGCAATTCCCATCGCCTTCAACTCGTCGGCCGGGCCGATGCCCGAGCGCAGCAGGATCGCCGGGCTGTGGATCGCGCCGGCGCACAGCACGATCTGGCGCGCACCGATATCGCTCGTGCCTTGCCCCTCGATGTGGACGCGGACGCCGGTCGCGCGGCCGTCGCTGATCAGCACGCGATCGACCAGCGCATGCCCGCGAATTTCCAGATTGGCCCGGCCGCGCGCGGGCTCGAGGTACCCTTCATTGGTCGTGATGCGGCGGCTATCGCGGCTGTTGATGGGATAGCAGGCGACGCCCTCGCCATCAGGGCCGTTGACATCGGCGCACCAGGGATAGCCGCTCGCCAGCGCGGCATCGCGCAAGCCGCGATCGATCGGCCCCCATGTCTCGGGCGGCGCCCGATAGACCGGCAGCGGTCCGCCACGTCCGTGACCTTCGGCGTCGCCGAATTCCATGTCGTCCTCGATCACCGAGAACAGCGGCATCACCTCTTTCGCCGACCAGCCGGTGCAGCCATTGGCCGCCCATTCGTCGAAGGCATCGGCAACGCCACGGATGGCGATCTGGCCGTTCATCATCGATGAGCCGCCCAGCCCCTTGCCGCGCCAGTAGAAGCGCGGCTCCTGCCCGGCCACGCGGCGCGTCAGGAGATCGGGCCACTGCCACTTCTCCTGGTACTCGCGCTTGTGGATGATCGGGATGGGGTTCGGCGTCATCACCTCCCAGGGCGCATCAATGGCGCGCCAGTCGAGGCCTGCCTCGAGCAGCAGGACGCGACGTGCGGGATCCTCGGAGAGCCGTGCCGCAACAGCGGCGCCGGCGGAGCCGCCGCCGACAACAATGACATCGTACATCGTGTTACTTCTCAACGTTCCAGAACACCGGGATGGCGGACGGTATCAGATTGCGAAGCGCCGCGCGAGAAAGCGCCGGCTGGGCGAACTGGCCCCACGGAATCCCGGGCGCCTGATCGTACATCACCGTCTGAATCTCGGCCGCGATCTTCTTGCGATCCTCCTCGGCAGGCGCCTTGGCGAAGGCTTCCATGAGTGGTGTGATGCGCGCATCGCATTGCCAGCCGGTGAAGTCGGCACAGTTGAACGCCACCATGACGTTGGTCAGTGGCGAGCCGAGATCGAAGCCGCCGGCGTGAACGCCATAGACGCTCCAGCCCTCCTTCTTGGCGCGGCGCGCCAGCACGCTCGCCCAATCCATCACCTGGAGATCGACGTTGAAGCCCGCCTGCTTCAGCCGCTCGGCCAGCACCTGCGCCGAGACGCGCGGGGCTTCGAGGTCGTTGGCCTCCATGACGATAACGGGTTCGCCGGCATATTTCGTCGCCTTCAGCGCGGCCTTCGCCGCTTCGATCGACGGCTTTGCGGCGGCTTCCGTGCCGGCCTTGCTGTCATAGGTGGTGCCGCACGTGAAGAAGGTCGCGCAGGGCGTGGCGTATTTGGCATCGAGACCGAGCGCGTCCAGCACCTCGCGCTGGTCGACCAGTTTCCACAGCACGCGCCGGATCGCGGGATCGTCGAACGGTTTCGAAGCGGCGTTGAGGCGATAGGCGCCAGCGAACATATTGCCGCCGGTGAAATTGACCAGCTTCACGCGGGAGTTCTTCTCGAGAGTCGGCAGCAGATCGAACGGCGCGTATTGCATGAAATCGACCTCGCCGGCCTGGAGCGCGGAAGCCGCGGTCGATCCGTCCGGAATGACGCGGATCTCGAGCGTGTCGACATTGACGCGCTTGCCGCCGGCGAGGAAGTCGGCAGGCTCGGGGCGCGGCACATAGTCGGCGAATTTCTTCAGGATCATGCGGTCGCCGGTGCGGTGATCGGCCTTGCTGTAGACGAACGGGCCGGAGCCGACGATCTCGGTGATGCGCTGGTCGCCGGGCGTCTTGGCAATGCGCTCGGGCATCATGAAGGCGACCGGGCTGACGGGATTGCCGAGCGCGTCGATGACGAGGCCGGACGGCTCCTTCAGCGTCAGCACGAACGTCTTGGCGTCCGTCGGCTCGAGCGAGGCCGTGATGGCGAAGATGCGGCGGCCGAGCGCGCTGCGGGTGCCCCAGCGGCGCAGCGAGGCGACGCAATCGGCCGCCGTGACCGGCTGGCCGTCATGCCACTTCAAGCCGTCGCGCAGCGTGAAGCTGTAGGTCAGGCCGTCGGGCGAGACCTTCCAGTCCTGCACCATCTGCGGCTTGACGTCGCCCTTGGAATCCTTCGCGAACAGCGTGTCGAACACCATGTAGCCGAACGTGCGCGAAATATAGGCCGTGGAAAAATGCGGATCGAGCGTGACGATCTCCGCCTCGAGCACCGCAACGAGATTGCCCGCCGCGTGCGCCGGCGGCGCCGCCAGCGCGAGGGCAAACAGCGCCGGAATGAAAGACTTTGGTTTGAACATTGGTGCCTTTTGCTGCTTCTTGAGAGTTCGTTTGCAGCCGAAGAAAAAGCAATGTTCGTGCCCGATCGACGTAGGCACTCATGCGCTCACGACTATCAGCCAAGCGTTTGCGCGCCACACCGTCGGTGTCATCGCCCGGCTTGACCGGGCGATCCAGTATTCCAGAGACGGCTGAGGGATGCGGAATGGAGGAGCGCTGCGCTCGCAATGACGATATGGAGGCGACGTCGCGCTACACCCTCAGTCGTCATGCCCGGGCTTGACCCGGGCATCCACGTCTCTTCTCAATCGCGGCGGCGCGTGGATGGCCGGGTCAAGCCCGGCCATGACGATGTGGCGAGAGCCCGCCCTACCCGATCCCCTGGCCGAACTTGTTCGACTTCGGGAATCCCTTCGGCGGCAGGCGGCCGGCGTCGGCGCGGGTGCCCTGCCACTCCGCGAGCTCCTTCATGGTCGCGGAGAATTCGCGACCGGCGGAGTCCTTCCAGGTCAGGCCCGCCTTGGCGTCGAACACGACGACGTCGGAGAGACCGCCGTCCTTGTACTTCTGCAAGCGGACGCCGCGGCCGCGGGCCATCTCCGGCACCTGGTCGAGCGGGAACACCAGCATCTTGCGGTTCTCGCCGATGACCGCGACGGTGTCGCCGACCACCTCGGTGACCGTGCGCGCCTCGTTCGGCATGTCGACGTTGAGGACCTGCTTGCCCTTCTTGGTGGTGCCGACGCAATCGTCCTCGTTGACGACAAAGCCCTGGCCCTCGTGGCTCGCGACCAGGAATTTGCGTCCACCCTTGTTGACGAACAGTGCGACGGGCGCCGCCTCCTGCTCGAGGTCGATGAACAGGCGGATCGGCTCGCCGTGACCGCGCCCGCCCGGAAGTTTCGCGACATCGAGCGAGTAGAACTTGCCGTTGGTGGCGAACAGCAGCAGCTTCGATGTCGTCTCCGCGAAGAACGCGAAGCCGAGCTTGTCGTCCTGCTTGAAGGCAAGGCCCGAGAGATCCTCGACATGCCCCTTCATGGTGCGGATCCAGCCCTTGTCGGAGACGACGACCGTCACCGGCTCGCGCTCGACGAAGGCCTCCTCGATCGCGGCGAGATCGTGCTCGGGCGCATCGGCAAAGGTGGTGCGGCGCTTGCCGAGCGGCGTCTTCGGCCCGAACATGTCGCGGACCTTGCCGACCTGCTCGCCGACCTTCTTCCACTGCTCGGCTTCCGAGGCGAGCACCGCATTGATGCCCTTGAGCTCATTGCGCAGGTTCTTGTCCTCGGTGCGGATCTCCATTTCCTCGAGCTTGCGCAACGAGCGGAGCCGCATGTTGAGGATGGCTTCGGCCTGCACCTCGGTGAGCTTGAACGCCTTCATCAGCGCCGGCTTCGGCTCATCCTCGGTGCGGATGATCTTGATCACCTTGTCGATGTTCAGATAGGCGATCAGGAAGCCGCCGAGAACTTCCAGCCGATGCTCGATCTGCGCCTTGCGGTAGTTGCTGCGCCGGATCAGGACGTCGCGCAGATGGTCGAGCCATTCGCGCAGGCACTCCGCGAGCCCCACGACCTTGGGGATGCGGCCCTTGATCAGCACGTTGAGGTTCAGCGGAATCCTGTTTTCGAGCTCGGTCAGCCGGAACAGCGATTCCATCATCAGCGCCGGATCGACGTTCTTCGACTTCGGCTCGATCACGATGCGGACGTCTTCGGCCGACTCGTCCCTGACATCGCCGACCAGCGGCAGCTTCTTCTGATCCTGGAGCTCGGCGATCTTCTCGATCAGGCGCGACTTCTGCACCAGGAAAGGGATCTCGGTGATGACGACGACCCAGGTGCCGCGCGCGCCCTCTTCCTGCTCCCACCTGGCGCGGACGCGGAACGAGCCGCGGCCGGTCGTGTAGGCTTCGGCGATGGCCTGCTTGGAATCGACGCAGATGCCGCCGGTCGGAAAGTCCGGGCCCTTGACCCACTTCAGCAGGGCCTTGGATTTGGCGTCGGGCTTCTCGATCAGATGCAGCGCCGCGTCGCAGAGCTCGGCGGCGTTGTGCGGCGGGATCGAAGTCGCCATGCCGACCGCGATGCCCTGCGCACCGTTGGCGAGCAGGTTCGGGAAGCCGCCGGGCAGGACGATCGGCTCCTTCGACTGGCCGTCGTAGTTGGGACGGAATTCAACGCCGTCCTCGTCGATGCCTTCGAGCAAAAGCCGCGCGACATCGGTCATGCGCGCTTCGGTGTAGCGGTAGGCGGCGGGGTTATCGCCGTCGATATTGCCGAAATTGCCCTGGCCGTCGACCAGCGGGTAGCGCGAGGAGAAATCCTGCGCGAGGCGCACCATGGCGTCGTAGATCGCCTGGTCGCCGTGCGGATGGAACGAGCCCATCACGTCGCCGACGATCTTGGCGGATTTCTTGAAAGCCGTGCCGGGGTCGAGCCTGAGCAGGCGCATGCCGTAGAGGATGCGCCGGTGCACCGGCTTCAGGCCGTCGCGTGCGTCCGGCAGCGCACGGTGCATGATGGTGGAGAGCGCATAGGCGAGATAGCGCTCTTCCAGCGCCTCGCGCAGCGGCACGTCATGGATTTCGGCCGGTTCCGGCGGAATCAATCGTTTTCCCATGCCGCCCGGTTAAACCGTGGAAGCGAATCGGGCAAGGATCGATTGGTTCCCTGTGGGCGGCTTACTGCCCCGCCCAGCCTGCGGTCACAGTCTGGGTGGTCTGGGGATTTTGGGCCTGAGTCGTGGTCGGCGCGTTGGTCAAGCAGCGCCGGGCAGCCTCGATCTCCGCTTCCGTCGCGCCCTTGGACCGGGCCCATGCCTCTGCAGCTGCTGCCGAATATTTGGCCACATAGAACCTGACGACCGTGCAGGAGGCACGGCGAACCAGTCCTGTTTGCTCGCCTGCGAGGGCGTCCGGCGCCAGCGCAATCAGCGCTGCCGACACAATAAGTCCCTTGATCAGCATCAGGTTATCCCCGGGTTGGAACCCCACGGCCCAATCCGGGAAACCCGATTTGGTTCCGGGATATGTCGTCTGATCAGGCAACACAGAGGCGCGCTGACGTCATGGCGCCGGGATCGCCGCCCTCGCCTGCTGCCGCATCAAGGCATTGATGAAGCCGGCCCGCGCGTCGGAATGGACCTGTCCGCGCGGCTCCAGCACGTGGCGCAGCAGGAACAATCCGGTCAGCCGAAAACCGTCCTGGAGATCCTGGTCGGTGAGTTCGCTCGCGGCTTCGCCCCGGCGCAGGAACGGCGGCAGGCGCAACAGCCGGTCGCGCCATGGCTCGCCCGCGCCGCGCGACACCGCACCGCCGGATTTCGGCGAAACGTAGATCAGGTCCGTGGTCTCCCCGGTCACCGCGCAATTGTCCAGCGCGAGCCCGAAGCCGAGCTCGGCGAGCATCGCCAGCTCGAAATGGATCACGTGGACGGCGGCGCTGCCGATGTCGTCGAAATCGTCGAGCGAATGTTCGAGCAGCGCAAAGATCTCCTCGTGCGGATCGCGCTCGGGAAGGAGCCGCGCAATCGAGGCGAGATGGGTGACGCCGTAGACGCCATGGGACGATGCCAGCAGCGTGGCCGCACGCAGCTTCAGGCCCTCGACCGCGTAGGTGCCGAGATGCTCGTCGAGCCGCGCCCGCCACACCGCGCTGACGCTGTTGCCCGGTTGCAGCAAGGGCCGCATCCGCGAGCCGGCGCCGCCGCGCACGAGACCGAGATGGCGGCCATGCGCGCGCGTCAGCAGCTCGACGATGGCGCTGCTCTCGCCATGCCGCCGCACACCCAGCACGATGCCTTCGTCGGTCCATTCCATGGGGTGAAGCTTACAGGATTTCAGCGCCGATCGCACTCACTCGTGCCCCGGACAAAACGCGGCGCTCAAGCGACGCGTTGCCGAGCCGGGGCCCATCGCTCCGCACCGACTGGATCCCGGCTCTGCGGCGCAGCGCTCACGCGCCGCACCTTGTCCGGGACACCAGAACTCAGGCGTTGAACCAGCCCTGCGCGTCGCCGCTGAAGGAGAAATACAGGCCCATCGTGGTCAGCACGCAGGAGACGATCTCGATCGCGCTGTCGAGCTCCATGCCCTTCTCGCCGATGATCTGGCCGAGCGAGATCACCGACAGCACCAGGGCCGCGGCCAGCACCCAGCGCGGCCAGTTCTTGCGCCAATGCGCAGCCAACCAGACGAAATAGACCAGCAGCAGGATCATGCCGCCGGCGAGCAGCGTCGCCGTCATGATCATCTGCTCGGTCATCTCGGCATTGGGCGTGCGGTCCTGCACCGCCACTGACAGCGCATCCAGCATCAACGACGCATAGAGCAGCGCTTCGAAGCGCCGGACGTTCGTGGGCACGCTCATCGGATACCGATCTGTTCTTGCTTATTCTTTGGGAAATTCCAGGCCCATCTCGCGATAGCGATCGGGATCGTCGCCCCAGTTCTCGCGCACCTTGACGAACAGGAACAGGTGCACCGGCACGCCGAGGATCTCACCGAGCTCCTTGCGCGAGTCCGCGCCGATCGACTTGATGGTGGCGCCGCCCTTGCCGAGCACGATCTTGCGCTGGCTTTCGCGCTCGACGAAGATCGTCTGCTCGATCCGCACCGACTTGTCCTTGCGCTCCTCCCACTTGTCGGTCTCGACCGTGGACTGGTAGGGCAATTCCTGGTGCAGCTTGCGATAGATCTTTTCGCGCGTGATCTCGGCCGCCAAGTGCCGCATCGGCGCGTCCGACATCTGGTCCTCGGGATAGAGGAACGGTCCCGGCGGCACCATCTCGGCAAGCGTATCCCTGAGATCATCGACACCGTCGCCGGAGATCGCCGCGATCATGAAGGTCTTGGCGAACGGCATGCGCTCGTTGGCGGCCTGCGCCAGCGCCAGCAGCTTCTCGCGCTGGACCAGGTCGACCTTGTTGATCACCAGGATCTTCTCGTGATTGACGCTTGCCGCCTTGGCGAGGATCGCCTCGGCCTCCTCGTCGATGCCGGTCTTGGCGTCCAGCAGCACGCAGACGAGATCGGCGTCGCGCGCCCCGCTCCAGGCGGTCGAGACCATGGCCCGGTCCAGCCTGCGCTTGGGCGAGAAGATGCCGGGCGTGTCGACCAGGATGATCTGCGCGTTGTTCTCGATGACGATGCCGCGGATCAGCGCGCGCGTGGTCTGCACCTTGCGCGAGACGATCGTGACCTTGGCCCCGACCAGCGCGTTGACCAGCGTGGACTTGCCGACATTCGGCGCGCCAATGAGCGCAACGAAGCCGCAGCGCGTCGCAGCGGGCGCCTCGCCGCTTGCTTCAACCGTCATTGCCGCCGCCAACGCCTTCACGTTCGATCATCACCGAGGCCGCCACCTTCTCTGCCGCGCGCTTGCTGCCGCCGATGCCCTCGGCCGGCGCCAGTCCCGGCAGGTCCACCGCGACGCGGAACTGCGGATCGTGATGCGGGCCGGTGCGCTCGACCTCGCGGTAAACCGGCGTCGGCAGCCCCTTCCCCTGCGCCCATTCCTGGAGCACGGTCTTGGGATCGCGCAAGGGACGCCGCGGCTTGTGCATGCGCTCGGTCCAGTTGCGCTTGACGAACTCGGCCGCCGCCGCGTGGCCGCCGTCGAGGAAGATGGCGCCGATCACAGCTTCGCAAATGTCGCCGAGCACGCTCTTGCGCAGGCGGGCGTCGGCGCTGGGACCGACCGAACCGAGCTTGATGTCGTCGAGCAGCCCGAGCGACTTGGCGACGTCGGCACAGCTCTCCTTGCGCACCAGTTCGGCGAGCCGCTTGGACAGCTCGCCTTCGTCGGCGTTCGGGAACGCGTGATAGAGCATGTCGGAAACGACCAGCCCGAGCACGTGGTCGCCGAGGAATTCCAGCCGCTGATAGCTGTCGCCGCGCTTGCGCCCGGACTTCAGCGCCGAGACATGCGTGATCGCCTGGATCAGCTGGTTCGGATCCGCAAAGCTGTAACCAATGCGCGCCTCGAGTGCCGCATTCGCGTCAGTCGCCTTGGCCTTGCGTACCCGCTTCTTCTTCGCAGGCGTCTTCGGTGCAGCTTCGCCCTCAGGAGCGGCTTGCGCCTCGATAGGTTGGGTCGCGATGTCCTTGGCTTCGTCTTTCATCGGACGATTTTGAAGAAGCGATTCCAGCGCACCGCCCACGGCCAGCGCCAGAACATCCAGGCATGCTCGCCTTCGGCGATGGAGAAGAAGATCATCTGGGCACGGCCGATCAAATTCTCCTGCGGCACATAACCGACCTGGCCGAGGAAGCGGCTGTCGGTGGAATTGTCGCGGTTGTCGCCCATCATGAAGAAATGGCCTGCCGGCACCGTGTAGACGTTGGTGGTGTCCATGTAGCCGTTGTCGGCGCAATCCAGCGTCTCATAGGACACGCCGTTCGGGAGCGTTTCCTTCCAGCGCTTCACCCGGGAGATGCCGCCGCCTTCGGAGCCGCACGGATCCTCGCCGACATATTCGCTCATGCGCTGCCGCTCGACCGGGGTGTCGTTGATGTAGAGCAGCCCGTCCTTCATCTGGACGCGGTCGCCGGGAAGCCCGATCACGCGCTTGATGTAGTCGGTGGAATCGTCCTTGGGCAGGCGAAACACGACGATGTCGCCGCGGTTCGGGTCCGAGCCCCAGAGCCGCCCCGAGAACAGCGGCGGCGAGAACGGGATCGAGTAGTGGCTATAGCCGTAGGAATATTTCGAGACGAAGAGATAGTCGCCGACCAGCAGCGTCGCCTTCATCGAGCCGGACGGGATGTTGAAGGGCTGGAACAGAAAGGTGCGGATCACGAGCGCGATCAGGAGAGCGTGGATCACGACCCGGATCGTTTCGCCGACGCCGCTTTCAGTTTTCGTTCCCGAAGTCACGCTCATTGCTCTCTCAATTCCGGCCGGCGGTCACAGAGCGCCCTCCTCCCGCGAACAGCCCATCGCTTCGCGGCCCAAGGAGATTGTCCTGATTCTGATAGTGAGGGCCAATTCCGGCGTAAAGCCGAATTCACCCAGCCTGATTTGCGTCCGCGGACTTTTAGACGGTTGTCGGAGGCCACGCAATCAAGGATCGCATCAAAACTGTGTAAACTATTGATTTCCAATAAGAATTATAAAATTATCCCGGAGCGGTCAGGACTTGGCCAGCGGAACGGCTGAAATGATGACGAAGGCCTGTGCGAGCGGCCAGTCATCGGTGATCGACAGGTCGATCCGCGCCTCGAAGCCAGCAGGCGTCAGGGCCTGGAGCCGAGCCAGGGCGCCGCCGGTCAGCTGCATGGTCGGCCGTCCTCCCGGCAGGTTGACCACCCCCATGTCGCGCCACCAGACGCCGCGCCTGATCCCGGTGCCGAGCGCCTTCGAGCAGGCCTCCTTGGCGGCAAAGCGCTTGGCGTAGGTCGCCACCACCATCTTCTCGTTCTTGGCGCGCCGCTCCGCCTTGGCCCGCTCAGCCGCGGTGAAGATGCGGTCGAGGAAACGCTCGCCGTGGCGCTCGATCACCTTGCCGACGCGGGTGATGTCGATCAGGTCGGAGCCGATGCCGATGATCATGCCCGGCTCCGTCCGCGGTCCATCGCCGCGCGCATGCTGCGCACCGTCTCGGCAAGACCGACGAACAAGGCTTCGCCGATCATGTAGTAGCCGATGTTGAGCTCCATGATCTCGGGCAGTGCCGCGATCGTCTCCGCCGTCGCATAGTCGAGCCCGTGGCCGGCGTGAACCTCCAGCCCCGCTTCCTTCGCCAGCTTCGCGCCCGCGACGATCCGCTGCCATTCGGCCTCGGCCTTCTCGGTGTGGCCGTCGACCACGGCGTCGCACCAGGCGCCGGTGTGGATCTCGATGACAGGCGCACGCAGCCGTGCCGCCATCTCGATCTGCGCGGGGTCGGCGGCGATGAACAGCGAGACGCGGATGCCGGCATCGTTCAGCCGCGCGATGTTGGGCGCGAGCGCATTGTGCTGGCCGACCACGTCCAGTCCGCCCTCGGTCGTCACCTCCTGCCGGCGCTCCGGCACGAGGCACACCGCATGCGGCCTGGTGGCGAGCGAGATGCGCATCATGTCGTCGGTCGCCGCCATCTCGAAATTGAGCGGCTTGGAGATCTCGGCCTTCAGCCGCGCCATGTCATCGTCGCGGATGTGCCGGCGATCCTCGCGCAGATGCGCGGTGATGCCGTCGGCGCCGGCCTCGATCGCCAGCAGCGCGGCGCGCACCGGATCGGGATTGCGGCCACCGCGCGCGTTACGCAGGGTCGCGACATGGTCGACATTGACGCCGAGGCGGAGCGGAGAAACAGGCATTGCAAGGCTCACGAAGGTGACATTTCTCAACTTGTCATGCGCGGGCCCGACCCGCGCATCCATCCTCTTCGAAGAGATGGGTTGCCGGGTCAAGCCCGGCAACGACGGAGTTCATCCATTAACACGTTCGACGCGGGCGACGACCGCCTTCGCGCGCAACTGGGCCAGGATCGCGCTCAGGTGCTTCAGGTCGTAGACTTCGAGATCGATCGTCGTCTCCGTGAAGTCAGGCGAGCGGCGCTGCATGCTGATGTTGTCGATGTTGCCGTCGTGCTCGGCGATCACGGTCGCGATCTGCGCGAGCGCGCCGGGCTCGTTGACGTTCTCGACCCTGATGCGGGCCGGGAAGCGCTGCGGCGCGGTGTCCTCGATGTCCCAGCGCACGTCGAGCCAGCGCTCCGGCTCCTCCTCGAAATCCTTCAGGGCGGGCGACTGGATCGGATAGATGGTGATGCCCTCGCCCGGCGTGACGATGCCGACGATGCGGTCGCCGGGCACCGCGCCGCCGTTCGGCGCGAACTTCACCGGCAGGTCGGAATTGATGCCGCGGATCGGGATCGCGACCGGGCTGCGCGGCGGCTCGGAGGCCGCCTTCTCCTTGAGCTTGGCGGCGAGGCCCTTCTTGATGCCGTAGCGGGCGACGCGCTCCTCCTTGTAGTCGGGATACATCGCGCGCGCGACGTGGGAGGCCTTGATCTCGCCGCGCCCCACGGCCGCCATGACGTCCTCGATCGAGGTACGCGCAAGCCGCGGCAGCGCGCCCTTGAGCTTGTCGTCGGCGTATTCGATCTTGGCGCGCTCGAACAGGCGCTCGACGATGCGCCGGCCGAGACCGACATATTGGTCGCGCACGGCGGTGCGTGTGGCGCGGCGGATCGCGGCGCGCGCCTTGCCGGTGACCGCGAGCGTCTCCCAGGCGGACGGCGGCGCGGATTGCGCCTCCGAGGTCAGCACCTCGACCTCGTCGCCGTTCTGGAGCTCCGAGGACAGCGGCGAGAACTTGCCGTTGATCTTGCAGCCCACCGCGCTGTTGCCGACGTCGGTATGCACCGCATAGGCGAAGTCGATCACGTTGGCGTGGCGCGGCAGCGCGATCAGCTTGCCCTTCGGGGTGAAGCAGAACACCTGGTCGTGGAACAGCTCGAGCTTGGTGTGCTCGAGGAATTCCTCGGGGTTGGCACTCTCCGAGAGAATTCCGACGGTGTGGCGCAGCCAGGCGAACGCGTTGGATTCGCGCTTGAGGAACTCGGTCGGCGAGCCCGCGCCTTCCTTGTAGAACACGTGCGCGGCGATACCGCGTTCGGCGATCTGGTCCATCGCCTCGGTGCGGATCTGGAGCTCGGCGCGCTGGTTGCCCGGACCGATCACGGTGGTGTGGATCGAGCGGTAGTCGTTCTGCTTCGGCGTCGAGATGTAGTCCTTGAAACGCCCAGGCACGACCGGCCAGGTGGTGTGGACGATGCCGAGCGCGCGGTAGCAGGCCTCGACGTCGTTGACGACGACACGGAAGCCGAAGATGTCGGACAATTGCTCGAAGCCGACCGATTTGCGCTCCATCTTGGTCCAGATCGAGAACGGCTTCTTGCGGCGGCCATAGACCCGCGCGCCAAGGCCCCGGTGGCGCAGATTGTTGGAGAGCTGGGCCTCGATCTCGCCGATCAGGTTGCGGTTGCGCTCGGCGAGCGCGTCGAGCCGCTGCATCACCACCGAATAGGCCTCGGGGTCGAGCGTGCGGAAGGACAGATCCTCCAGCTCCTCGCGCATTTCCTGCATGCCCATGCGCCCGGCGAGCGGCGCGTAGATGTCGAGCGTCTCCTCGGCAATGCGCCTGCGCGATTCCGTCGGCACGAATTCCAGCGTGCGCATGTTGTGCAGGCGGTCGGCGAGCTTCACCAGGAGCACGCGGACATCGTCGGCAATCGCCAGCAACAATTTGCGCAGGTTCTCGGCCTGCTTGGCCTCGCGCGACACCAGCTCCAGCCGCTTCAGCTTGGTCAGGCCCTCGACCAGCGCGCCGATCTCGGGCCCGAAGATCTGGTCGATCTCGGCCCGCGTCGCTTCGGTGTCCTCGATCGTGTCGTGCAGCAGCGCAGCCACGATGGTGGCGTCGTCGAGCTTCAGGTCGGTGAGAATCGCCGCCACTTCGAGCGGGTGCGAGAAATACGGATCGCCCGAGGCCCGCGTCTGCGAGCCGTGCGCCTTCATGGCGTAGACATAGGCGCGGTTCAGCAGATCTTCGTTGGTGTTGGGATTGTAGGACCTGACGCGCTCGACGAGGTCATATTGACGCATCATGCGCGCACGCGGCTTGGCCGGGCGCGCCACCGGCGCAGTCGGGGCCACGGCAACCGATTCGGTTGCGGCCTGCATCTGCGTTGGTCTGCGGCGTCGATACACCATGCCGTCCTGCCTTCAAACGGACCTCAAGGCGGCCCGTTGTATACATCTTAGCTCCGATCCCGCGCGCGTCCGATCAATTCGGTGACAGGTGCGCGGCGCGAACCGGCAACACTATGGTAACCACGAAAACGCCAACAAAAGCAAAGGCCCGAACACAGGTTCGGGCCCTTGATAAGATCACAAGAATTCGACGATTGCGACGGGACGATCTACTCGTCTTCCTCGGGCTGCTCTTCCGGCGGCGCGAGGCCTTCGAGGCCCTTCAGGAGCTCCTCTTCGGTCATGCGCTCAACGGCAACTTCGGTGTCGTCCGCATCGACGCTGGCGCCGGCGGAACCGATCAGCGGCACCGTGTCGGGCTCGGGCTCGTCGACCTCGACGAACTTCTGGAGCGAGTGCACCAGCTCCTCGCGGAGGTCCTCCGGAGAGATGGTCTGGTCCGCAATTTCACGCAAAGACACAACAGGGTTCTTGTCGTTATCGCGGTCAACCGTTAGTTGTGAACCCGACGAAATCATGCGGGCACGGTGGGCGGCCAGCAGGACCAGGTCAAACCGGTTATCGACCTTGTCGATGCAATCTTCTACGGTGACGCGAGCCATGGACTGTCGCTCCGTTGTGGGTGGGACGAAATATGTGGATGATTGGGGCTAGTTATAGGGGCCAAGACAATTTCGCAAGGCCAATTTGTGATTTGGCCTCGCCAAATGGCTCTGCTACCCCCACATTGGGGCTGGGATGGGCGATTTCCAGGACTGCCGTCGAGGGCGGTCCCGGGTGTTTGAAAGTTCGCCATAACTATACCTTGATTGCCCCGACTTCTCCGGATTTGCGGTTTCGACGGGTTTCGGCGGCACTCTAGAACTGCGCGGCCCGCTGCCGCGCCAACAATAAACGATCAATCACGAGCACTTCGCGAGCAAACTGAATGTCACCTTCTCCTACCAACAAGATCGCGCTCTTCATCGACGGGGCCAATCTCTACGCGACGGCGAAAACTCTGGGCTTCGACATCGACTACAAGCGCCTGCTGAAGGAGTTTCAGAGCCGCGGGACGCTGTTGCGGGCTTTCTACTACACCGCCATCATCGAGGATCAGGAATACTCCTCGATCCGCCCGCTGATCGACTGGCTGGACTACAACGGCTACACCGTCGTCACCAAGGCGACCAAGGAGTTCATCGACGCCTCCGGCCGCCGCAAGGTCAAGGGCAACATGGACATCGAGCTCGCCGTGGACGCCATGGAGCTCGCCGAGCACATCGACCAGATGGTGCTGTTCTCCGGTGACGGCGATTTCCGCTCCCTGGTCGAGGCCGTCCAGCGCCGCGGCGTGCGGGTCACGGTGGTGTCGACCATCGCCAGCCAGCCGCCGATGATCGCCGACGAGCTGCGCCGCCAGGCCGACGTCTTCACCGACCTCGTCGAGCTGCAGTCCAAACTCGGTCGCGACCCGTCCGAACGCCCCGCCCCGCGCGATCGCGGCGAGCGCGAGGCCCGCCACCACGCCCCGCAATTCCTCCAGCGCGCGACCACGATGGCGCCGAGGGGCGATGACGACTTTGAGGAGTGAGGCGGCCCGGTCAGGCCGCCAGCCCCCCACCCTCGTCCCCGATCGTGACTGTCCGCTCTGTCCGCGCCTGGCCGCCTTTCGCGAGGCGAACCGCGCGCGCGAGCCGTCCTGGCATAACGCCCCGGTCGCGCCCTTCGGGGACATCAAGGCGCGTCTCCTGATCGTTGGCCTCGCGCCGGGCATGCAGGGCGCCAACCGCACCGGCCGTCCCTTCACCGGCGACTATGCCGGCGACCTGCTCTACGCCACGCTGCTCGAATACGGCTTTGCCAAGGGCACCTATCAGGCGCGTCCCGACGACGGGCTGAAGCTGGTCGACTGCCGCATCGCCAATGCCGTGCATTGCGTTCCACCGCAGAACAAGCCGCTGCCCGCCGAGATCAACACCTGCCGCCAGTTTCTCGCGGCGAATCTGGCGACGATGCCGAACCTGCGCGCGATCGTCGCGCTCGGACGGATTGCGCACGACACCGTGCTCAAGCCGCTGAATCTGAAGGGCTCGCAAGCCCCTTTCGGCCACGGCGCGGTGCACCAGGCCGGCGCGTTCAGGCTCTACGACAGCTATCACTGCTCGCGCTACAACACGAACACCGGCGTGCTGACGCCGGACATGTTCCGGTGCGTGTTCGCGAAGGTGAAGGCCGACCTCGATTAGCCTTTGGCGGGATTGGCCTTCAGCCAGTCCAGGACATCGCCGGCGTTCCGGTCGGGCGGAAACACCGGATAGAACACATGCGAGACCTTGGCGTCGTCGATGATCAGCGCAAGGCGCTTGATCAGCGTCAGGCCTGCGACCTCCATGGTCGGCAGATTGAGGGCGCGCGTCAGCGCCAGCTTCTCGTCCGACAGCACCGGGAACGGCAGATGCAGGCGCGAGGCCATCTCGGTCTGGTACGCGTTGCTCTGGGTCGAGAGGCCGAACACATGAGCGGCGCCGGCAGCCTTCAGCTCGGCGAACAGGTCGCGAAAGGCGCAGGTCTGTGGCGTGCAACCGCGCGCGCCCGGGATCATGTCCCAATCGTCGACCAGCGAGATCTTGCCGGGCTCGCCGGTGCGGGGATAGGCGAACACCACGGTTCGGCCGGAGAGCGCCGACAGCACCACTGATCTGTCGTCGGTCGCGAGCAGGCCGATCGCCGGCAGCGTCATGCCCGGCAGATGCGCGGCGCCGCCGTCATCGGCCGGCGCCGGAATCTTGCTCCAGTCGACCTCGAGCAGGTTCTTCTGATTCATCCCGCTATCCCCTCGCCCGCAGCAGGCGGCCCTTCTCCCGGCTCCAGTCGCGCTTCTTCTCGGTCTCGCGCTTGTCGTGCAGCTTCTTGCCCTTTGCAACCGCCAGCTGCAATTTCGCGCGGCCGCGCTCGTTGAAGTAGAGCTTGAGCGGGATCAGCGTCATGCCCTCGCGGTCCACCGCGCCGATCAGCTTGTTGATCTGGCGGCGATGGAGCAGCAGCTTTCGCGGCCGTTTGGGCTCGTGGTTGAAGCGGTTGCCCTGGAGGTATTCGGGAATGGTGGCGTTGATCAGCCAGATCTCGCCGTTCTTCGAGTCGGCGTAGGATTCCGCGATCGTGCTCTTGCCGTTGCGGATCGACTTGACCTCGGTGCCGGTCAGCGCAATGCCCGCCTCGATCGTATCCTCGATCGCATAGTTGAAGCGGGCCTTGCGATTTTCCGCCATGACCTTGATCGGTCGTTCGTTCTTATCAGCCATTACCTTCAAAACCTGGCAGACAAACCTGAGTGAGATACGCGCGGACGCTAACAGTTTGGGTGAAGCGTGCGCGTCAAGACTTCTTGAGGAGATCGCGGATCTCGGTCAGCAGCTCGACCTCGGCCGACGGCTTCGGCGGAGCGGCCGGAGCCGCCTCCTCCTTGCGCTTCAGCGTGTTGATGGCGCGGATCACCAGGAACAGCACGAAGGCAATGATGATGAAGTTGATCGTCAGCGTGAGGAAGCTGCCCCAAGCCAAGACCGCGCCTTGCTTTTTAGCATCTGCTAAGTTGGTGGCGTTGACCTTCGCCGACAAGGGGGTGAAGTAGTTCGAGAAGTCGAGGCCGCCGGTGACGGCGCCGATCAAGGGCATGATCACGTCGCCGACCAGGGAAGTCACGATGGCGCCGAAGGCCGCGCCGATGATGACGCCGACCGCGAGATCGACGACGTTGCCCTTCATGGCGAACTCGCGGAACTCCTTGAGCATCCGCCTGCCCTTTTCGTCGACCCCGCCCATGAAAGGTTCCCCGGAAAGGCTACCGCGTCAGTTGATCAGGCCGGCGTGCACCATGGCGCTGCGCACGGCAACGCGCGTCGGCTCGGACACCGGCACCATCGGCAGCCGCAGCGTCTCGTCGAGCTTGCCGAGCAGCGACATCGCGTACTTGATCGGCGCCGGATTGCTCTCGATGAAGAGGTTGTTGTGCAGCGGCATCAGCTTGTCGTGCAGCTTCAGCGCGGTGGCGTGATCGCCCTTCTGCCAGGCGATGTGGAACTCCGAGCACAGGCGCGGCGCGACGTTCGAGGTCACCGAGATGCAGCCATGGCCGCCATGGGCCATGTAGCCGAGGATGGTCGCGTCCTCGCCCGAGAGCTGGTTGAAATCCTCGCCCATCGCCGCACGCTGCTGCGACACGCGGACCATGCTGGCGGTGGCGTCCTTGACGCCGGCGATGTTCTTCAGCTCCCACAGCCGCTTCATGGTGTCGACCGACATGTCGATCACCGAGCGCGGCGGGATGTTGTAGATGATGATCGGAATCCCGATCGCATCGTTGATCGCCTTGAAGTGCTGGTACATCCCTTCCTGGGTCGGCTTGTTGTAGTAGGGCGTCACCACCAGCACGGCGTCCGCGCCCGCCTTCTCGGCGTGCTGGGCCAGCTCGATCGCCTCCTTGGTCGCGTTGGAGCCGGCACCGGCAACCACGGGCACGCGGCCCTTGGCCTCCTCGATGCACCACTCGACGACCTTCTTGTGCTCGTCATGGCTGAGCGTCGGGCTCTCGCCCGTCGTGCCGACCGGGACCAGGCCGTTGGTGCCCTCGGAAATCTGCCAGTTGACCAGGGAGCGGAACGCCGCCTCGTCGAGCGAGCCGTTCTTGAACGGCGTGACCAAGGCGGTGAACGACCCCCGGAATTTCGTCTTGGCTGCCATGGACTTCCTCCGTACGCGGCGAGTTTTGAGAGCAAGCGCCATTCATATCGGGTCTATCCCGCCGGTAAAAGGGCCGCTCCCGTGCGACGCACCGTTTAGGCCGCGATTTTGCCGCGGTGATGGTGCAAACCCGCCCGCGGTAAGCGGCTGTTGGTATTTTGTCCGCATATTCAATCAAATTCAGCTAGATCTTGAGCCACTTGACTGATTCGGGGCGACGAAACGCCGTGACCTCATTTCCTCGTGCCACATGGCGATCTGCCGGTCTGGTCGCGTGCCTGATGGCAGGCCTGTCGGTCGGCTGCGCCGCCTGGGCCAAGTCCAATGAGACGCCCGCGGAAGGGGCCAAGGACACCGCGAAGCCAGCCGCCAAGGACGCCGCGAAGGGATCTGGCAAAGGATCGGCCAAGGAAACTACTAAGGAAACTCCCAAGGAAACTACCAAGGGAACCGCCAAGGACGCAGCGAAGGGCGCGAGCAAGGGGACGGCTGGCGCCCCGGCCAAGGATGCCGCGAAGAAACCTGTCCAGAATGCCGGCAAGGATGCTGGCAAGGAACCCGCCAAGGAATCCGCCAAGAACAAGCCCAAGCCTGCGGCAGCGGCGCCCGCGCCAAAATCGCAGCCGACCGCCAACGGCTCACTCCCCAAAGCCGCACCCGCGCCGGCCGCGACGGCCACCGTCAGACCTGCCGCCGCTCCGGCCGCCAAACCGATCGCAGCTCCCGTGCTAGCTCCGGCGACCCGCCAGCACGCGGCACCTCGCAAGCCGGTCACGCCGGCCGCGGTCGCGGCGACCTCGTCGACGTCGCAAGCCGACAAGGACACGCTGGAGAGCGTCATCGACCTCGTGCGCAAGCGCAAGGCGGGCGACGCCGCCAATGCCGCGGCCACGATCTCGGATCCCGTCGCGCGAAAGCTCGCGGAATGGATCATCCTGCGCAGCGAGGACAATGGCGCGACCGTCGAGCGCTACCGTGCCTTTCTCTCCGCCAATCCGAGCTGGCCGTCGCAGACCTTCCTGCGCCGCCGCCTCGAGGCTGCGATGTGGGACGACAGGCGCGACGATTCAGTTGCGTGGTCGTGGTTCGAGAACGAATCCCCAGTGTCCGCCAAGGGCCGCTTCACGCTCGCCAAGGCGATGCTGGCGCGCGGCGACCGCGCCAATGCCGAGCGGCTGGTGCGCGAGGCCTGGCGCAGTGATCCGATGTCGGAGGACACCGAGAACAACGCGCTCGACCAGTTCGGCGCCCTGCTGACGCCGGGCGATCAGAAGGCGCGGATGGACACCCTGCTCTACGGCAGCGAGAACGAGGCCGCACTGCGCGCCGCAAAACGTCTCGGCGCCGGCTATGTCGCGCTCGCCAAGGCCCGCATCGCCGCCGTCAAGAAGGCGCCGAACGCGCGCGCCCTGCTCGACGCGGTGCCGCGCGAGCTGCACAACGATCCCGGCTTCATCTTCAGCAAGATCCAGCTCCTGCGCCGCGAGGAGAAGTTTGCGGAAGCCGCCCAGCTCATGCTGTCGGCGCCGAAGGATCCGAACCGGCTCTACAATCTCGACGAATGGTGGATCGAGCGGCGCCTGCTCGCGCGCAAGATGATCGACACCGAGGAATTCCGCAGCGCCTATCTGATCGCGCGCGATGCGGCGCTGCCCTCGCGCGACATCTACAAGACCGAGCAGGAGTTCACGGCCGGCTGGATCGCGCTGCGCTTCCTCAACGATCCCGCCACCGCCACCCAGCATTTTGCCCGCATCGGCGTCGGCAGCGTCAATCCGACCACGCTGGCGCGCGCCGGCTATTGGCAGGGCCGCGCCGCGGAAGCGGCGGGCCGTCAGCAGGAGGCGCGCAATGCCTATGCGCGGGCGGCCGAGCAGTCCACGAGCTATTACGGCCAGCTCGCGCGCGCCAAGCTCGGCCTGCCGCAGATCGAGCTCAACAGCCAGCCGCGCGGCCGCGGCGCCGAACGGCTGGAGATCGTGCGCGCCGCGCAGCTGCTCTACGAGCTCGACGAACGCGAGATGGCGGTGCCCATGCTCGCCGACATGGGCGAGAACGGAGATCCCGAGGCGCTTGCCGGCCTCGGCGAGCTGACCCAGCGCCACAGCGACGCGCGCGGCATGCTGCTGCTCGGCAAGGCCGCGCTCAACCGCGGCCTGCCGTTCGACTTCTACGCCTATCCCGTCAACGGCATCCCGCAGTTCACGCCGATCGGCCCCGAGGTCGAGCGCAGCATCGTCTATGCGATCGCGCGGCAGGAGAGCGCGTTCAATCCCTCGGTGGTCTCGCCGGCGCAGGCCTATGGGCTGATGCAGGTGACACCGGACGCCGCACGCTATGTCTGCAAGCGGCACGGCGCGACTTACGATCTCGGGCGGCTGAAGAACGATTCGGTCTACAACGCCACGCTCGGCTCGGCCGAGCTCGGCGGCCTGCTCGAGGATTATCGCGGCTCCTACATCATGACCTTTGCCGCCTACAATGCCGGCCGCGGCAGCGTGAAGAAGTGGGTCGACCGGTACGGCGATCCGCGCGACCCCAAGGTCGATGCGGTGGACTGGGTTGAGCTCATTCCATTCTCCGAGACGCGCAACTACGTGCAGCGGATCATGGAGAACCTTCAGGTCTACCGCGCCCGCTTCGGCGGCGGCACGCGGTTGCAGATCGAGGCCGATTTGCGCCGCGGCACCGGCAGCGTCGAATAGCGGGACCCGGCTTGGTCCTGAGCTGTGGCAGCGATGCAGCAAGGCTTCGGTGTAGAATGTCGTGACGGGGCGGACGGCCTCGCGATAGGGCTGGAACAAGCCCCACCAATAGCTGTTGGTTAGCCCTCACGAACCCGGAGAGATCTCATGTCCCGCGTGGTCGGTGTGCCCATGTTCGCAGCCGTGGTCTTGTCCGGCTTGGTCGTTGCCGGCTCGCCCGCCCACGGCAAGAATCGTCACCATTCCCAGCCGCAGGCAACCGGCATTCAGGATCGTTATTGCCTGCAAGGACGGCGTTGGGGATACCCTGGCAACTGCCTGTTTTCCACCTACAGCCAGTGTATGGCGACTGCTTCGGGCACAATCGATTCCTGCGGTTTGAATCCAACCTACGCCTTCCAGGAGTGGAAGGGACCCAGATGGTAGTCTGATCGCTCTCGTTGAGCGGTCAGACCGCACGGAACTGCGGGGCCCGATTCCGCAGAGGATTTCGGTTCTCACCCGGCCGGAGTGGACCGGCCGCGGGGAGCGCGAGCCGGACCGGCTGAATCCGGCGGGGACCAATAAGGTTGGCCAGGCACATCGCCGACAACCCCATCGCGGAAGCCCTGCAATCTTCCCATGACAGGTAGCTGCAGTAGATCCTGCTGCTGCCGCCCCACTCCCATTTCTGGAGGCACACGGGATAGCGGGGATCCAAGGGTTCAGCAGCCGCCGGCGCGAAAAACGGGGTGAGCGCAGCGACCATGGATGCCGCGCCCAGCACGCTCAGCACCCGTCTCCAGATCCTCGAAAAATTCACGCTCAGAAACTCCCGTACCGCGTGCAGACGAACGATCTGCCTTTTAGACGGTCTCCGCGAGACCCACAAAGAAAAACCCCGGCAGTTTCCTGCCGGGGTTCGCTGATCAGTTAGACGACCGATCTTAGAAGTTGCGCTGAGCGCGGAGGAGCAACTGGAGGTTGCCCTGATCCTTCAGCTCGTAGGTGGCTGCGGGCTTCGCAACCGCGGCATTCGCCGTGGCCGCACCCGAGATCGTGCCCGAGTACTTCTGGTCGAGCCAGACGTAGCTCAGGTCGGCCGTGAAGGCCAGGTTCTTGACCGGGGTCCAGACCACGTTGCCGCCAACAACCGCGAGGTTGAAGTCGGGGTTACACGTGGCAGTGGCGGCGCCGTAGGCGGCGACGAAGTTGGCGCAGATCAGAGCCTTGCCCGTGTCGCCGTAGCGAAGCGAAGCGTAAGCACCGTAGATCGACGAAGCCCAGTTCGGAGACCAGTTGTGGACGTAACCACCACGGAAGCCCCAGGTCTTGACGGTGTCGATACCGGTACCGGTACCGAAGACGCCGTCAGCCATACCGACGAAGCCGAGGCTCTGATAGGCGATGCCGCTGCCACCGTAGATGTACATGTTCTGCGGCATCAGGCTCTGGAAGTTGTAGCGGGTCGCACCGTCGGTGTAGACGGCCTGCAAGTTGATCGAGTCACCCGCACCAGTCGGGATGTTCTTGATCGACAAGGCACCCTGCACCGCAAAGCCCCACTTGTCGTCGGGATGGCCGGACGGTTCCGTCGTGCCGTAGTAGGCCGTGTGGAGTTCGTGCGCGGCAACCGACACCTGGGCGAGACCCCAAGCCTGGTCGACGCGAACCGCACCGACGATGTCGGGCGTACGCGTGCCACCCCAATCGTTCGTGCCGTAGATGCCCTGGATGAAGGCAGCACCAGCAGCCGAAGCCGAAGTGAAGCCGCTGAGACCACCAGCAGTGATGCTGGCGTTATAGAGGTTCGACTGGCCACCTGCGGCGGTCGTCAGATCCTGCAACGCCACCGAAGCGGTGATGCCCTGGCCGAAATCAGCCGTGTAGGCGACCTGATTCACACCGGTCACGTTGTTGCTGCCGCCCGGAAGGAAGTCGGGACCGCCAGCCGGATAGCTCTGCCACGGCGTGTCGAAGATCGAGACCGTGCGGCCGAAGGTGAAACCAGCGAACTGGATGAACGCATGGTAGAGGCCGAGCGTAGCGGAGCCGGTCGAGAACGCCGACGGGTTGCTGGCGGTGGTCGCCTGGCTATCCCAGGAGAAGATCATATCGGCGTAGGTGCGCACCACGCCATACTCGGTCGCCGTCCGCGTATCGACGTTGAAGTCCATACGAGCGCGGCTCTGGAAGTAGTTGTCCAGACGGTTGTTTGCACCGCCGGGAGCGCCCTGGCCAATGCCGTAGTCGCTGTTCGTGTTCCCCAGCATGTCCGCGCGGACGTAGCCGCTGAACTTGATGCAGGTGTCAGTGCCCGGAATGTAGTAGAAGCCGGCACCGTACAGGGAGCAGATCTTCACGTATTCGACCGCCTTGGCCTTCACGGGAAGATCGGCTGCCTGAGCTCCGCCAACGGCGATCAGACCCGCCGCCGTACCGAGCAAAAGGCTCTTAAAGTTCATGGTAAACCTCCAAGTTTGCTCTATAGGGAAGGTTCCGGATCCGCTGGGTGAAACACCCTAAGGTTGGTTCCCTTGTCCCTTGTAACCACCGCTTAGCCGCTTCGCGCCTTCGGACACACCCGCTGAAACGCGAGGGACTTAAGCGAACCACCTAGAACGGGACGACCTCGGGATGCCCCCCTCCGTCGCTCAGTCACAATTACTGAACGTCTTTGCACACACAACAAAAGAACGCTTCGGACCGGGCCTCCAACGCGTGTTTTCCGATGGGTGTTGCACAAATAACACGCAGTTGTGATCAAAGCGCCCGTGTAACTGATTGAGATATATAGATAAATTTCTCAAGTTCCAGTCGCCTTGAAAAATCCCCGGTTTGGGCACCGCTCTCCACGGCGCTGCTGCGCCTCCGTCCCACTCGAATCGAGCGCGCGAATCCCCGCCGACTCCGTGCGGCCGCTCCTTCCAGGCAAAAAGCCGAATAGTCACATGGAACACGGCTGGGAACATCGAGAACCCGGCATCGGCTGCTCGCGGCTCGATCCGGATCAACCGATCGGCCGGTGTTCCAACCATCAGACGGATCGTACCGAGGACACCTCGATATGATCGGGCGGCAATCCGGCACGATACTGCCGAACCATGGCCTCAAACGCTTGTTCCAGGTTTCGGGCAAGCAGAGGCGTATCGAAGAGCGGCATCGTATGACGACGCTTTTCCAGCGTTTCCCTGATGCCGCGGAGCTTCTCGCGATCTAGAGCCAGTTCAATCGCGCGTTCCTCATATTCATCGCGAGAATGCGTGATGAGTTCGGCCAATCCGAGCGCATGCAGCAGGCTGGCTGCGACCCGGCCCGCATAGGTTTCTCCGGCCAGCGTCAGCACGGGCAGGCCGGCCCAGAGAGCGTCGCCTGCGGTGGTGTGAGCATTGTACGGCAGCGCGTCCAGGAACAGGTCTGCCAGGCCGTGACGCGCCAGATGATCCGCCGTCGAGGCAACGCGCGTGGCAAAGACCAGGCGCTGGGGATCGATGCCGCTTGCCTCGGCCGCTCTCCGCAAATTGGATTTTGCGACATCCTGGAGATCGGAAAGCCAGATGACGGAGCCGTCGACCTCCCTCAGGATGCGCATCCAGCTCCCAAAGGTCGCAGGATTGAGTTTGTAGGCGTTGTTGAAAGCGCAGAAGACGACGCCTTCGGCAGGCAATCCCTGCGCTCGCCTGTCGAGCCCGGCAGGCGAGATCGCGCGTCCCTCGGCATCGTGAGGCATGAAGCAATGCGGCAGCCAGACCACCTTCTCTGAAAAGTGCTTGCGGTCCTCGGCAGGAATGACCCGCTCGTCGGCGATCACATAATCCAGCAATCCTCCGCCGACGGTGCCGGCAAAGCCGAGATAACCTGCGAGAACTGGAGCTGGCCGCTGCGCGAGGACGGCAAGCCGTGCTCCGAGCGTATGCCCCATCAGGTCCACGAGGATGTCGATTTTGGCCGCCTTGATGCAGGCCATGACTTCATCATCGCTCCGCCCGAAGAGATCGGTAAACTGGTCGAAGCTCCTCTCCAATCGCGCGCGCAGATCGCTGCCGTCGGTCGGGCCGATCGAGAAACCATGCGTTTCAAATCGGGTGCGATCGTGGGCCTCGAAAAGACCTGCGGCCAGATAGCTGACCGGATGGGTGCGAAAATCCCCCGACAAGTAACCGATGCGGATCTTGTCGGCCTGAACGGGGACGGCGTCGACGGATTTGCGCGCGGCAAGACCAAGCATCCTTTCGATCCAGAAATCGGCGCTTCGTCGCTGGTCCTCGGACGATGCCGCAATCGAGAGCAGCGCAAACGGCTGACAGCCCCCCTCGCCCGCGCGAATGGATGCGATCAAGCGCGTTCTTTCAGCCTCGATCTCTGTCCAGTCGCAGCAATTCAGCTTCGAGTAGAGCCTCGCGCCTTCCACCCCGGGCAGGCCGCGATTGAGCGAGAACGCCCTGTCGAAGGCCGCGAACGCGTCGTCGTGGCGACGAAGGTCGGCGAAGATATTCCCCCGCCCGAACCAGGCCTCCGCCAGGTCGGACCTGATGGACAGCGCCTTGTCGTAGCCGTCGAGCGCCTCCCCGTAGCGCTTGACGTCGGCGAAAACGTTGCCCCGGCCCAGCCAGGCTTCCGCCAGGTCCGGCGCGATGGAGAGCGCCTTGTCGTAGGCGGCGAGCGCATCATCGTGACGCCGCAGATCCAGGAAGACATTGCCGCGGCCGAGCCAGGCTTCGGCCGAATTCGCTTTGCTCGAGAGCACTGCGTCGTAGAGCGCGAGGGCATCGTCGTGGCGCTTGAGGGCCGTGAAGACGTTGCCGCGGCCAACCACGGCCTGGATCGAATCCGGCTTGATCGAGAGTGCTTTGCCGTAGGCCGTGAGCGCTTCGTCATAGCGCTTGAGATCCGCGTTGACGTTGCCCCGGCCAAGCCAGGCGGCCGCCGATTCAGGGGCGATGCCGAGTGCGCGGTCGTAGGACGCGGCGGCATCCGCGTGGCGCCTGAGCTCGTACAGGACATTGCCCCTGCCGATCCAGCCCTCCGCCAGATCGCCCCTGATGGAGAGTGCCCTGTCGCAGGCGGCAAGAGCCTCGTCGCGGCGCCCGCCACGAGCCAGCGCCGTGCCGCGGCCGAGCCAGGCTTCCGCCAGTTCGGGCCTGACGGAGAGCGCCCGGTCATAGGCGGCCAACGCCTCGGCATGGCGCTCGAGTTCGAGCAGCGACTTGCCCTTGTTCGCATGAGCGTCGGCATAGTTCGGATCGAGGGCAATCGATCTGTCGAAGTCGGGTATGGCCGCTTCGTATTGGCCGAGATCGTTGCTGGCCACGCCGCGGTTGTTCCAGCTCTCGCGCACATTTGGATTGAGCCGCAAGGCCCTGGTGAATTGCTCGTGCGCGAGTGCGGGCTTGCCAAGCTGCTTCGCGATCAGCCCGTAATTGTAGAAGGAAACATCCGATCCCTGATTGAGCTTGACCGCGCGCGCGATGAATGGCTCGGCCTCGGCGAACCGGTTCGTGTTGACGAGAACGATTGTCAGCAGGTTGAGCGCAGGCACATGCGACGGCTCGGACTTGATGACCCGCCTGAAGCCCTCTTCGGCCTTCTTGAGATCGCGCGCATTGAGGGCCGAGAGCGCCTCGTTGAAGATTGCAGCGATGTTCTTCATCGACGGGAACCCACCTCTTGCACGGCGTCCCACTACGTCCATGGACCGACATCGCGCTCAGCACCCAAACCATGCCCATATTCGCCCAATCGAGCGAAAGACCGGTGAAGTAGCTCACGCCGGCTCGGTTGAACATACGGCGGGCGCCATGTTTTCTCAGGCAAGGTGCAGGGGGATATTGGGCCGGGAGGACCTCAGCAGAGCCGGATTTGACGGTTCCGGGACTTCCTTACGGCGATTCGCCGACCTGCAAGCCAGCCGCCGCGGACCATGTGGGATGGCAAGGCCGGGGATGCTCTGCCCTTCAGCCCATCCGGGCCGCCGAGCGAGCGACCAATCCGCGAAAAATGGAAGACATTTCAATTGGATATATCTGGCGGAGACGGAGGGATTCGAACCCTCGATAGGCCTTTACAAGCCTATAACGGTTTAGCAAACCGCCGCCTTCAGCCACTCGGCCACGTCTCCAACGCGCCGGGTATGCCCGACACGGCGGCGGGCTGCAAGCGGCAGAATTGGGACGAGCGGGTTTCTTTGCACATGAAACTCCGACAGTGATGGAAGAAGGCCGGGCGGGACTGACTGACACGCGCGAAATCTCGGCCCAAGCGCGATAGTTTCGTGCCTCGAAGCGCGAGCGGCGCGGCCGTTGTTCTCGCCGGTAAAGGCGGCTAGAGTTTTTGCACCAATTCGCCAAGGCACGGCCCCGTCAACGGGGTCCAGAAACCCAATCACATGTCGCAGCAAAGCCGCAACAAGGGAGCTTCGGCCCCCTCCTCACTCCATACGTCGACTATTCTGGACAAGGCCATTGCGGCGCACCGTGCGGGCAATGTGTCGGATGCGGAGCGGGCCTACACGGCGATCCTGAAGGGAAGCAGAACGCACCCCGTCGCGCTCCACATGCTTGGGCTGTTGCACGCACAGCGCGGCAATTTCGCGGATGCCGAGCCATTGCTCAAGAAAGCTGTCCGCGTCGATCCCGGCAATCCCGACGTCCTCTTCAACTATGCCAACGTGCTGCGTGCATTGGACAAGACAGACGATGCGCTCGGCTGGCTTGCGAAAGCGATTGCCCTGGCGCCGAACTTCGCCGGTGCGCATCTCAATCGCGGAGCGATCCTGATGGCACGGAAGGAGCTTCACGATGCCATCGCGGAATTTGATCGCGCCATTGCGATCGCGCCGTCGAGCGCAGCGTTCGCAAACCGAGGTAGTGCGTTTCACCAGCTCGGTCGGCTCGACGACGCGCATGACAGCTACCAAAGGGCCGTCGAGCTCGGACCGTCGAATCCACAGAACCATTTCCTCTTGTCTGAAGTCCTTACCCAGATGGGTCGGCACGACGAAGCGATCGGGGCGCTCGAAAGAACGGTCGCGCTGGACAAGGCTTTCCCGTTCGCATTGAGCAAGCTCGTTGGTTCCAGGCGGCAGCGTGCCGACTGGCGCAGTTTCGAAGCTGAACAGGCCGCTCTGGACGAGGCCGTCGAATCCGGCGTGGCGGTCGACCCTCTTACCTTCTTTCATGCCTCGTCGTCTCCCGCACATCAATTGACCTGTGCGAAGACATTTGTCGCCAAGGTCGCTTCGGACCAAGGTGCCGCGATCCCCAGAGCGCCGTCACCGGTTTCCCGGCTGCGGGTCGCGTATCTGTCTGCCGATTATCGCAATCACGCCACCGCGAATTTGATGGCCGGAGTTTTCGAGGAGCACGACCGCGAGCGCTTCGAGGTCAGCGCCATCTCCTACGGACCGGATGACCGCAGCGAAATGCGCAATCGCCTGAAGGCGGCATTCGAACGCTTTGAAGATGTCCGCGATCTTGCCGACGAGGACGTGGTCAAGCTGATACGCCGGCTCGACATTGATGTTCTTGTCGATCTGGGAGGCTTCACCACCGGTGCGCGGCCGAAAATCCTTGCGTGCCGGGCGGCTCCCCTCCAGGTCAGCTATCTCGGCTTTCCCGGCACGATGGGCGCGTCATATATCGACTACGTCATTGCCGACAGGATCGTCATCCCTGAAGCAGAGCAGAAGTATTACGCCGAGAAGGTGGTTTATCTCCCCGACAGCTATCAGGCGACCGACGCGAGGCGACCGCTCCTGCCAGATGGTCCGGCCCGGAGCGAGGTCGGACTGCCGGAAGATGCATTCGTCTACTGCGCGTTCAACAGAGCGTCCAAGATCACGCCCGTGCTGTTCGATGTCTGGATGAGGCTGCTGACCAAGACCGCAGGCAGCGTCCTCTGGCTGCTTGATGGGGACCCTATCGCCAGGGAGAACCTGAGGCGTGAAGCCGTTGCGCGCGGCGTCGCTGCCGAGAGGATCGTGTTCGCCCCACCCGTCCCTGCCTACGAACACTTGGCGCGCCACCGGCACGCCGATCTCTTCCTCGACACGTTGCCCTACAACGCCCATACCACGGCCAGCGACGCCCTCTGGGCCGGCTTGCCGGTCCTGACCTGCCTCGGCACTGCCTTTGCGGGACGTGTTGCAGCCAGTCTCCTGAAGGCTGTCGGCCTGCCCGAGCTGGTGACGCGATCGCTGGACGAATATGAGGTTTTGGCGCTTCGCATCGCGCACGATGCTGAACTTCGAACCGCCCTCAAGAGCAAGCTGGCGGCGCATCGGACCTCTTGGCCTCTCTTCGATACCGTCGGCATGACGCGACACATCGAAAGGGCCTTCGACGAAATGTGGCGCCGGCATTGCGCCGGCGAAGCGCCGGCCTCGTTTGCCGTCCAAATCTCATCGTGAGGGCGCCTTGGCGCTAATCGCGCCAATCGGCCAGTTCGGTTCCCTACGGCGGAGTAAACCGGTCAGTGGGTGGAAACCCACGCCCTCGCCTCGCGCTGCGCGGCCGAAATCTCGGCGTCCGACATCTGCCCGGCGACTTCCTGGCGCAGCGCGACGGCGTCCTTGCGGCCCTTCAGCGCGGCGAGGTTGAACCATTTGTGCGCGGCGACGAGATCGACGAGGCCGGCGCGGCCGCTCGCCCAATAGATCCCGCGCTCGAACAGCACGTCCGACAGCGCGCTCGCGTCGATCGGCGTCGCGGTCTCCAGATCGAAAGTACCCTGAAACATAACGCATCCCCTGTTTTCTTATGCCGCCTCGTTCCCCCGAGCGCGGCTCCCGTCCAACTCTGATCTGCGTGATCCCTTCTGGGATCATGCGCCGTTCAACTCTCCCCATGCCGTTTGCCGGCTTGTTGGAGGCGATGATGGCGGGCAAATTTGAATGGCAGTTTAAGTATCGCGATGAAGCAGACGTAAACGCGGGCCGCCGGCGCCCGCATGGAGAATGCAAAAAGCCTCCGCTTTGCAGGCACTTCTGCAATTCGTCAGATTCGGTTTACCTTGGGATTTTCGGACAACGATAACCATCGCGCGCGGTGGCGGGCGCTGTGGCGTACACTCCGCCACGTCTTGTCGTCACCCGCGACCCGGCTACGCCAAGACACCGCCCGGGCTTGCGGTCCTGGGACGCCGAAGCTTCAGCGAAGGCGGCAGGCGGATGACCCGGTATTCCGGAGACGCCAGTCATCCATCGAGAGCCGCGGCGTACTCGATCGCCGGTCGCAGCCGGGCGATGACACCGCAAATGGGGAAACGGCGCACGGACGCCGCGCAACGACAAAGCCGCAACCCTCGCCTGCCCCAGGGCAATGCACAGCGGCAGCGCGGCCACGTCGCGATCAGATCGGCAATGTATGGAAAGGAAATGCCGGCAATACCCCGGCCTCAGGAGAACGAGGGCGTCGGCGAACACGTCAGGACCAGATTCCACTTTGACCGCGAGGCCACTCGTGAAATTGCAGAACCGAAAGAATCGGCCCCGCACCGAACGAAGAAAACTCGTTTCTTCTGCCGGACCGTGAAGAGAACGATCCGACCGTTGACCTGATGTCTCGCCGACACCCTCTATCGTCGACCAGAACCTTCTAGGAGGCGCTGATGACGTGCCGGCTGTCTAGCAGCCGGCAACTTCAGAAGTCGAAGTTACTTCTTCTTCTTCGCGACCTTGCGGGTCTTCTTCGCAGTCTTCTTCACTGCGCTCTTCGCCTTCTTCGCCTTCTTCGCTTTCTTGGCCATGTTGCCCTCCGATGTGTGAGATGGCTTTAATCGCTGCGTGCACTCGGGGATCGAGATGCACACTCATCCCGAATACACCAACACGACGAAAAAAACAGCTTCTCGCTTAAAGAAGTGTTGACGCAGCAAGGCGCGTGCGCTTGGCCGGCGCGATGCAAGCACACTGCATGACGTGTTCGTGCGATCGCGGGGAGTGGGCGCATCATCGGTGTTTGCGAGAGTAATGATTGCAAGAAAACACTATGCAGAAAGTATTTTCCTGCACTCACGCGTTGCGCATGACCGGCGCGATGGCGCGCGTCGCGACGCGCAGGATCGCCTCGCGAAGGCGTTTCGCGGACTCTGAGTCGCAGATTTTGGCAACGAAAATATTTTCATGCTTAACGGCGCGAGCGCTCGTCGGAGCGTGCGCAAGCCGCCGTTTTGCGCGAATCGCGTGACGGCGATTCGGTCGCCGCGGAGCTGTCGATCGGGATGAAGTTTGCCGCCGAGGACGCGCGCGAGCGTCGCATCGCGAACCGAAAGCGAGGTGACGAAGCGTGTCCGTCACCTCGTCCGAACGCGTGAGGCTAGACGCCGAGCTTGGACTTGAGCAGCTCGTTGACGCTTTGCGGGTTGGCCTTGCCGCCGGACGCCTTCATCACCTGGCCGACGAACCAGCCGAGCGACTGCGGCTTGTCCTTGACCTGCGCAGCCTTGTCGGGATTGGCCGCGATGATGTCGTCGACCACCTTCTCGATCGCCGAGAGGTCGGTGACCTGCTTCATGCCGCGGCTTTCCACCAGCGCGCGGGGATCGCCGCCTTCCTGCCAGACGATCTCGAACAGATCCTTGGCGATCTTGCCTGAGATCGTGCCCTCGCCGATCAGGTCGATGATCCCTGAGAGTTGCTCGGCGGTGACGGGAGAGCCCGTAATATCCCGGCCTTCCTTGTTGAGGCGGCCGAACAGCTCGTTGATCACCCAGTTCGCCGCCATCTTGCCGTCGCGGGCGCGGTTGCCGAGCCTGTCGAGCACGGTCTCGTAGAACACCGCGCTCTCGCGCTCGGCGACCAGCACGCTCGCGTCGTAGGCCGACAGGCCGAAATCGGCGACGAAGCGCGTCTTCTTCTGGTCCGGCAGCTCGGGCAGCTTCGCCTTCAGCTCGTCGACGAAGTCTTGCGAGAACTCCAGCGGCAACAGATCGGGATCGGGGAAGTAGCGGTAGTCATGCGCCTCTTCCTTCGACCGCATCGAGCGCGTCTCGCCCTTGTTGGGGTCGTAGAGCCGCGTTTCCTGGTCGATCTGGCCGCCATCCTCGAGGATCTCGATCTGACGCCGCGCCTCGTACTCGATCGCCTGTCCGATGAAGGTGATCGAGTTCATGTTCTTGATCTCGCAGCGGGTGCCGAGCGGCGCGCCCGGCTTGCGCACGGAGACGTTGACGTCGGCGCGCAAGGATCCCTTCTCCATGTCGCCGTCACAGGTGCCGAGATAGCGCAGGATCGAGCGCAGCTTGGTCACATAGGCCTTGGCCTGCTCGGCATCGCGGATATCGGGCTTGGAGACGATCTCCATCAGCGCTACGCCGCAGCGGTTGAGATCGATATAGGACATCGCCGGCGACTGATCATGCAACAATTTGCCGGCGTCCTGCTCCAGATGCAGCCGCTCGATCCCGATGGTCGCGGTCTTACCGCCGTCCAGTTCGACAACGACCTCGCCCTCGCCGACGATCGGCGACTTGTACTGGCTGATCTGGTAGCCCTGTGGTGAGTCCGGATAGAAATAGTTCTTGCGGTCGAACACCGAGCGCAGATTGATCTGCGCGTTGAGGCCGAGCCCGGTGATGACAGCCTGCCTGACGCATTCCTCGTTGATGACGGGCAGCATTCCCGGCATGGCGGCATCGACCAGCGACACGTGGCTGTTGGGCTCGCCGCCGAACGCGGTGGACGCGCCCGAGAACAGTTTCGAGTTCGACGTCACCTGAGCATGGATCTCCATCCCGATGACCATCTCCCAGTCGCCGGTTGAGCCTTTGAGCAGTTTGTGGGGTGTCGCGTCAGCTTTCATGGCGAAGATGTCGTTCTGTGCTGGAGGATGCGGGTCGGACCCGGCCGGGCGGGAGCTACCACGCCCAACTAATTAAGCCGGCGCGGAAAGCGATGCAACCTGGGCCCCCCGCTCCCCGATCGGCCGAATTGGGCGTGAAACTGCACGCAATCCGTGTCATGACAACCGTAAAAGGATCGACACGGGAGGGACATGATGGGCGAGCTATCGCTCCGGATGACTGACGGGACGCATATCGTTGTGCCGGCCTCGCTCGGCGCCATCACCACCTATGTCATCCTCGAGCAGGAATCGTGGTTCGAGAAGGAGACGGCGTTTCTCGCAAGCTGGCTGAAGCCGGGCATGACCGCGCTCGACATCGGGGCCAATCTTGGCGTCTACAGCCTGCCGATGGCGCGGCTGCTCGCGCCTCATGGCCAGGTGTTCGCCTATGAACCAGCCAGCGAGCCGCGCCGCCTGCTCGCGCTCAGCAAGGCCAAGAACGAGGCCACCAACCTGCATGTCGTCGCCGCCGCGCTGTCCGACGGTGAGCGCGAGGGTCAGCTGGTGCTGGGCAGCTCCAGCGAGCTCAACTCGCTGCAAGGCAGCGGTCCCAGCGAAAAGGTTCAGATCACGTCGCTCGACGCCGAGCAGAAATCGAGGAACTGGGGCGCCATCGACTTCGTCAAGATCGACGCGGAGGGAGAGGAAGAGCGCATTCTGGCCGGCGCGCAGGCATTTTTCTCCGAGCACTCTCCCCTGGTGATGTTCGAGATCAAAGCCGGCGAGAAGCAGAACGACGGCCTGCCGGCAGCGTTCGCCAGTCTGGGCTTCGGCATCTACCGGCTCCTCGGCGGCGCACCCGTCCTGGTACCGGTCAAGATCGGCGAGCCGCTCGATCCCTACGAGCTCAACCTGTTCGCAGCCAAACCCGAGCGCGCCGCAGCACTCGCAGGCGAGGGTTTCCTGATCGAGACCATTCCGGTGTGGGCGCCCGACGACACCGCACGCGACTGGGCGCTTGCGCAGTTCAAGGCGCAATCCTTTGCGCCGATTTTCAATGCGCTGCCCGGCGGCGCCGCGGCTCAGGACCCGATCTATCGCGACGCTCTTGCCGGCTATGCGATCTGGCGCTCCCAGGAGCACGCATGGCCCCAGCGTTACGCGGCGCTGAAGTTCGCTTGCGATACGCTCGGCGCGCTCTGTCAGCAGCAGGCTTCGCTGTCGCGCCTTTCGACGCTCGCCCGCATCGCCTCGGACATCGGCAACCGCGCGATGGCTGTCAACGCACTGCAGTTCGCGGCAGAGGTGCTCAAGGGCGGCAAAGGCCGCATCCTGGAACCATTCTGGCCGGCAAGTCCGAGGTTCGACCATCTTGCGCCCGGGGACAACGTCGTCGGCTGGTTCGTGGCTGCAGCGCTCGAGCGGCTCGAACAGCTCGCGTCGTTCTCCTCATGCTTTGCATCGCCCTCCGTCGATCTCGACTGGCTGGCAAAGCAGCCGCTGGTTGCCACCGAGATCGAACGCCGCCGTGTCCTCCAGCGGGCGCGCGCAGGTCAAAAGGTCGCGGTGCCATCGCGTCTGCGCAAGGCGGCGCCGGACCACCTCAACGCCGCGGCCTGGCGCGCCGGCGCAGTGCCCAACACGAGCCTGTGAAGGCTCAGGCGCGCCCCGTTTCGAGCAGCGCCGTTGCGATCCGCTGCCACTCCGCTTCCAGTGAATCCTTTGCCGTGGGCTGGCCGGCCTGGCGGTACCAGTAGCCGGCGTTGCCGAGATCGCCTTCGACGCGGTGCAGATAGGCGTGCACCCAGGCGGCCTCGCGGCTGCTCTCGTCCTGGACGATCTTGTGCGCGCGGTCCCAGTCGCCCTTCGCCGCCCACCAGAGACCGGCGAGCGGCGCGTTCAGGTCCGGCGCAGGCGCAGCGCCGTCGAGGCTTGCGATGAACGCGGCGACATTCACCACCACCTCGCAGGCGTGAAGCGGCCGGCGGCCTGCTCGATCACCTCGCCGAGCGAGAACAGCGTCTCCTCGTCGAAGGGACGGCCGATCAATTGCAGGCCGAGCGGCAGGCCCTGCGCGTCCTTGCCGGCGGGCACGGCGATGCCGGGCAGGCCCGCCATGTTCACGGTCACCGTGAAGATGTCGTTGAGATACATCTCGACCGGGTCGGCGCCGCCCTTCTCGCCGATGCCGAAGGCCGCCGACGGCGTCGCCGGCGTCAGGATCGCGTTGACGCCCTTGGCGAAGCAATCCTCAAAATCCTTCTTGATCAGCGTGCGCACCTTCTGGGCGCGCAGATAATAGGCGTCGTAATAGCCGGCCGAGAGCACGTAGGTGCCGATCATGACGCGGCGGCGCACTTCGGCGCCAAAGCCTTCGGCGCGCGTGTTCTCGTACAGCTCGATGATGTTCCGGCCCTGCTCGCGCAGGCCGTAGCGGACGCCGTCGTAGCGCGCGAGGTTGGACGATGCCTCCGCCGGCGCCACGATGTAATAGGCCGGCAGCGCGTATTTGGTGTGCGGCAGCGACACCTCGACGAGCTCGGCGCCGGCCGCCTTCAGCCAGGCCGCGCCCTCGCTCCACAGCTTCTCGATCTCGGCCGGCATGCCGTCGAGACGATACTCCTTGGGGATGCCGATCTTGATGCCCTTCACGGACTTGCCGATCGCGGCCTCATAGTCCGGCACGGGCATGTCAACCGACGTCGTGTCCTTCGGATCGTGCCCGGCCATCGAGCGCAGCAGCATCGCGCTGTCGCGCACGCTGCGTGCGATGGGACCTGCCTGGTCGAGCGAGGAAGCAAAGGCGACGATGCCCCAGCGCGAGCAGCGTCCATAGGTCGGCTTGATGCCGACGGTCGCGGTGAACGCCGCCGGCTGGCGGATCGAGCCGCCGGTGTCGGTCGCGGTCGCGCCCATGCACAGCAGCGCCGCCACGGCCGAGGCCGAGCCACCGGACGAGCCGCCCGGCACCAGCGTCGTGTTGCTGCCCTCACGCCGCCACGGATTGCCGACGGGACCGAAGCACGAGGTCTCGTTGGCCGAGCCCATCGCAAACTCGTCATTGTTGAGCTTGCCGAGCATCACCGCGCCGTCGCGCCAGAGCTGCGAGGTCACGGTGGACTCGTAGGTCGGCACGAAATTGCCGAGGATTTTTGAGCACGCCGTGGTGCGCACGCCCTTGGTCGCGAACAGATCCTTGATGCCGAGCGGGATGCCCGCAAGCGGGCCGGCGTCGCCCTTGGCGATCTTCTCGTCCACGGCCTTTGCCATGTCACGCGCGCGATCGGGCGTCTCCATCACGAAGGCGTTGAGCACGCGCGCGGCTTCGATCGCGGACAGATGCGCGTCGGTCAGCTCGAGTGACGTGAAAGTCTTGGCCGCGAGACCCTTGCGGGCCTCGGCGAGCGTCAGCGATGTCAAATCGGTCATTTATTGATCGGGCTACAGAAGAACGGAGACAGGGTCTTGTCGTTGGCCGGATCGTCCTTCTTGGCGGCCGCTTTCGCGGCGGCTTCGATCTCGTCGAGCACGGCATTGACGGCAACATTGGGGTCGGCAGCCTTGCCCTGCCGCTCCATCTTGTCGAGATAGTTCATGTAGGCCTGGTAGGCCTTCTCATCGTCGCAAAGCAGGCACATCGGACAACGTCCTAAGACTCTTTGTTTGACGCGTTTTCTTCACGCGAACCGGCTTCCACTTCGCTCGAAAACGCTATGTTACTCGACGACCTTCGGCACCAGGAAGAAGTGACCTTCGGTCGCGGGCGCGTTGGCAACGATATTGTCGGCGATCTCGCCATCGTTGACCACGTCCTGCCGCTTCTTCATCTGCATCGGGGTGACCGAGGTCATCGGCTCCACGCCCTCGACATTGACCTCCGAGAGCTGCTCGACAAAGGCGAGCATGGCGTTGAGCTCGCCCTGCAGATGCGGAACCTCGTCCTCGGAAACCGCAATGCGCGCCAGATGCGCGATGCGGCGGACGGTAGTGGCGTCGACGGACATTATATAAGGCCTCTCACGGCAAAACCTACCCGCCGTATAGCAGAGGCCGCTTTTGCGCCGCAACCTGCGCTTCCCGCCTATCCAGCGAGCGCCTTCATGCGGGCCAGCGCCGATTTGGCCAAATCCCGGGTCAATTCGGCCGCGGGGACCTCGCGGCCCAGGGCGATGGCCTGGCCGGCCCAGAGATTGGTGAAATCCACCCTGCCCTGTTTTTCGGCGGCCGCCTTCAGTGGCCCCAAGGCGGTTGCCGCATGGGGAAACGGCGGCGCATCGGGCGAGATCGGACCGGCCTCGCGCATCAGGCGGTTCTGGACCCCGCGCGCCGGCCGGCCGGTCATGACATTGGTGATGACGGTGGAATCGTCCCGCCCCTCGGCCAGCGCGGCGCGGCCCGCCGCACTCACCTTGGATTCCGGGCAACGCAGATAGGCACTGCCGATCTGCACGCCGGATGCGCCGAGCGCAAAGGCCGCGGCAATGCCGCGCCCGTCGGCGATGCCACCGGCCGCGATGACCGGCACCTTCACGGCATCGGCGACCTGCGGCACCAGTGCGAAGGTGCCGGGCTGCTCGGCAATCTTGTCGGTCAGGAACATGGCGCGATGACCGCCGGCCTCGGCGCCTTGCGCGATCACGGCGTCGGCGCCGTGCTGCTCGAGCCAGACCGCCTCCTTCACCGTGGTGGCGGAGGAGATGACGAGACAGCCGGCCGCCTTGACGCGCTTGAGCAGCGCTTGCTCCGGCAGACCGAAATGGAAGCTGACGACTTCCGGCTTCAGCTCCTCGACGACTTCGCAGAAGGCGGCGTCGAATGGCGCACGGTTGGCCGCGGCGATCGGTGCCGCCGGATCGAGGCCATGCTCCCTGTAGTAGCTGGCGAGCCGCTGCTTCCAGCGCGCTTCGGCCTCGGTCGTGAGATCGACCGGCGTGTGGCAGAAGAAGTTCAGGTTCACAGGAGCCTTCACGCGTTGGCGGATGAGACCAACCTGCTCGCGCGCCTTCTCCGCCGAGATCATCGCGCAGGGCAGCGACCCCAGCGCCCCGCCTTGCGCAGCCGCGATCACCAGCTCCGCATCCATCACGCCGGCCATCGGCGCCAGCACGATCGGGAATTCGGTCTTGAACAGGTCGATCAGTCGACGGTCAGGCCACATGGTTGTTCTCTCTTGTTAGCTCTCTCTTACCCTCCAGGGGAGGGTGAAGAATTCCGCGCCGCTGTCACCGAGTTGCGCCGTCCCTCAAGCAACTGCTCCGCTTCAACCGCAATCCGCTCCACGATCTCGGCCGCGGGTGGAATATCATGAATCAATCCGACCGCCTCGCCCGCGATCACCGCGGCGACGTCGAAATCACCGGCCGCCTTCGCCGCGGCATACTCCGCCGCGACCGTGGCGACATTCTGCATCAGCTCGACCTCGCGCCCGATCCAGCGCCTGGCGTGGTCGTTGACCAGGCACCGTCCCGTGAACGGCGCCGGCCAGACGTTGTTGCGTGACAGGTCGAAGATGATGCCGCGCACGGTCGAGCCGCTGCTTGCGGTGCAGATGCGCCGCTTGGCCTCCTCGGCGCCGTCGGCCTCCTGGCTCGCATAGAAGCGCGTGCCGAGCAGAGCGCCGCTCGCGCCCAGCATGATCATGGCGGCGAGACCGCGTCCGTCGGCGATGCCGCCGGCCGCCACCACAGGCACACGGCCCGCCGCGAGATCGACGATGGCAGGCACGAGATCGACGGTAGTGCGTGACGCGCCGTGACCGCCCGCCTCCGTGCCCTGCGCGACCAGGATATCGGCGCCGGCGTCGAGCGCCTGGCGCGCCATCGCCTCGTCCTGCACCTGGCAGATCAGGTGCGCTCCCGCGGATCTGATCTTGGGTGCGAACGGCGCGGGATCGCCGAAGGACAGCATGATCGCGGATGGTCCGGCGGCGAGCGCAATGTCGAGCAGCTCGGGCCGCTTGGCGAGGCTCCAGGTGATGAAGCCGACACCGAACGGCGCGCGCAGGCCGGCGAGCTTTGCGGTCTCCCGCTCCAGCCACGCCCGCTCGCCATAGCCGCCGCCCAGAATGCCGAAACCACCCGCGCGGCTGACGGCCGCCACCAGGCGGCTGCCCGCGATGACGTCCATCGGCGCCAGCAGGACCGGATGCCTGATCTCCAGCAAGCTCGTCAGCGGTGTCGCAATGGGCATGGCTCCTCCCCGATCTGGACAGCGAGGGTAAGCGCGACTAGCATTCTCGAAAAATGAATTGTTGCGAACGCTGTCATCTCGAAAACGAAACGACGCCATGGAACTCAGCGATATCCAGACCTTCGCCGCGGTCGCCCGCACCGGCGGCATCACCCGCGCTGCCGAGGAGCTCAACACGGTGCAGTCCAACGTCACCCAGCGCGTGAAGGCGCTGGAGGCGGAGATCGGCACGCCGCTGTTCGAACGCCACAGCCGCGGCATGACGCTGACCGGCGCCGGCAAGCGCCTCCTGCCCTACGCGCAACGGATGGCCGCGCTGTCGCGCGAGGCCATGCTCGCCGCACGCGACGACGGCGAGCCGAAGGGACCGCTGGCGATTGGTTCGATGGAAACGACAGCCGCGGTGCGGCTGCCGCCGCTGCTGGCCGATTTCCACCGCCGCTTCCCGGCCGTGCGCCTCTCCCTGCGCACGGCAACGACGGCCGACCTCGTCGCTGGCGTGCTCGAAGGCACGCTCGACGGCGCCTTCGTCGCAGGTCCGATCGCACACGCCGACCTCACCGCGACCAGCGCCTTCCGCGAAGAGCTGGTGCTGGTCAGCGCGCGGCGCTGGGCCTCGCTTGCGGACCTGCGCGCCGGCACGCCGGAGTCCGGTCCGACGGCGCTGGTGTTCCGCACCGGCTGCACCTATCGCCAGCGGCTTGAGCAGATCTTCGTCGAGTTCGGCTGGCCGTCGGCCGCACGCTTCGAGCTCGGCACGCTCGACGGCATGATCGGCTGCGTCGCCGCCGACATGGGCGTGACGCTGCTGCCGCGCACGGTGGTCGAGCGCAGCGCGATGAACGGCAGCGTGTCGATTCACCCGCTGAGCACCTCGCACGCGCGCGTCGAGACGCTCTTCATCCAGCGCAGCGCCGGACATCAATACAGCGCGCTTCAAGGTTTTGCGGCTTGCCTGAAGACGGATGACGACGTCATCGCGGCCTGACGCAGGCGCGGGAGTTCCGCCGCACGAAATTCGCTGCCACAAATCTGTCGTACTCGAAGCGGTCCACGCGGCGTGCAGCTGATGCGGCGTTCAGCCGTTGCAGCGCGGCATGTCGAAAAGCTTTGAATGCCGTGGATTTTCTACGTTAGGATGCGCGACTAGCCAGCGCAAAAACCATAACGAAGCCAAAACATCGGGAGGACTATCGATGCGCAATACGCTCGTGTTGTGCTGTGTCGCCGCGTTGTCGGCGATATCAGGAACTGCAAGCGCACAGGACTGGACCAAATCGAAGTGGGGACCGAACGACGAGATCGGCGCCGCCAACTACATGACGCCCGAGCTCGTGGTGAAGGCCGCGTCTCTGGTGAAGACCGGCAAGACTTACGCCCTCGGCATTCCCGTCACGCCGCAGACGCCCGCCTATCCGCCGCGCACCTTCAAGATCACCATTGTGCAGCCGGGACAGGCCGGCAGCCCGGGTCTCGGCCCCAACAAGGCGACCTATAACGACGACATCCTCGACACCTGGGTCGGCATCGGCAGCCAGCTCGACGGCCTCGGCCATCTCGGCGTCGAGCACGTCTATTACAACGGCAACAAGCTCGCCGATTTCGCCGACCCGAACGGGCTGAAGAAGCTCGGCATCGAAAAGGTGCCGCCGATGGTCACCCGCGGCGTGCTGCTCGACATGGCCGCCTATTTCAAAACCGACGTGGTGAAGGAAGGCACCGCCTTCAACGTCAAGGAGATCGAGGAAGCCGCCAAGCAGCAGAACGTCGAGATCCGCCAGGGCGACGTCGTGATCTTCCACACCGGCTGGCTCAGCCTGATCGGCAAGGACGACAAGCGCTACTCGGCCGGCGAGCCGGGTCTCGGCGTCGAAGGCGCGAAATACCTGACCGGCAAGGGCGTCGTCGCAATCGGCGCCGACACCTGGGCGCTCGAGGTGCTGCCGTTCGAGTCCAAGAACGTGTTCGAGGTGCACCAGATCCTGCTCGCCATGAACGGGACCTACATCCTCGAGAACATGGACACCGCCGCGCTCGCTCGCGACAAGGGCTATGAATTCCTGTTCGTGCTCGGACAGCCGCGCTGGACCGGCGGCGTGCAGGCGATGATCAACCCGATCGCGATCCGCTGATCGGCAAACCTGCCCACGGGCGAGGATCCGGCTGCCAGGCGGCAGGCCCCCTCGCCCGAACTCTTCTACCGCGGCCTGAGATGCCAGCGCCGGAGCGCCACCACCGCCCAGATCGCCTCGACCAGGCCGAACGGCCAGGCGCCCTGCAGGAAGCCGTAGGCCGAGCCGAGCGCGCAGGACATTGCGAACAGCAGCACGAACCAGTGGCTGCGATCCTCCATGGCGTAAGTGACCAGCATCGCGGTGACGGCCAACAGGCCGAATAGCGTCAGCGCATCCATGTTCCGGGTTCACTCCGCAGCGCGACGCATGCTATGCGCTGATGCCATGCCGGCTCTTATCCTGCCCCTGGTCGATGCTGCAACCCACTGGCCCGAACGCGGCGGGTTGATCGGCCTTGATCTGGGCACCAAGACCATCGGCGTCGCCGTGTCGAACCCGGACCGGCGGTTAGCTACCGGCGTCGAGACCATTCAGCGCAAGGCGTTCAAGCAGGACGCCGCCCGGCTGCTCGCGATCGCCACCGAGCGCAAGGTGGTCGGCTTCGTGCTCGGCCTGCCCATCAACATGGACGGCAGCGAGGGCCCGCGCGCGCAATCGACCCGCGCCTTCGCCCGCAATCTTGCCGGGCTCACCACGCTCCCCATCGGCCTCTGGGACGAGCGCCTCTCGACCGCGGCGGTCGAACGCGAGCTGATCGGCATGGATGTCAGCCGCGCCAAGCGCGCCGAGGTGATCGACGAGCACGCCGCGATCTTCATCCTGCAAGGCGCGCTCGACCGCCTCGCCAACTTGCGCGCCGGAAACGGCTGACCCCATGGCCGTCGTGATCGCGGCGCTGCTGCCGGTCTTCATCCTCATTGTGCTCGGCGTCGTGCTGAAGCACAGCCTGATGCGGCTCGACACGCAATGGCACGGGCTGGAGCGGCTGACCTATTTCGTGCTGTTTCCGATGCTGCTGATCCAGACGCTGGTGAAGGCCGACCTTTCCAAGGTGCCGGTCGCCGGCGTCGGCGGCGCGCTGCTGCTGTCGGCGCTGGCGATGTCGCTGCTCTGCCTCGCGCTGCGGCCCGCGCTGGCGCGGCTCGACTAGGCCTCCTGCGTCCCAGCTTGAGCGCGACGATCGGCCTCGCCTTCAAGCTGGTCCTGATGCCCGTGCTGGCGCTGGCGCTTGCGGCCTGGTTCGGGCTATCAGGCAATAGTCTGGCAATCGTCGCGATCTGTGCGGCGGTGCCGACCTCCCCCAGCGCCTATGTGCTGGCCCGCCAGATGGGCGGCGATGCGCCGCTGCTGGCGCAGATCATCACGCTGCAGACCATCCTGGCGGCGGTCACGATGCCGATCGCGATCGCGCTCGTGGCCTGAGGCTCGTCATTGCGAGCGCACCTCTCTCACCATTGTCATTGCGAGGAGCCCTTGCGACGAAGCAATCCAGAATCTCTCCGCGGAAAGATTCTGGATTGCTTCGCGGAGCCTGTCATCGGGCCGCGCTTCGCGCGGACCCGTTGGCTCGCAATGACGGAACGTGGGGCGACCGCTAGGCTAGCCCCCCAGCCACATCGTCAGCACCACCGCAGTCATGTTGTTCAGCGCGTGCAGCACGATCGTGAGCCAGAGCGAATTGGCGCGATAGCGCATGTAGCCGAACCACAGGCCGATGGTGAAGACCTCGGCGAGGAAGTACATGTCGTATTGAAGATGCACGACCGTCCACACCAGCGACGACAGGATGATCGCGCCGGGCACGCGCAGGAAGCCGGCCGACCAGCCGCGAAAGAGAAAGCCGCGCGCCAGGACCTCTTCCGACATCGGCGCCGCCACGCTGAAGGCGAACAGCAGCAAGATGGCCGCGCCCTTGTCGCGGCCCGATTTCAACAGATCGGTCATGAAGCCCGGTGTCGCCTCCCGGCCGAGGCTTCGCGACATCGTCTCCCAGGCCACCACGATCAGGATGAGACCGACCGCGCCGAACAGAAGCTGCTTCCAGGACGGCCAATGCAGGGCGAGATAGTCGACGAAGGAGGCCTTCTTGATGCGGATGGCGAGCCATACCACCGCCAGCGTCGCCGGCAGGCCCATGATGACCGATAGCGCGAGCGCCGCCGGCTCGCGGCCGACCGACTGGATCGAGGCCATGTCGATCGGAAGGCCGCGCAGCGCGGCCAGCAGCAGGATCGCCCCGACCTGGCCGACGAACATCGCGACGAAGATGAGAAGGCCCCACAGCGCCGTGCCCCAGAACTTCCAGACGCGCGGCGCGGGATCCGCGGGCGTCATGGTCAGTGGCGGATGCTCGGGATTGAGGGAGTCCATCAGGGGGCTTTCGTTAGAAGCAGCGAAACATCGGGAGGCCGTCATGCCCGGGCTTGTCCCGCCTGCGCGGCCGAAGCCGCTTCGGCGCGGCGAAGGCCCGGGCATCCGCGTTCTTCATGCCGCGCAGCAAGACGTGGATGGCCGGGTCAAGCCCGGCCATGACGAAACGGAGAGAGCACGTCCCTTTCACGGCAGCGCCCTCTCCAGCAGCGCGCGCACGTCACCGCTCTCCAGCTCCACCGCGCCGTACATGCTGGCGTGGTTCGCGGCGAGGCGCGTGGCGGCGAACAGTTCGGCATGGCGCGGCGACACGCCGTTGAGCGCAGCCGAGGCCGCAAGCAGTGCCAGCTTCTCGACCGCGAGCCGCGCGACGCGCTCGCCGTCGGCGCGGCGGAAGGTCTTGCCGATGAACGCCGCCGCCTCGCCTGCGCCGGGCAGACCTTTGGTCTCGGCGGCAAGCGATTGCAGCACCGCCATCGCCGCCTCCGGCTCGCGCGACAGCGCGCGCAGCACGTCGAGGCACATCACGTTGCCAGAACCTTCCCAGATCGCGTTGACCGGCGACTCCCGGTAGTGGCGCGCCAGAATGCCGTCCTCGACATAGCCGTTGCCGCCGAGGCACTCCATCGCCTCGTAGAGGAAGGCGGGCGCGCTCTTGCAGGTCCAGTATTTGATCGCGGGCGTGAGCAGCCGCATATAGGCGGCCTCCGCCGCATCGTGCGGGCTGCGGTCGAAGGCACGGCAGAGCCGCATCACCAGGGCGACGCTGGCCTCCACATGCAGCGCCATGTCCGACAGCACCGCCTGCATCAAGGGCTGATCGGCCAGATGCTTCTGGAACACGCTGCGGTGACGCGCATGATGCAGCGCATGCGCGAGCCCCGAGCGCATCAGGCCGGTGGAGGCGATCGCGCAATCCTGCCGCGTCAGCTGCACCATCTGGATGATGGTGCGGATGCCCTTGCCCGCCTCGCCGACCGCTTGCGCATAAGCGCCGACGAACTCGACCTCGGAGGACGCATTGGAGCGGTTGCCGAGCTTGTCCTTCAGCCGCTGGAACTGGATCGCGTTGACCGACCCGTCGGGCGCAAAGCGCGGCATGAAGAAGCAGGTCAGCCCCTCGTCGGCCTGAGCCAGCACCAGGAACGCGTCGCACATCGGCGCCGACATGAACCATTTGTGGCCGGTGATGCGATAGGCGTCGCCGTCACGCACCGCGCGCGTCATGTTGGCGCGCACGTCGGTGCCGCCCTGCTTCTCGGTCATGCCCATGCCGAGCGTCATGCCGCGCTTGTCCCACCACGGCGCGAATGTCGGATCGTAGCTCCTGGTCGACAGCACCGGCATCACGCGCGCCAGCAGATCCGGCTGCATCGCCAGCGCGGCGACGGAGGCGCGCGTCATCGTGATGGGGCAGAGATGCCCGGTCTCGACCTGCGAGGCGAGGTAGAATTTTGCGGCGCGGATGACCTCGGCGGCATCGCCCGCAGGCTTCCCCTCCGCCGTCCAGGTCGAATTGTGCACGCCCGCATGCGCGCTATGCGCCATCAGCTCGTGATAGGCGGGATGAAACTCGACCTGGTCGCGGCGATTGCCCTTGGCGTCGAAGCTGCGCAGTTTGGGCGTGTTCTCGTTCGCCACGCGCCCGCGATCGGCCATCGCGGCCGAGCCCCAGTGCTTGCCGAACTCGGACAGCTCCCGCTCCGCCGTAGCGCCGCCATTGGCCTTGACCGCCTCGACCAGCGGCCGGTCCACGGCGAACAGATCGAAATCCTCGAACGGCGGCGATTGGTTGAAAACCTCGTGAGTTGCGAAGCTGGGCTGGGTCATGTTGCTTCCCCGGCGCGGAATCAGTTCCGCCGCGGCTGGATCGGGAAATCATAGGCCGGCCCGCCTGCCCCCGGCAGGGAAAAATGCCACCACTCCTTCGAATAGTTCACAAAGCCTTGCTTCGCCATCGCAGCCACCAGCCGCTTGCGCCAGGCGCGCTGGTCCGGTGTGATCGACGGTGCTGCGGTATGGCCCTTCGTGTCCGTACAGTCGTAGCCGGTGCCCATGTCCACGCTGCCCTCCGGCGGCCGCGCCGCGACCGGCGCCGTGCAGTCGGCATAGGTTTTCGACGGATCATATTTGCCGGCGTTGTCGGCTTTGAGATCGACCAAAGTGAGATCGAGCGCCGCACCCGTCGAATGCTGCGAGCGGCTTGCGATGTAGCCGAGGCGAAACAGCTCGGTCTTGGGAATCCTGGGATTGTAGCGCCGCTCGGCGGCCGTCTCGTGGCCGTTCTGCGACCACGCGACCATGTCGAGCGAGGCCCGCGCCGGTCGGTAGCAGTCGAACATCTTGAGCGACAGGTTTTGCGCGGCGAGCTCCAGCTGGACCGCCTTCAACCGCAGTCCGACCTCCCGCTTCACCACGCACTCGCCGGCGCCGTAGCCGGCGAGCGGACGGCCGACGAAATTGTTGGACGTGGCGTAGCGGATGTCCTGGATGATGCCGGGATCGATATCGCGCAGATAGACGAAGTCGCCGGGCAGCGATTGGGCGTGGGCGGCGCCAACAAATGCGACGACCAAGAGCGCTGTCAGAGTTGTCTTCAACGGAAGCCTCCACATCGTCATGGCCGGGCTTGTCCCGGCCATCCACGCCTATTTGCGTCAAATGCGATAGAAGAACGTGGATGCCCGGGACAAGCCCGGGCATGACGGCGAGGATGAGCCCGCACCGACAGATCAGGGGATAACTCCCCGCCCCGCCATTGGCCCTTGCCCCCCCAGCCATCCCCGCCTATAGCTCTCGTTTTAATGACATCGAAATCGACCTTTGTCCTCGGCCACCGGCATTTGCTGGGCATCGAGGGCCTTTCCGCGGCCGACATCACCGGCCTGCTCGACCTGTCAGAAGAATATGTCGAGCTCAACCGCCAGGTTGACAAGAAGCGCACCGTCCTGCGTGGACGGACGCAGGTGAACCTCTTCTTCGAGGCCTCCACCCGGACCCAATCCTCGTTCGAGCTCGCCGGCAAGCGGCTCGGCGCCGACGTCATGAACATGTCGGTGTCCTCCTCGTCCATCAAGAAGGGTGAGACGCTGGTCGACACCGCGATGACGCTCAACGCCATGCACCCGGATATCCTGGTGGTCCGGCATCACGCCTCAGGCGCGGTGGAACTGCTGGCCCGCAAGGTTGACGGTTCCGTGATCAATGCCGGCGACGGCGCGCACGAGCATCCGACGCAGGCGCTGCTCGACGCCCTGACCATTCGCCGCAACAAGGGCCGGATCGAGGGCCTCGTGGTCGCGATCTGCGGCGACGTGCTGCATTCGCGTGTGGCCCGTTCCAACATCATCCTGCTCAACACCATGGGCGCCCGCGTCCGCGTCGTCGGTCCCTCCACGCTGCTGCCGCCCGGCATCGAGCGGATGGGCGTCGAGGTTGCGCGCGACATGCGCGAGGGGCTCAACGGCGCCGATATCGTCATGATGCTGCGGCTTCAGCGCGAGCGCATGAACGGCTCCTTCGTGCCGTCGACCTCGGAATATTTCAACTATTTCGGGCTGGACCAGAAAAAGCTCGCTTATGCCAAGCCGGACGCTCTTGTCATGCATCCCGGCCCGATGAACCGCGGCGTCGAGATCGACACCGCGGTCGCCGACGGCGCGCAATCGCTGATCCGCGAACAGGTCGAGATGGGCGTGGCGGTGCGCATGGCCGTGCTCGAAGCGCTCGCCCGCAATTTGCCGAACGCGTGATGCTCATGCTGACTGACCGCCGTCCCATCCTGCTTGCCAACGCCCGCGTCGTCGATCCCTCCAGGGATTTCGACGGCCCCGGCGATGTCCTGATTGCCGACGGCATCATCCGCGAGACCCGCCGCGGCATCGGCGCTGCCGGCGTCCCCGAGGGCACCGACGTCGTCAACTGCGCCGGCAAGATCGTGGCCCCCGGCCTGATCGACATGAAAGCTTTCGTCGGCGAGCCCGGCTACAGCCATCGCGAGACCTTTGCGTCCGCGAGCCAGGCGGCCGCGACCGGCGGCATCACCACCATCATCTGCCAGCCCGATACGGAGCCCGTCATCGACAATTCGGCGACGGTGGACTTCGTGATGCGCCGCGCCCGCGACACCGCGATCGTCAACATCCAGCCGATGGCGGCGCTGACCAAGGGCATGCGCGGCGAGGAGATGACCGAGTTCGGCCTGCTCAAGGCCGCCGGCGCCATCGCCTTCAGCGACGGCGACAGAAGCGTCACCAACGCCCAGGTGATGCGCCGGGCGCTGACCTACGCGCGCGATTTCGACGCGCTGATCGTGCATCACACGGAAGATCCCGATCTCGTCGGCGAAGGCGTGATGAACGAGGGCGAGTTCGCCTCGCGGCTCGGCCTGATGGGCATTCCGAACGCAGCGGAAGCCGTGATGCTGGAACGCGACATGCGCCTCGTCGCGCTGACCGGCGGGCGCTATCACGCCGCCTCGCTGACCTGCATCGACTCGCTCGAGGTCCTGAAGCGCGCCCGCGACGCCGGCCTCACCGTGACCGCCTCGGCCTCGATCAACCATCTTGCGCTGAACGAGAACGATATCGGGCCCTACCGCTCGTTCCTGAAGCTGTCGCCGCCGCTGCGCACCGAGGACGACCGCCGGGCGCTGGTCGCAGCCGTCGCCTCCGGCCTCATCGACGTCATCATGTCCGACCACAATCCGCAGGATGTCGAGGTCAAGCGCCTGCCGTTCGCGGAGGCCGCTCCCGGCGCCGTCGGGCTCGAGACCATGCTACCCGCCGGCCTGCGGCTGATGCACAATGGCGAGCTGGACCTGAAGACGCTGATCCGGGCGATGTCGACCCGGCCGGCCGAGATTCTGGGGCTGCCGGGTGGAACGCTGCGCGCGGGTAGCCCGGCGGATGTGATCGTGATCGACCCCGACGTCCCCTGGGTGGTCGATCCCGCCGAGCTCAAATCACCCTGCAAGAACACCCCGTTCGACGAAGCCCGCTTTACAGGCCGCGTGGTGCGCACCATTGTCGGCGGACGGACGGTCTACGAGCATGTGTAGACTGGCGGGTCCGAGCGTCGCCTTGTGTGGCGATTGCAGAGCGGGACGAGATCATGCGTGGCGTCTCGGTTCGTCATGGAGATGCGGCGATGGGGCTTGAAGCCTTCCTGCCGGTGGCCTTCGTCATCGGTTACTTTTTCGGCTCGATTCCGTTCGGGCTGATTCTCACCAAGCTCGCCGGTACGCAGGATCTGCGCTCGATCGGCTCCGGCAGCATCGGCGCCACCAACGTGCTGCGCACGGGACGCAAGGGCCTTGCCGCGGCAACCCTGCTGTTCGATGCGCTCAAAGGCACCGCGGCCGTGGTGATCGCCGGCTACATCGCCGGCCCCAATGCCGCGATGGTGGCAGGCCTCGGCGCCTTCCTCGGCCATCTCTTCCCGGTCTGGCTCAAGTTCCGCGGCGGAAAGGGCGTCGCGGTCTATATCGGCATCCTGCTCGGCCTGTTCTGGCCGGCCGCGGTGGTGTTCTGCCTGCTTTGGTTAGCTACCGCCTTCACCACCCGCTATTCCTCGCTCTCGGCGCTGGTGGCGTCCTTCATCACGCCAATTTTCCTGTGGTGGTTTGGCCACCTCGCTTTGTCTGCGCTGTTCGCCGTGCTGACGCTGCTCTTGTTCTACGCGCATCGCGAGAACATCAAGCGGCTGCAATCGGGCAAGGAAAGCCGGATCGGCGAGAAGGCCTAGAGCGTTTTCGAGCGAAGTGGATACCGGTTCGCGTCAAGAAAACGCGTCAAAACAAAATCTAACGCCTGGAAAAAGTACGGATACCGCCGCGCCTCTTCCGCATTATACGCCAAATCCTGTTCGCAACTCGAAAGCCAATCGTGGCCAGAGTGGCGAACGAGTTCCATGCCTGTCATCCTGACTGCGGACATGGCGTTACGCGGTAGCTCAGAATGAGCGAGAAGATTGTCGGCGCGCATATCGACGGTGGCTCGCAAGGTGCGACGCCCACAGCGGCGAGCCGCCTGCTGTCCACGACGGACATCTGGTCCGATGCGCCCTCGCCGCCGCCTGTCCCTGGGCCTGCTCCCGTTCCTCCGCCAACGCCGCCTGCCCCCGTGGCGAAAGCTGCCGCTGCCATCGACGCCGTGACCACGGCTGCGCCTGTCGCGCGCGATCAGATCCGCGCCGAACAATGGCCACCGCGAAAACTCTCGCTGGCGCTTCAGGGCGGCGGCACCTTTGCCGCCTTCACCTGGGGCGTGCTGGAGCGGCTGCTGGAAGAGCCTGATATCGAGATCGACACGATCAGCGGCGCCAGCGCCGGCGCCGTCAATGCGCTGCTGCTCGCTTGCGGCCTCGCCGAGGGCGGCCGTGAAGCTGCACGCTCGCGGCTGAACCGGTTCTGGGTCCGCCTGATGCACGAGGCCTCGTTCCGCTCGCTGATGCTGGTCGGCGGCTTTTCGCCCGTGGGAAGCTCGGTCGCGTTCGGGCCGACGCTGCGCTCGGGCCAGTTCGATCCGTTCGATCTCGATCCGCTGCGGCAGGCGCTGTCGCGCGACATCGATTTCGCGGCGCTGCGCGCGGCGAGGTCGCCCAAGCTCCTGATCGCGGCGACGCGGATCCGCGACGGGCAGCAGCAGATCTTTCGCAATGACGCCATCACGACCGACGTCGCGCTGGCCTCGACCTGCCCGCCCCTGGTCCACTGCGCCGTCGAGATCGACGGCGAGGCCTATTGGGACGGCGGCTTCGGCGGCAATCCGCCACTGCTGAAGCTGGCGCAGGAGACGGCGGCAACCGACGTGCTGCTGGTCCAGCTCACCCCGTCCCGCGACAGCTACGTGCCGATCACGCTCGCCGCCATCGACCGCCGGCTCGACCAGATCACCGCAAACGCAGCGCTCAATGCCGAGGTCGCGGCGATCGCATGGGCGCAATCGCACGCCGCATGTTCGCTGCGGTTCTCCAGGATCGCGGCGGAAGACTCGATTGAAGGCCTGGCGCAGCGTAGCTCGGCCGATCTCGGCCGCGGCTTCATTCGCCTGTTGCACCGGAGCGGCCGCGAAGCCGCCGGGCGCTGGCTCGGGCAAGGCGCGACAGGCGCCGAGGCCCAACGCGCCCTGCCCGCTATCGAGCCAGCACTGTCCTGAGCTTTCAACTCAGGCCGCGACGCCGGCCCGTGCAAGCGTCTCGCTCAGCGGCTCGATCGCCATCCGGTAGCCGGCGAGCCGCGCCACCGGAGCAAGGAGAGCGAACAGCAGCTTCTGAAGCCAGATCGGCACGCCGGCGAGATAGAGATGATCGCGATAGGTGTGCAGCACCAACGCGATCAGGAGAAAGTTCGGATCGCCGGCACTCGAAAACCACGCGGGCTGCTTGACCGTGAGCGTGGCGAAATTGGCGAAGAAGCGCAGATGCTGCTGCGCCGGGACGAAGGAGATCTCGAGATCGGCATTGCTCTCGCCGACATTGGCAAAGTAATGCGGCCGGCCGCGGGGCACGATCGCGGTGCCGCCGGCATCGACCAGTTGCTCGCGCCCGTCGACGACAACCTTGATGCGTCCGCTCTTGACCGCAAAGTGTTCGTCCGCGCCGGGATGAACGTGCACCAGCGCATTGCCGCCGCCCGAGCCGCCTTTTTCGAGGATCACGCCGAAGCGCGCGACGCCGGGATTGTCGAGCGGTCCGGAGAAGACAAAAGTCTCCTTGTTGAAGACATTGCGCAGCCGTGTGCCGCGGGCGATCTCGGTCAGCATGTTTGCATCTCCTTGCAATCCAGGGAGATGCGCTGGTAGCGGCCTAGGCGACGAAGGTATTGTAAAAATCCGACGCCGCGAGCTCGGCGTTCCAGGCCCTTACGTTGGCGATCGACGACTGACGGCAGAACGCCTCCGGCGAAGCGCACGCGAGCGTGCGGAAATCGCGGATCAGATGCGCTTGGTCGGTAAAACCGGTCGCGTGCGCGACATCGGCCCAGTCGGAACCAGCGCGGCGCGCGGCAATCGCCCGCTGCATCCGCTCGATCCGCGCAAACTGCTTTGCGCTTGCACCGGTCTCGGCCTTGAAGCGCCGCTGCAGGCTACGCTTGCCGATGTCGAGATCGCCGGCAAGCCTGCGCATGGAGATCGCCGGATCCCGCCTGATCGTACGCATCGCCTGCGCGACCAGCGGATCGAGACGGCCGGGCCCTGTCCTCGTCCGGACGAAGTCTCGCATGCAGGTCACGCGCGCGGCCGCGCTGCCGGCCTCCGCGAGCTGTTCTTCGAGCAGCGCGGCAGCGCCATCGCCAAAAATGTCCGACAGATCGATGCTGGCATCGAGCAGATCGGCAGGCTTCACGCCGAGCACGCGGTCGGCCGCGTCGGCCTTGAGCCGCACCAACACGACGCCGAGCGAACCGCTCGGCTTCAGCACTGCTGCGCGGGTATGCATGCCGTTGATGGTGCGCTTGTAGACGCCGCGTTGCGAGGCCATCGGCGCGCGATAGTGCACGACCAGAACTGGCGACGGCGTCGGCAGAACCTTGATCGTCCGCGCGCAGGCGGCTGCGGCATCGTCGAGATCGGCATCCCAGAGGGACTCGACGATGTCGCCGAGTCCCTCGCCCGCGCCGAAAAATTGCGAGCTGCGTGGGATCTGTTTGTCCGGGAGAGCCATGAGTTCAGTTGGTCGGCTCAGCCCGGGCGCGGTTGCATCCTTCGCGCTCACATAAAGTTGAGGTGCCCCGCGTCAGGCCCGCGCCAGCGCATTCTCCAGGAACCACGCCGTCGCAAGCGCATGCGCGTCGTTGCCGAAGCGCGCGATCACCTGCACGCCGATCGGCAGGCCATTGGCCTTCAGCACCGGCACGTTGACGCAAGGATTGCCCATCAGCGTCCAGAGCCGGTTGTAGCGGGGATCGCCGGTGCTCGCGAGCTCCTTGGCCGGCGCCGTGCCCGGCGCCGAATAGGTCAAGAGCACGTCGACGCCCTCAAACACTTCGCCGAGCTCACGGCGGCCACGCCGGCCGATCCGGCGAGCCTCGTCATATTCCTTCGGCGTCAGCCCGACCGTCGCGTCGAGACTGGCGCGCAGCATCGGCGCGATCTCGTCGTGATGCTCCGAAAACTCCCAGGCGAGCGCGCGGTGCGCCTCGAAGTCCTGGATGATCGGATGGATGCGCCAGGCCTCCCGCACCGACTCGGGCAGATCGATGGTCTGCACACTGGCCCCGGCGCGCTCGGCCGCCTTGATCGCCGCTTGCAGCCCCTGCTCGGCCGCCGGCTCCACAGCACCCACGAACTCCTGCCTGACCACGCCGATGCGCGGTGCCTTGGCCGGGACGATGCCGGAGAATTCGCTGCGGCCGGTCATCGCCAGCAGTCCGCGCGCCAGATCCTCCGCGCGCGCGCCGAACAAGCCGACCGTGTCGAGCGCCCACGAATAGCACTTCACGCCGACCGTCGGCAGCATCCGAAACGACGGCTTGATCGCGGCCGTCCCGCAATAGGCGGCGGGCCGGATCACCGAGCCGCCGGTCTGGGTGCCCAGCGCCAGCGGGATCATGCCGGCGCCGACCGCCGCCGCCGAGCCCGAGGACGAGCCGCCCGGCGAATGGCCGGTATTGTGCGGATTGAGCGTCGGGGTCGGATCGCGCGAGGCGAACGCCGTGGTCGTGGTCTTGCCGATGATGGTGGCGCCCGCCCGCTTCAGCATCATCACGACCGGCGCGTCCGAGCGCGGCTGCCAGCCGCGATAGATCTCCGAGCCCATCTCGGTCGGCATATTGGCCGTGTCGATGATGTCCTTGATCCCGACCGCGATGCCGCGCAGCGGGCCGGAAGCTTGCGCTCTTGCCGACTTGTCGTGGCGGACGAAGGCATGGACCTCCTTCTCCCGCGCCTCGATCGCCGCGTGCGATTGGGCGATGGCGTCATCCGGCGAAAGTTCGCCCGCTTCGATGCGGCGCTGGAGGTCGGCGAGTGAGATCATGGCAAAAACCCTTCTTATTGGGATCGCTTTTAGCATCGGGGCAAGGTCGTGCAAGCGCACGACGCTGTTGCCCACGCCCTCAGGTTGTTCCATGCTGTGCCTGCAAGGAGACACCGTGGACGCCATCAATTCCAGCGTGGAGCTAACCGAGCTAGAGCGGATCGACCGCCTGCGGCTGATCCGTTCCGACAATGTCGGACCGCGCACCTTCCGCTCGCTGGTCGATCATTTCGGCACCGCGCGCGCCGCGCTGGAGCGGCTGCCGGATCTCGCGCGCCGCGGCGGCGCGGCGCGGTCGGGGCGTATCTGTAGCGTGGACGAGGCCAAGGCCGAATTGGCTGCGAGCCGCAAATTCGGCATCGCCTGGCTTGCGCCAGGCGAGGACGGCTATCCGGGGCGGCTGGCGACGCTCGACGACGCGCCGCCGCTGCTCGCGGTGCGTGGCGACACGACAACCTTGAAGCGGCCGATGATCGCGATCGTCGGCTCGCGCAACGCCTCCGGCGCCGGGCTGAAGTTCGCCGGCCAGTTGGCCCGCGAGCTCGGCGAAGCCGGCTTTGTCATCATCTCGGGGCTCGCCCGCGGCGTCGACCAGGCCGCGCATCGCACCAGCGTCGAGAGCGGCACGATCGCCGTGCTCGCCGGCGGCCATGACTGCATCTATCCGCCCGAGCACGGCGACCTGCTCGGATCGATCCTCGATCACGCGGGCGCGGCGATCTCCGAGATGCCGCTCGGCCACGAGCCGCGCGCCCGGGACTTCCCCCGCCGCAACCGGCTGATCTCGGGCGCTTCGCTCGGCGTGGTCGTGGTGGAGGCCGCCCACCGTTCGGGCTCGCTGATCACCGCGCGCATGGCGGCCGAACAGGGCCGCGAGGTGTTCGCGGTGCCGGGCTCACCGCTCGATCCGCGCGCCGCCGGCACCAACGATCTAATCAAGCAGGGCGCAACGCTCGTCACCGAAGCCGCCGACGTCATCAACGCTGTCGCACCGATCATGGAGCGGCCGCTGATGCATCGGGCGCGCGAGCCCGACAGCGAGCCGTTCGAAAGCGATCCGCAGACGCACGACCGCGACCAGATCACTGGCCTGCTCGGCCCCGTGCCGATCGGACTCGACGATCTCGTGCGGATGTCCGGCGCCTCGCCTGCGATCGTGCGCACCGTGCTGCTGGAGCTCGAACTCGCCGGCCGGCTCGAACGCCACGGCGGCGGATTGGTGTCGTTGCTCTAGTTCTCGCCGCGCTTGTCGAACCGCGTCCGTGCGGCCTCGATCTGATCCAGATGGTCTTTCGCCCATTTGCCGAGCGCCTCGACGGGCCGCGACAGCCCGTGGCCGAGATCGGTCAGCTCATAGTCCACGCGCGGCGGAATGGTCGGGAAGATCGTGCGCGTGACGAGGCCGTCGCGTTCGAGGCCACGCAGCGTCAGGGTCAGCATCCGCTGCGAGACGCCGTTGATCATGCGCTTCAGCTCATTGAAGCGCTTCGGCCCGTCGCTCAGCATCATGATGACGAACACGCTCCATTTGTCGCCGACGCGGGACAGCACGGAGGCGACCCCGCGGCAGTCCGCATGGTTGGGATCTGGCCTTTGATCCCGCCTTGGCGAGGCAGGCAAATCGGTGTGTGTCGGTTTCAATAATGTGTCCATGGCTCAAAAAAGTGCGTTCTTGCGGGGATTTCAACAGTCACTCATGTAGTCCTGGTTACAAACATATACCATGGGTGACCTCAATGAAACTCCTCCATATCGACTCCAGCGTGCTCGGCCCCCACTCCGTCAGCCGGCAGGTCTCCGCCGCCATCGTCGACCGTCTCAAGCAGGCAACGCCCTCGCTCGATATCGTCTATCGCGACCTGACCCAGACCCCGCTCGCCCACCTCTCCGGCTCGCACCTGGCGGCCGCGCAAGGCGCGCCAGCGCCGGCGGAACTCGGACCGGACCTTGCCGCAAGCGCAGCCGCGCTGGACGAATTCCTGACCGCCGACATCGTCGTGATCGGCGCGCCCATGTACAATTTCACCATTCCGAGCCAGCTCAAGGCCTGGATCGACCGCGTCCTGGTGGCGGGAAAGACCTTCAAATATGACGCGAACGGGCCGCAGGGCCTTGCCGGCGGCAAGCGGGTGATCGTGGCGATCTCGCGCGGCGGCTATTACGGCGCCGGCTCGCCCGCCGCGGCGCTGGAGCATCTCGAAACCTATCTGCGCGGCGTGTTCGGCTTCATGGGAATCCAGACCCCCGAATTCATCATCGCCGACGGCATCCAGGTCGGCCCGGAGCACCGTGAGAAAGCACTGGCGGGTGCGCTTCAGGCAGCAACCAGCCTTCAGGCGGCCTGAGGCTCACGCCGACCGCATCAGCTGCTGCCGGATTCCGGCGGCGGCTGACAGATCGCACGGGCTAAAACCAGGCGCCCTGAACGCCCAGGATGACGGCCACGAGCGAAACGAACAGGCCGATGCCGGAGAAGAGTGCCACCCCGATGAGCTCCGATTTGTCGGAGCGCCTGGCGGGAATGGCGGAACGTTCGGTGAAAATACGCGGTGCTGAAATCGACGAAAAAATGCGAGCTGCCTTTGGCATCACGGGCTCCCTGAAAGTGAGTCTTGTGACCCCTTGCCCGTAAAAGTGTCTTGGCAGCTTGCGCCAAGGTTCAACCACATCATGCAAGGTTCAGAAAATACATCCCGCAAGACGAGGGAACCGGCCGGCGCAACCGCTGTGGTCGCGCCGACCGATTCAATTTGCACTTGATTTGATCAGCCGCGATAGATCGGCGCGCCGCTCGGCGAGGCCACCGCGCCGCCGTCGACGAAGATTTCCTGGCCCTGCACATGCGCGGAATCATCGGAGGCTAGGAACAGCACCGTCTTGGAAATGTGATCGGGTTCACCGATGCGGCCGAGCGGCGTCGACAGCGCGATCCGTTTCTCGAACGCCTTCTCGGCTTCGGGTGTTGCGATCGCAGCGCCCCAGATCGGCGTGCGGATCGCGCCCGGCGCAACGACGTTGACGCGGATGCCGCGCGGCGACAGCTCCGAAGCCATGATCCGCGCCAACGCCCGCACGCCGGCCTTGGCCGCGCCGTAAGCCGAGTAGCCGGGAATGCCGAGCACCGAGATCACCGAGCCGTTGAGGATGATCGAGGCGTTGTCGTTCAGATGAGGCAGTGCGGACTGAACCGTGAAGAACACACCGGTGAGGTTCGTGCTGATCACCTTTTCGAAGACCTCCAGCGTCGCCGCACCGAGCGGCGTGCTGCCTGGAATGCCGGCATTGGCGAACACGATGTCGAACTTGCCGAACTTCTCGGCGCCCTGCCTGATCGCAGCTTCAGTGGCGGCGATATCGGTGGCATCAGCGGCAACCGCGAGCGCGTTCGGACCGAGCTCCTTCGCGGCGGCCGCCAGCGTCTCCTTGTTGCGCCCGGTGATCACCACTTTCGCGCCCTCGGCCACGAACAGTTTTGCCGTCGCAAGCCCGATGCCGCTGTTGCCGCCCGTAATCAATGCCGTCTTGTTCTTCAGTCTCACGCTCGCCTCCAGTGGTTTCATAATGAAACTACGTTGCCATCTAGGCCATTTGGTTTTATGATGCAACCACACAAGCGCGTGATCGCCACCGGCATCGGGCGAACGCGAAAGGACCAATACGATGGTGAAACGAACCAGCTTCGAGGGCGATACCTGCCCGATCGCGCGCGCGCTGGAGGCGATCGGCGACTGGTGGTCGCTCCTGATCATCCGCGAGGCGCTGTTCGGCCTGCGCCGCTTCGGCGAATTTCAGAGCAAGCTCGGCATGGCCAAGAACATCCTGGCCGCGCGGCTGCGCGCGCTGGTCGATCACGGCATTCTGGAAACCGCCCCCGCCTCCGACGGCAGCGCCTATTCGGAATATGTGCTGACGCCGAAAGGCCGCGGCACCTTCCCGATCCTGGTCGCGCTCCGGCAATGGAGCGAGGCATTCGACGATCACCCCGAGCAGATCGCGACCATCCTGGTCGATCGCGCGAAAGGCCGCCCGGTGCGCAAGCTCGAGCTGCGCGCGGAGGACGGCCGGCTGCTCAGCCAGGCGGACACGACGGTGAAGCCGCGGCCTGCGCCGCGGCGGCGGTCGGCCTAGTTAAGTCGAACTACCACCACACCGTCATTGCGAGCGCAGCGAAGCAATCCAGAACCTTTCCACGGAGACAGTCTGGATTGCTTCGCTGCGCTCGCAATGACGGCGTTGAAGCAGCGCGCTCAATTCTCTCACCGTCACCCCCGCGCAACGGCGAAGCCGTTGTCGCTGGAGGTGCGAGCCGTGGTGCGCAGCAGCGCGAGCGAGCCTCGAAGGGCGACGGCCGGCGGCATCCCGACCCGTCATCCTTCGAGGCTCCCGGCGCGATGCTTTGCATCGCGCTACTCGCGCCTCAGGATGACGGGTCTGAAGGATGACGGGTCCGATACTTGGCGGCGGCGCCGCTACGACAGCTTGCGCCTGGTGCGCAGCCGCAGGTGCTCGTCGGCCTCGAGCTGCGTCATCCCTAGGAGATAATGCAGCACGTCGAGCCTGTGGCGCTCGGCGAGCTTGCGCAACACCGCCACCTGCTCGGCGATGAAGGCCACCGCCTCGTCGGCGCCGCCCTCCCCCGGTTCCTCGTGGCGCGAGCCTCCCGGCGCGCCTGATGCGGCGCGCGCCCGTTTCTTTCCTGGCCTAGTCACCAGACCCCACCCCGAATCCATGCCCCGCGGGAACATTACGCCCACATCGATCGCAACTCCAGGGTGGTATTTTGCAACTTTCTCGATATGAAACTTTTCCCATCGCGGCGGCCTTCTACACCCCTCGATTTGACAGCGAGGGCCTCACCACCCATGTTCGCTTCGAAACGGCCGACCCGAATCTCGTCGAATTCGGCCCAGAATTTCCCCGTAAGTTACTGGAACTACATGAATATCGTCATTGTGGAGTCGCCGGCGAAAGCCAAGACGATCAACAAATATTTGGGCTCGTCCTACGAGGTTCTGGCCTCGTTCGGCCATGTCCGCGACCTCCCGGCGAAGAACGGTTCCGTCGATCCCGACGCAAATTTCAAGATGATCTGGGAGGTCGACCCCAAGGCGGCCGGCCGGCTCAACGATATCGCCAAGTCTCTGAAGAACGCCGACCGCCTGATTCTCGCCACCGACCCTGATCGCGAGGGCGAGGCCATCTCCTGGCACGTGCTGGAGGTGCTGAAGGAGAAGCGAGCGCTCAAGGACCAGAAGATCGAGCGCGTGGTGTTCAACGCCATCACCAAGCAGGCGGTCACGGACGCGATGAAGCATCCGCGCCAGATCGACGGCGCGCTGGTCGACGCCTATATGGCGCGCCGCGCGCTGGACTATCTCGTCGGCTTCACCCTTTCCCCCGTGCTGTGGCGCAAGCTGCCGGGCGCCCGTTCGGCCGGCCGCGTGCAGTCGGTGGCGCTGCGGCTTGTCTGCGACCGCGAGCTCGAGATCGAGAAGTTCGTTGCGCGCGAATATTGGTCGCTGATCGCGACCCTGCTCACGCCGCGCGGCGATGCGTTCGAGGCGCGCCTCGTCGGCGCCGACGGCAAGAAGATCCAGCGTCTCGACATCGGCACCGGCGCGGAAGCCGAAGACTTCAAGAAGGCACTGGAAGCCGCCGCCTACGCGGTCACCGCGGTCGACGCAAAACCCGCCCGGCGCAATCCGCAGGCGCCCTTCACCACGTCCACGCTCCAGCAGGAAGCCAGCCGCAAATACGGCTTTGCGCCGGCGCACACGATGCGCATCGCCCAGCGCCTCTATGAAGGCATCGACATCGGCGGCGAGACCACCGGACTCATTACTTATATGCGTACCGACGGCGTGCAGATCGATCCGTCCGCGATCACCCAGACGCGCAAGGTGATCGGCGAGGATTACGGCAACGCCTACGTGCCGGATGCCCCGCGCCAGTACCAGGCCAAGGCCAAGAACGCCCAGGAAGCGCACGAAGCGATCCGTCCGACCGACATGTCCCGCCGCCCGGACAGCATGAGCCGCAAGCTCGATTCCGATCAGGCGCGGCTCTACGAGCTGATCTGGAAGCGCACCATCGCGAGCCAGATGGAAGCGGCCGAGCTCGAGCGCACCACCGTCGACATCACCGCGAAGGTGGGCGGCCGCACGCTGGAGCTGCGCGCCACCGGCCAGGTCGTCAAGTTCGACGGCTTCCTCGCGCTCTATCAGGAAGGCCGCGACGACGAGGAGGACGAGGACTCCCGCCGCCTGCCCGCCATGAGTGCGGGCGACGGCCTGAAGCGGCAATCGCTCGCCGTCACCCAGCATTTCACCGAGCCGCCGCCGCGCTTCTCGGAAGCCTCGCTGGTCAAGCGCATGGAAGAGCTCGGCATCGGCCGGCCCTCGACCTATGCCTCGATCCTCCAGGTCCTGAAGGACCGCGGCTACGTCAAGCTGGAGAAGAAGCGCCTGCACGGCGAGGACAAGGGCCGCGTCGTGGTCGCGTTCCTCGAAAGCTTCTTCAGCCGCTACGTCGAATACGACTTCACCGCCAATCTGGAAGAGCAGCTCGATCGCATCTCCAACAACGAGATCTCCTGGCAGCAGGTGCTGAAGGATTTCTGGAGCGGCTTCATCGGCGCCGTCGACGAGATCAAGGATTTGCGCGTGGCGCAGGTGCTGGACGTGCTCGACGACATGCTCGGACAGCACATCTATCCGCCCCGCGCCGACGGCGGCGACATCAGGCAGTGCCCGAGCTGCGGCAACGGCCGGCTCAATCTGAAGGCCGGCAAGTTCGGCGCCTTCGTCGGCTGCTCGAACTATCCGGAGTGCCGCTACACCCGCCAGCTCGCCGCCGACAGCGAGGCAACGGCCGACCGTTCGCTCGGCCAGGATCCCGACACCGGCTTCGACGTCTGGGTCAAGGCCGGCCGCTTTGGGCCCTATATCCAGCTCGGCGAGCAGAAGGACTATGCGGAGGGCGAGAAGCCGAAGCGCGCGGGCATCCCGAAGGGCACCTCTCCGAGCGATGTCGAGCTCGAGCTTGCGCTCAAACTGTTGTCGCTGCCGCGCGAGATCGGCAAGCATCCCGAAACCGGTCAGCCGATCACCGCCGGCCTCGGTCGCTTCGGGCCGTTCGTGAAGCACGAGAAGACCTATGCCAGCCTCGAGGCCGGCGACGAGGTGTTCGACATCGGCCTCAACCGCGCGGTGACGCTGATCGCGGAAAAGGTCGCCAAGGGCCCGAGCCGCCGCTTCGGCGCCGACCCCGGCAAGGCGATCGGCGATCATCCGACGCTCGGCACCGTCACCGTGAAGAGCGGCCGCTACGGCGCCTATGTCACCGCGGGCGGCGTCAACGCGACGATCCCGGCCGAGTTCGAGAAGGACGCCATCACGCTGCCGCAGGCGATCGCGCTGATCGACGAGCGCGCGGCCAAGGGTGGCGGAAAGACCAAGGCGAAGAAGGCGGCGAAGCCTGCCAAGGCCAAGAAGGCTGCGGAGAAGGCCGCCGACGGCGATGGTACCGCGCCGAGACCCAAGAAGCCGGCCGCGAAGAAAGCCGCGGCCAAATCCGAATCCACCAGCAAGGCGCGCGCCGCCGTGCCGTCGACTGCCAAGACGTCGCCGACCAAGGCCGCCGCCAGCAAGAATCCTGCAAATACTCCGGCCAAGAAGAGTGCCGGCAAGAGTTAGAGGTTAAGTGAAACGCAAGAATGACCGTGGCTTTCCCGACAGGCAAGCCATCGTCGCCTTCATCAAGGCAAATCAGGGAAACGTCGGCACCCGCGAAATTGCGCGCGAGTTCGGCCTGAAGAACGCCGATCGCGTCGAGCTCAAGCGCATGCTGCGCGAGCTCGCCGACGACGGGATCATCAAGAAGAAACGCCACAAGGTCTCGGAGCCGGACAGCCTGCCGGCGACGCTGGTCGCCGACATCACCGGCCGCGACGATGACGGCGAGCTGATCGCCTCTCCCACCGAATGGGACGAGGTCGAAAGCGGCGAACCGCCCAAAATCCTCATCGTGATGCCGCGCCGGCCAAAGCCCGGCACGGCCGCCGGAATCGGCGACCGCGCGCTGCTGCGCGTCGAGCGCTTCGACGAGGCCGAAGGCCCGGCCTATCGCGGCCACATCATCAAGGTCTTCGACAAGGCCAAGAGCCGCATCCTCGGCGTGTTCCGCGAGCTTCCCGAAGGCGGTGGACGGCTGATCCCGGTCGACAAGAAGTCTGCCGACCGCGAGCTGAACATCGCCGCGGCCGACACGCAGGGCGCGCAGGACGGCGACCTCGTCAGCGTCGACATCGTCCGCTCGCGCGCCTTCGGCCTCGCCTCGGGCCGCGTCAAGGAGAAGCTCGGCTCGGTCAAGTCGGAGAAGGCGATCAGCCTGATCGCGATCTACGCCCACGACATCCCCCTGCAATTCCGCCCCGCGGCAGAGCGCGAGGCGGAAGCCGCAGAACCCGCGAACCTGAAGGGACGCGAGGATTGGCGCGACGTCCCGCTCGTCACCATCGATCCGCCCGATGCGAAAGATCATGACGACGCGGTGCATGCGCAGGCCGACGACGACCCCAACAACAAGGGCGGCTTCATCGTCAACGTCGCCATCGCGGATGTAAGCTTCTACGTCCGGCCGGGCACCGCGCTCGACCGCGACGCGCTCGACCGCGGCAATTCGGTCTATTTCCCCGACCGCGTCGTGCCGATGCTGCCGGAGCGCATCTCCAACAATCTGTGCTCCCTGGTGCCGGGCGAGCCGCGCGGCGCGCTGGCGGTGCGGATGGTAATCGGCCCTGATGGCCGCAAGCGCTCGCATACGTTCCACCGCATCCTGATGCGATCGGCGGCCAAGCTCAATTACGCGCAGGCCCAGGCCGCGATCGACGGCCGGCCTGATGACACCACCGGCCCCCTGCTCGATCCGATCCTGAGGCCGCTCTATGCCGCCTATGCCTGCGTCAAGCGCGCCCGCGACGAGCGCGATCCGCTCAATCTCGATCTGCCCGAGCGCAAGATCCTGCTGAAGAGCGACGGCACGGTCGATCGCGTCGTCGTCCCCGAGCGTCTCGATGCGCACAAGCTGATCGAGGAGTTCATGATCCTCGCCAACGTCGCGGCCGCCGAGATGCTGGAGAAGAAGTCGCTGCCGCTGATCTACCGCGTGCATGACGAGCCGACGCTGGAGAAGGTCCACGCGCTCGCAGAGTTCTTGGAGACGCTCGACGTTCCCTTCGCCAAATCAGGCGCGCTGCGCCCGGCCCTGTTCAACCGCGTGCTGGCGCAGCTCGAAGGCCACGACCACTTCCCGCTGGTGAGCGAAGTCGTGCTGCGCGCGCAGGCGCAGGCCGAATATTCCTCCGAGAATTACGGTCATTTCGGCCTCAACCTGCGCCGCTACGCGCATTTCACCTCGCCGATCCGCCGCTATGCCGACCTCGTCGTGCACCGCGCGCTGGTCCGCGCGCTCGGCCTCGGCGAGGGCGCGCTGCCCGACAGCGAAACGCCGGAAAGTCTCGGCGAGGTCGCAGCCCACATCTCGGTGACCGAGCGGCGCGCGATGAAGGCGGAGCGCGAGACCGTGGACCGCCTGATCGCCCATCACCTCGCCGACCGCATCGGCGCCAGCTTCCAGGGCCGCGTCTCCGGCGTCACGCGCGCCGGCCTGTTCGTCAAGCTCACTGATACCGGCGCCGACGGCCTGATCCCGATCCGATCCCTTGGCACGGAATATTTCAACTATGACGAGAGCCGCCATGCGCTCGTCGGCACGCGCAGCGGCACCATGCATCAGCTGGGTGACGTGGTCGACGTCCGTCTGATAGAAGCAGCCCCCGTCGCAGGCGCGCTGCGCTTCGAGCTGCTGTCGTCGAGCGGCGAGACCGCGCCGCAGGGCCGCAGGCGATCTGGTCCGCAACGCCGCCCCTCGTTCAAGGCGCATCCCGGACGCAGTCCGGATAAAAAACGCAAGCCAGCGAAGCCGAAGTCCGGCAAGGCGAAGAAGGGCAAAGGAAAAAGTAACGGGAAGGGCAAGGGTCAGAAGGGCAAGGCATGGTGACGATGAGCACGGCCCCAAAAATCTGGACGCGCGAGACCGGCCTCGTCGAGAAGCGCGACGTCTGGACGGCAATGAAGCGCGGCTTTCGCGGCCGCTGCCCGCGCTGCGGCGAAGGAAAGCTGTTCCGCGCCTTCCTGAAGACATCAGATCATTGCTCGGTGTGCGGCCTCGACTTCACGCCGCATCGCGCCGACGATTTACCCGCTTATCTCGTCATCGTCATCGTCGGCCACATCGTGGTGCCCGGCATCCTCTGGATCGAGACCAACTACACGACGCCGGTCTGGCTCAGCTTCGCGGCCTATCTGCCCTTCACGTTCTTCGCCTCGCTCGCGCTGCTCCAGCCGGTCAAGGGCGCCGTGGTCGGATTGCAATGGGCTCTGCGCATGCACGGCTTTGACGAGACCCCTCCGGATGGTATTCCGCCGGTGTAAGCAATAAGCAAAAAGTGGTTTGGGTGAGGACATGACGGACACGTCGCAGGCTGCTGAGAAGGCAAGGATCCACGAGGGCAAGGAAGCCGACCATCATCCCTATTTCCGCCCGAAGGATGCGGCGACACTGATCCTGGTCGATCGCAGCGGCACCATTCCAAGAGTCCTCGTCGGCAAGCGCCACGACAAGGTGGTGTTCATGCCCGGAAAATTCGTCTTCCCCGGCGGCCGTGTCGACAAGGCCGACTACCGCGTCCCGTGTGCTGCCCCGATCACCTCCGAGCTCGAAGCCAATCTCGCCAAGGGCAGCCCGAAGACGCCGGCCTCACGCGCCAAGTCGCTGGCGATTGCCGCGATCCGCGAGGCCTGCGAGGAGACCGGCCTCTGCCTCGGGCGCAAGGCCGAGGGCAAGGCGCCCAAGCTCGACGGCGCCTGGAAGCCATTTGCCGATGCGGGCCTGCTGCCCGACCCTTCAGGCCTGTTCCTGATCGCGCGCGCGATCACCCCGCCCGGCCGCGTCAAGCGGTTCGACACGCGCTTCTTCACCGCGGATGCCTCCGCGATCACCCATCGCGTCGAGGGCGTCATCCATGCCGATGCGGAGCTGGTCGAACTGGTCTGGGTCGAGCTCGGCTCGAAGCCGCTCGCCGATCTGCATCCGATGACGCGCAACGTGCTCAACGAGCTCGACACGCGCCTTGCCACCGGCCCGCTCCGCCACGACGCGCCGGTGCCGTTCTTCCATTTCTACGGTGGCAAGATGCAGAAGGATATTTTGGGCTAGGCCGTCATTCCGGGGCGCGCGAAGTGCGAACTACGATGCGCAATTGCGCATCTGAGAATCCATTCATCCACAATCCCCGCGGCCAGATGGATTCCGAGCTCGCGCCAAGAGGCGCGCCCCGGAATGACGAGGAAGTTCCTTCTCAGTCGGCGTCCGGCTCAGTGCCGACATAGTCGCGCGCCGGAAGTTTGAGCGCCCGCCCGAGTTCGTTGGCAAGCTTGTCCGCCTCCTCGCGCCTGGTGAAGCTCATCAGGTTGATCGGCTCAGTGCCCTTGTTGCCGCAGAGATTGACGTCATAGGTCGTCAGATCCGCGTCGTAATCGTCGGTGATGCTGATGAAATGATAGTCGGCGAGATTGCGGTGCTTGCGAATATTCAGCGGGCCGAACTGGCTGGTGATGACGATCTGGCGCAGCGTCTCGTTGAGCACGACGAAAGTGCGGAAGGTGAGCAGGATCAGGCCGGGGATGCCGACGAGCAGCCCGAGGCCCGTGAACACCAGCACCGGCACGAGGTCGTCGGCGAGCCGGCCGAAGCCGGAAAAATCCTGGCGCAGGCCGAGCGCGACATTCCAGAGCAGATAGCTACTCGCCGCCAGCAGCGGCAGCGACAGCAGCCGGCCGATCCAGGGCATCGGACGATCGATGCGGACCATGCCGCCATCCACTGTCATCGCTCCTGCCATTGATGGTCTCCTCACGAGGTCATGGCTTGGTCGGAGCGAGCGGCGGATTGGTTCGAGGAACGGCGCCTATTCACAAGAGGTCGTCATGCCCGGGCTTGTCCCGGGCATCCACGTTGTTCGACCCGTGCGGCAAGGCGTGGATGGCGGGACGTAGGCGAGCGGAAGCGACGCCGTCCTTCGGACGGCTATGCCCGGCCATGACGATGTGGAAGCTTTGGCGCCTCCAATGGATTCCGGGCTCGCCGCTGACGCGGCGCCCCGGAATGACGGGTTTGTACTGAGCTGACGGCGAAAAACAAAAGATTCTTCCCACCTGCCCCAATGGCAGAGTTCCTCCGCGTCCCTATGTGTTTGCGAACGACACCCAGAACGGATACGGGGCGATGGCACAACGGCAACTCAAGCTTGGCGCGTTCATGCGCCCGATCAGCATCCACACCGGCGCCTGGCGCTATCCCGGCGCCTGGCCGGACGCCAATTTCAATTTCGGTCACATCAAGACACTGATCCGCAAGCTCGAGGCCGGCAAGTTCGACGCTTTCTTCATGGCCGATCATCTCGCCGTGCTGAACATGCCGATCAATGCGCTCAAGCGCAGCCACACCGTGACCTCGTTCGAGCCGTTCACGCTGCTGTCGGCGCTCGCCGCGGTCACGGAGCGAATCGGCCTGATCGCGACGGGCTCGACCACCTTTGACGAGCCATATCACGTCGCGCGCCGCTTCGCCTCGCTCGACCATCTCAGCGGCGGGCGCGCCGGCTGGAACATCGTCACCACCTCGAACCCGGACGCGGCGCTGAATTTCGGTCTCGACGATCACATGGAGCACGCTGAGCGCTACAAGCGCGCCCGCGAATTCTACGACGTGGTCACCGGCCTCTGGGATTCCTTCGCCGACGACGCCTTCGTGCGCGATGTCGAGAGCGGGCTGTTCTTCGATCCTTCGAAGATGCACACGCTCGATCACAACGGCAAATATCTGAAGGTGCGCGGACCCCTCAATATCGCCCGCCCGGTACAGGGCTGGCCGGTGATCGTGCAGGCCGGCGCCTCCGACGACGGCAAGCAGCTCGCGGCCGAGACCGCGGAAGCTGTGTTCACCGGCGGCGGCAGCCTTGCCGACGGGCAGAAGCTCTATGCCGACATCAAGGGCCGCATGGCGAAGGTCGGCCGCGACCCCGAGCACCTGAAAATCCTCCCCGGCGCCTTCGTCGTGGTCGGCGACAGCGTCGATGAAGCCAAAGAGAAGCGCGCTCTGCTCGACAGCCGCGTGCATTACGACAGCGCCATCGCCTCGCTCTCGGTCATCCTCGGTACCGATGCCTCCGGCTTCGATCCGGACGGACCGCTCCCCGAAATCCCCGAGACCAACGCCAGCAAGAGCGGCCGCCAGCGCATGGTCGACCTCGCCGCGCGCGAAAAACTCACCGTGCGCCAGCTTGCCCAGCGCGTCGGCGGCTATGGCGGGCTCGCCTTCGTCGGCACCGCCAAGACCATCGCCGACCAGATGGAGGAATGGCTGGTCGGGCGCGGCTCGGACGGCTTCAACATCATGTTCCCGTTCCTGCCCGCCGGCCTCGACGATTTCGTCGACAAGGTGGTCCCGGAGCTCCAGCGCCGCGGGATTTTCCGGAAAGAGTATGAAGGGGCCACTTTGAGGGAGAATCTGGGCCTGCCGCGCCCGAAAAACCGCTTCTTCGAGGGGTAATCGGCCCGATTTGAGTGGTTTTTCGCGCTAGAGCCCCTGGCGGGGCTCTAGGTTGTTGTTTTTGACGCGTTTTCTTGACGCGAACCGGTGCCCACTTCGCTGGAAAATGCTTCGAAACCTTGACATCAGGCGGTTTCTGGCTAGGTTGCCGACCAACGCGGGCCGTTTGGCCGGCTCCAGATTCCTTTCATTTCTGAGGTTCAGAACATGGCCAAAGCGGTCACCATCAAGGTCAAGCTCGTGTCCTCGGCTGACACCGGCTTCTACTACGTCGCCAAGAAGAATTCGCGCACCATGACCGACAAGCTGGTCAAGAAGAAGTACGATCCCGTGGCGCGCAAGCACGTCGAATTCCGCGAAGCCAAGATCAAGTAAGATCGCGGGATATGCTGAAGGACTTTTGCGGGGCCCACTGGGCCCCGTTTTTATTTGTGCCACTCTCGTGTCCCGGACGCGCCGCAGCGTGCAACGCTGCTGCGCAGAACCGGGACCCAGAAGGCAACACTGCATGATGCGGCAACATGGGCCCCGGCTCTGCAGCGCACCGCTCAAGGAGCGCTGCGTCCGGGGCACGAGACTGAAGTTGACGGACTAGTCATCCTCCACGCCGTCATTGCGATGAGCGCTTGCGGCGGGCCTTAAGGTCCCGCCTTTGTTAGATCCGTCATCCCCGCGCAACGACGAAGCCGTTGTCGCTGGAGGTACGAGCCATGCGGCGCAACGCGCCGTTTGGAGAGCCTCGAAGGATGAACGATCCCGCTGCATCGGCCGGGCCGTCGCCCTTCGAGGGCCGCTGAAGAAAGCGGCCGCCTCCAGCGACAACCGCTTCGCGGTTGCGCGGGGGTGACGGTGAGATACCGAGCTCTGTTTCTTCAAGCCGTCCGCAGCACCGGCGACGGCAGCGCAGTCGGCCTGATCAGCGCAAACGCGATCTGGACAATGCCGGCGGCAGCAGCCAGCAAAGCTGCACCGGCTCCTTATCCAGGCTCCAATTGTTTTCAGAATGCTCTATGGTCTGTCGGCTTTACATGATGGAGGGTCGAATGCGACTCGCTTTGCTCGTTGTATTCATGCTGGTGGGGCTTTCGTCCGCCGCAAACGCTGAACGCGATTATCCTTGGTGCGTCTTCGGTGGCCAGCTCGGCTATTCCGGCGACTGCATGTATGAGACGAAAGAGCAGTGCCTGGCATCGGCGTCCGGCCGGTGGAACACCTATTGTGATATCAACCCGCGCGTGAGGTTCAGGCAGGAAGCTCCGCGTCGGACGACGTGCGACTCCCAGGGTCGCCGATGCGCGCCAAAACCGTGAGTCTCATGAGCTCGCGTCCGGTTAAGCCGTCCGCAGCACCGGCGCCGGCGGTTGCGACGGCCGGGTCAGCGCGAACGCCACCTGCACGATGCCGCCGGCTAGGCCCAGCGCCACGCCGATGCGCCAGGCCATCGTGTACGAGCCGAGCGCGTCATACAGCACCCCTCCCCCGTAAGCGCCGAGGAAGCTGCCGATCTGGTGGCTCATGAAGGCAAGGCCCTGGATCATGGCCTGCCAGCGCAGGCCGAACATCTCGGCGACCGCGCCTGCCACCAGCGGCCCTACTCCCATCCACAGGAAGCCCATGATCGCGCCGAACAGCAGCGTCGAGAACGACGTCGCCGGCAGCATGAAGTACCAGGCGAGCGCGAGCGAGCGCAGGATGTAGATCCCGCCCAAGAGCGCCAGCTTGTTCCAGCGCTGGCCAGCCCAGCCGAAGAACAGCGAGCCGAGCACGTTGAAGCCGCCGATCATGCCGAGCGTCTGCGCGCTCAGCATCGGATCGAGGCCGCAGATCGCAAGGTACGACGGCAGATGCGTGGTCAGGAACACGAGCTGCATGCCGCAGACGAGATAGGCGCAGGTCATCACCACGAAGGAGGCATTGCCGAACGCCGTCTTCGCAGCCGTCGCGGCCGTGGCATCGCCGATGTCGTCGGCGGACGGTTTCGGCAGCGGAATGCTGTCGACGCGTCCCGCATACCCGGCGGCAGGGATCATCAGCACCGACATGATGACGAAGCCGGCGAGCCCGATGCGCCAGCCAAAGCCTTCGTTGAGCAACTGCCCGATCGGCGCCGACAGCAGCGCGCCGAGCGAGCCCGCGCCGGAGACGATGCCGAGCGCGGTGGACCGGACGGTCTCGGGCACAGCGCGCGCGGCCACCGACATCGCGATCGCGGCCGCGGTGCAGGCGAGCGAGGTGCCGATCAGCACGCCGGCGCCGATCATGATGCTGACGAGTCCGTTGGCGGTCGCCATCAGAATGAGGCCTACGATGTACATCAGCGCGCCCACGATCATGATCGGACGGAAGCCGTAGCGCACCGTCATCGCGCCGGCGAGCGGCTGGAGAAAGCCCCAGGCGAGGTTCTGCACGGCGAGCGCCAGCGTAAAATCCGAGATCGAAATGTGGATGTCGTGAGTCAGCGGCTGCATGAAGATGCCGAGGCTCTGCCGCAACCCCATGCTCAGCGTCAGCATAATCGAGGCACCGATCAGGATGGGCAAAGTCGGCCGCAGGACCTGCAACAGGGGCATTTTTCTTCTCCCTCGTGGGCGCGGCGCGAGCGCCGACGTCTGCAATATCAGTTGATTTTGGTTACACAGACCTGTGTACTTAGGCTATGAAGAGGTGCACGCTGTCAAGCGAACAGGACGCGCGCTGCTGCATGGCTCCCCCGACGACCCCACAGACGATGAAGGAGCGGATCCTCGAGACCGCCGACAAGCTGTTCTATCTGCAAGGCATTCGCGCCATCGGCGTCGACACCATCGCGGCCGAGATCGGCATCTCCAAGCGCACGCTCTACAACCACTTCCCCTCCAAGGACGCGCTGATCGCGGCTTACCTCGAGCGCCGCTTCGTGCAGCCGCGCGCTTCCGACATGCCGCCGGCCGAGCAGATCCTCGCCACCTTCGATTCGCTGGAGCGGCGCTTTGCGGCGAAGGATTTTCGCGGCTGCCCGTTCGTGAATGCGGTCGCTGAGCTCGGCCCTCAGGACCGCGCCGTGAAGAAGATCGCGGTCGCCTTCAAGGAAAGCCGCCGCGTCTGGTTTCGGGAGCGGCTCGACGAGCTCGGTGTTGCGAATGCGGACGCGCTGGCAACCCAGCTCGTGCTGCTCGTCGACGGCGCCATCGCCCAGGACCTCGTGCGCGACGACCCCGCGATGGCGCGCGCCGCGAAGGAAGCCGCGACGGTGCTGCTGCGGAATGCGGGGGTGGATGTGGGGGATGGTGGTGATGGTACGGTGAAGCAAGTGAAGCGGCACAAGCGCGCGCCACAATAACCGCCGCCGCCGTACCTTACGGTGTCATCACCCGCGAAGGCGGGTGATCCAGTATTCCAGAGACAGTGAGGCTAGAACCGAGAGGCCGCGGCGTACTGGATTCCCCGCCGGAGCCTGTCATCGGGCTCGCCGAAGGCGAGACCCGGTGGCGGGGAATGACAGCGGAACTTGTGGGACCGTCGCATCCTGCCAAAATGCGCCTGTCTTGCCCGACGAGTCAAACCGCCTTGCCACCCGCGTAAGCCCTTGATCCGACTAGCGCCGGCTACTGTGCATGGGGTTGTTTTCGCACATTTTGCGCGAGCCGCCCTCACGCCGCTTGCGACACCACGCGGTTGCGGCCGTCGTGCTTGGCGCGATAGAGCGCAGTGTCGGCGCGCTTGAGGACGTCGGCGACCGCCTCGCCCTTCTGCTCCAGCGTGGTCAGCCCGATCGAGATCGTGACCTCGATGCGCTTGGTGCCCTTGTGGATCGCGATCGGCTCGCCCGCGATCGAGCGGCGCAGGCGTTCGGCGACCATGCCGGCGACGTGGAGATCGGTCTCCGGCATCACGATGACGAACTCCTCGCCGCCGTAGCGGCAGGCCAGATCAATGCCGCGGATCGACTTGCGCACCCGCACCGCGAATTCGCGCAGCACGTCGTCGCCGGCATCGTGGCCGTAATTGTCGTTGATCGACTTGAAATAGTCGATGTCCAGGATCATCAGCGCCAGGGGCTTGCCGCGGGTTGCGGCCTGCTCGGCGAGGGTCGCGAGATGACTCTCCATGTAGCGGCGATTGTGCAGGCCGGTGAGCGCATCCGTGATCGCCATCTCGATCGAGTTCTGCACGTTGTCGCGCAGGTGATCGGTGTAGCGGCGGCGGCGGATCTGGGTGCGGGCACGCGCCAGCAGCTCGGTCTTGTCGATCGGGCGCAGCAGATAGTCGTTGACGCCGATCTCGAGGCCGCGGAGCAGCCGCGTCGAGTTCTCGGGGTCCGCGATCGCCAGGATCGGCACATGGCGCGTGCGCTCCAGCGAGCGCGCCTGGCTGCAGAGCCTGAGGCCATCGAAATTGTTGAGGTCGAGCGAGACGATCAGCAGGTCGTAATTGCCCTCGGCTGCGTGGAACAGCGCTTCCGTCGGGTTCGGCTCGACATCGACGGTGTGCTCGGCCGCGAGCAGGCTCGCCAGCCGCTCAAAGGAGGACTGGCGGTCGTCGACCAGCAGGATACGGCCGCCCTTGCCGGTGTCGGCGACCGCAGTGCGCTCCGGCGCCTGCATGCCGATCTCGAGCGAGGTGATGGCGCGCATGCGCAGCTCGTCGGTCATCATCTTCAGCCGCGTCAGCGAGCGCACGCGCGCGATCAGCACGACGTCGGAGACGGGTTTGGTGAGGAAATCGTCGGCGCCGGCCTCGAGCCCGCGGTTGCGGTCGGACGGGCTGTCGAGCGCCGTCACCATCACGACGGGGATGTGGTGCGTGGCCGGATCGGTCTTCAGGCGGCGGCAGACCTCGAAGCCGTCCATGTCAGGCATCATCACGTCGAGCAGGATGATGTCGCATTCGGCGCGGCGGGAGATCGCCAGCGCCTCGGTGCCGTTCGAGGCGGTCATCACGTCGAAATATTCGGCGGACAGGCGGGCTTCGAGGAGTTTGACGTTGGCAGGAACGTCATCGACAACCAGGATACGCGCGGACACTTTGAACTCACTTCCTATCCGATAAAACGCCGGACCGTCTCAATGAACTTGCCGACCGAGATCGGCTTGGACAAATAGGCTTCGCAGCCGCCCTCGCGGATGCGCTCTTCGTCGCCCTTCATCGCGAACGCCGTAACCGCGACGACGGGAATGGCGCGCAGCTCCGGATCGTCCTTGATCCAGCGCGTCACCTCCAGGCCCGAGACCTGCGGCAGTTGGATATCCATCAGCACGAGGTCGGGCCGCATCTTCCGAACGAGATCCAGCGCCTCGTAGCCGTTGCTGGTGCCCGTGGTCTGGTAGCCGTGCGCCTCCAACAGGTCGCGGAAGAGCTTCATGTTGAGCTCGTTGTCTTCCACGATCAGGACGGTCTTAGCCATCCCGTCCTCCTGATTGGCACGAAGCCCGATACATGTGACGCCTCAGGCGCCGCTCCCCGGCGCTTCGAAAACTGGATTCAAACTAGCCTCAGATTCGCTCTAGTTTCGTTAAACCCGAGGGGCCACTTTCTGCGATGTGGTTTCCAGTTGCTTGTCGGGGGTCGCAAGACTCAGGCGCGAGACTCGGGCATATTCCAAAGTAGACACTGAAAGTTAACGGAAAGGCAAACCGGGCCCTTGAAAAAGCCTGTTCACAACCCCCGCGAAGTCGCTGAAATCGTTGCGATTCAGGCATTGTCCTTTGTCGCGGGCGAGCCCGAGCGGCTGGGCCTGTTCCTGGCCGAGACAGGTGTCGGCCCGGAGACCCTGCGGAACGCGGCCTCGGACCCGAATTTCCTCCTCAGCGTCCTCGATTTCGTGCTGCGCGATGACGCGACCGTGAAGGCATTTGCCACGGCCTCGGAGCTGCAGCCGACCAACGTTGCCGCAGCGCGGCAGGTGCTGGGCGACGCGCTCGGCGACCGGACCTGGGAGCGCGACGTGCCGTGAGCGTCCTGGAGGCAGCCGGGCCCCGCTGCTTCTGCCGGGATTGCCTGGCCGATCTGGACATCGGTTTGCAGAATTTGGGCGTGCGGCGCTGCTCGGCTTGCGGTTCCCCCCGCCTCGTCCGCCACCGCGCGCTTTCGAGCCTGACCATCGCCCATATCGACTGTGACGCCTTCTACGCCACGGTCGAGAAGCGCGACAATCCTGACATCGCCGACAAGCCCGTCATCATCGGCGGGGGCAAGCGCGGCGTCGTGTCGGCCGCCTGCTACATCGCGCGCACCTATGGTGTCCGCTCGGCGATGCCGATGTTCAAGGCGCTGGAAGCCTGCCCGCACGCGATCGTGATCCGACCCGACATGGCGAAATATGTCCGCGTCGGCCGCGAGGTGCGCCAGGCCATGCAGGCGCTGACGCCGCTGGTCGAGCCGCTCTCGATCGACGAGGCCTTCCTCGACCTCTCCGGCACCGAGCGGGTTCACGGCATGATCCCGGCAAAGGTGCTGGCGCGGTTTGCCCGCAACGTCGAACGCGACATCGGCATCAGCGTTTCGGTCGGCCTGTCCTGCAACAAGTTCCTCGCCAAGATCGCCTCCGATCTCGACAAGCCGCGCGGCTTTGCCGCACTCGATCAGGAGGAAGCGCGTTCGATGCTGGCTTCGAGGCCGGTCGGCTTCATCTTCGGCGTGGGCCCTGCGACGCAGCAACGTCTGGTGCAGCGCGGCTTCCGCATCATCGCCGACCTTCAGAAGGCCGACGAGATCGAGATGATGCGGCAATTTCCGAGCGACGGCCGCCGGCTGTGGCGGCTTGCCCGCGGCATCGACGACCGTCGCGTCGAGCCCGATCGCGGCGCCAAGACGATCTCCAGCGAGACCACCTTCGAAACCGACATCCGCGATTTCGCGACGCTGGAGAAGATTCTCTGGCGCCTCTGCGAGAAGACGTCGTCGCGGCTGAAGAGCAGCGAGCTCGCCGGCTCGACCGTCACGCTGAAGCTGAAGACCTCCGACTTCCGCCAGCGCACGCGCTCGCAGTCGATCGCAGCGCCAACGCAGCTCGCCGCAAAGATCTTTTCGATCTGCCGCGAGATGCTGGCCAAGGAGATCGACGGCACCGCCTTCCGCCTGATGGGAGCCGGCGTTAGCGCGCTGCGCGAAGGCTCGCCCGCCGACGACACCGACATGCTCGACCGCCGCGCCGCCCATGCCGAACGCGCCGTCGACAGCCTGCGCAAGAAGTTCGGCAGCGCCGCGGTGATCCGCGGCATTGCGTATGAGGGGCCGGAGAAGGAGCGGGAGTGATCGCGTCCTGCTCAACTCAGTCGCGTTCGAAGATCCGTGCACCCGGATAGACGCGCCTGGCATACTGAACGACCAACTGCCGATCCTGAGTTTCCAGGAACGGAGTTCGGATCTGACAAGACCCGATAATGAGGTGCCACAAGCCGTTGAGCTTTCGAATGACGACGTTCATTTGAGCCTCCTCGCAGTGACCCGAGTGGACTCAAATTGTAAGAATCTCCCGCCGTCGCTCAATTGTACCAGCGTAAGGTCAGCGTATGAGAAGGATTAAAAGAGATATACAAAGGTATGTTGGCCATGGCTCCAACAGCTTCCGGCATCGTTAGCTTCGCAAGGGATCAAACGATCCCGCCCGCCCAGGGGCTGGCACCGTGACAGACGAACGCGACCTCAACGCGCTGTTGAGAAATATGAAGCCGGAAATGCAGCCCGGCACGTTCGTGTTCTGCACGATCCCACCCGGCGAACGCATTCCCGCGACAGTCGATCCGCTGCTGACGTTCCGCGAGCAGGAAGGAACGACGCTGGTGATCCTGCGCGAAGAAGCCGAGGCGTCAGGCTTACGCCACGCGTTTGCCTCGCGCCTGATCACGCTGACGGTTCACTCCGCGCTCGATGCGGTAGGCTTTCTGACGGCCATCACGGCGCGACTGGCCGAAGCCGGCATCAGCGTGAATGCCGTTTCGGCGTTCCATCACGATCATCTTTTCGTGCCTGCCGACAGGGCCGATGAAGCGATGGCTCTCTTGCATGACGGGTTCAGTCCGAAACAGGGTTGATTGAGCTTGATCTAGAGCATGCTCTAGCCTGTAAAGAGATGGCTGGCCTCGATTCAAGGAGACAGCCCATGACAGTGACCGACAACAAGGCGCTCATTCAGGACATCATGGATGCGCGCGCACGCCGAGACCCCAACCCGTTCATCGCCGCGATGGCAGATGACTTCGTCTGGCGGATCACCGGCTCGACGGCCTGGTCCGGCGAGTATGTCGGCAAGGCCGACGTGCTGGAGCGCCTGATGAAGCCTCTCCACCGACAATTCACCGCTCCCACCAGCCTCACGGCATCCCGCATCATTGCTGAAGGCGATTACGTCGTCGCCGAGTGCCGGGGCAATGCGACGACGCTTACCGGCGAGCTCTACGCCAACACCTACTGCTTCGTCATTCGCATGGCGGACGGAAAACTGCGCGAGCTAACCGAGTACATGGACACCGCATTGGTCGAGAGAGTGCTAAGGCCGCCCGGCAGCCAATGAGGCCGGCGCGGCCTTGAGGCGTCCATGCGGCGACACGGCGGGTCTTTCACCACCGGCGATCCATTCCTCATAGAATTCGACCTTGGCTTCGATGAGCGCCAAAGCCTGCGACCACCGGTGGATGTTGTCCTGCACGCGCTGCTGGTGGGCTGCGAGCAGCGCGTGACGCTCGTTCAGCGTTGCTTCGCCGCGTTTCGCAAGCGCCGCATATTCGCGCATCTGCTTGACCGACATGCCGGTGCCGCGCAGGCGCTCCATCAGGTCCAACCAGCCGACGTGAAAATCGCTGTAGACGCGCCGTCCACCGCGATCCCTGACAACGCCGGGGATCAGGCCCTGAGCTTCATACCAACGGATGGTGTGAATACTGCGGCCCGTTCGGCTGGCGACCTCTCCGATGCGAAGCTCCCGCGACATGGTCTTCCCTCTCGTTCGAAACCACCTCGCAGGGCTCAACCCATTCTGCGAGGTCTCCTCAATCCGCGACCGCCACCGCCTCGATCTCGATCAGCCATTCCGGCGCGGCGAGCGCGGAGACGCCGACGAGGGTGGAGGCCGGCGGCTCCATGCCTTCGAAGAAGGCCGAGCGGGCCTTGCCGATGATCGGGCGCAGCTCCGGCTTGTAGTTCACCACGAAGGTCGTGATCTTGACGATGTTGGCGTAGCTCGCGCCGGCCGCCTTCAGCGCCAGGCCGAGATTCTGCATCACTTGCGTCGTCTGCGCGGCGATATCGCCCTCGCCGACGATCCGCCCCTCCTCGTCGGTCGACACCTGGCCCGAGATGTAGATCGTCCGCGCGCCCGTGGCGGTGACGACGTGGGAATAAGCGGGATTGTGATGCAGGCCGCTGGGGCGGAGATGGTCGAGCTTGGGCATGGTGCTTGCCTCCCGGAGTTTGTGGTTGGGAGGGAGCGTAGCTGGAGAGCGCGCTGAGGGCTAGCCCGTCATTGCGAGGAGCTCTTGCGACGAAGCAATCCAGAATCTTTGCTCGGAGAGATTCTGGATTGCTTCGCTGCGCTCGCAATGACGACACCGAGTGAGAGCCAACAAACAACTCTCGCCGTCATTCCGGGGCGGTCCGCAGGACCGAACCCGGAATCTCGAGATTCCGGGTTCTCGCTTCGCGAGCCCCGGAATGACGATCGACGCTCAATTACAGGGCTTGCTGTCCTTCACGTCGAACTTGCCCATCGCGCCGGAGATGACGAAATCATTGTAATCGAGCACGAGCTGGCGCGAGACGCCGTTCTCGTAGAGCTCGAACGCCATTGCGTAGATCGGCGTCTGCTCGCCCTCCTTCTGCTGGGCGTCGCGGTCGAAATAGCTGACCGTGACGGGCCAGCGCTTCAGCGATTTCATGTGCTCGTCCGTGGTCGACGGATCGGTCGAGGTGGTACGGTCGGCAGGGATCGGCTGGCCGATCACGGTCAGCGTGTTGTAGACCTTCTGGCCGTCGTCGGAGCCGTCATAGACGGACAGCTCCAGCAGCGACTTGCCGTCCCTGGCGGCGGCGATGATGCGCTGGATCTGCTCGGTCGGGAACACGATCCTGCCGTCGAGCGTAAAGCTCTTCGGCGCCGGCAGCTTCAGCTTGACGTTGATGTGGTCGCCGTCGCGCTCCGCCGAACCGTCGACCCGGCCGGCGTCGGCCTCATTCATCCGCGTCTCGATCTTGAAGCGGTAGCTCTTGCCCGCGGCATCCTCCCAGGAATTGGAACGAAGGTCGCTGAGCGTGACCTTGCCCTCACCGCTGTCGAGCTCGGAGACCTGGCGGAATTCGGAGGTGTATCCCTCGCAGGAGCTTCCGGTGAAATTGTAGAGGATGCGGCCGCGCGCGCTGTTGACCGAATTGGAGCGCGATTTGACGAGGCTGAGGTCATAGAGCGCCTGATGCGCGAGGAACGGACCATTGGCGGCCAGCGCCCCGCCGCATGGGCCACAAGCGGCCGCTGCGAGCGCCATCACACCGAGCAAAGTCCGGAAAAGGTGCATCATGTCTGTTCCTTGAAGATGCGTCCTTGGGGACAGCAGATTCGACATTTTAATGACCGTTCCATTGCGTCGCAACTGAGGCCGTTTCACGTAAAGTTGCGGCCCCCGCCCTGAACCTCCTGCCCTGCCTCAACAAAATGCAGCCCGCCGGGGTTGCTTGCATGTGGCGGCACGATGGGCGAAACAGGACGCACCCGGCCACCAATGGGACGCGCCGGGGTGGATGATTTTTGGACAACGAGGTCGAAGATGGCGGGCACGGTCGAGCAGAAGCTGGCGGAACAGGGCATCAAGCTGCACGAGGCCCCCACCCCCGTAGCCAACTACGTGCCGTTGGTGCGCACCGGCAATCTGCTGTTCGTCTCCGGCCAGGTCTGCTTCGATCCCGCCGGCAAGCTGATCGCCAAGGGCAAGCTGGGTGCCGGCGTCTCGATCGAAGAAGGCGCCGCGGCGGCGCGCGGCTGCGCCGTCAACCTGCTCGCCCAGGTCAAGGCGGCGCTCGGCGATCTCGACAAGGTCGCGCGCGTGGTACGCCTCGGCGGCTTCATCAACTCGGCGCCGGACTTCCTGGACGGGCCGAAGGTGCTCAACGGCGCCTCCGACCTGATGGTCGCTGCCTTCGGTGACAAGGGCCGCCACGCCCGCACCACCGTCGGCGTCGCCTCGCTGCCCGCGGATGCGGCGGTGGAGGTCGAGGGCGTGTTCGAGGTCGCCTGAGGCCAGCATCGTGCGCGCCCCTGATTGGCTGACAGCCCGGCCGGTCGCCCATCGCGGCCTGCACGACATTTCCCGCGGTATCGTCGAGAACATGCCGGGCGCGGTCCAGGCTGCGATCGCAGGCAATTTCTCGATCGAGGTCGACATCCAGCTCTCCGCCGACGGCGAGGCCATGGTGCATCACGACCATGCGCTCGGCCGCCTCACCGAGGCCACCGGCGAGGTGGTCGAGAAGACCGCGGCGGAGCTGAGGGCGGTCAGGTTCAAGGACACGGACGAGCGGATGATGTCGCTGTCCGACCTCTGCGCCATGGTCGCCGGCCGGGTGCCGCTGGTGATCGAGGTGAAGAGCCATTTTGGCGGCGACCGCAAGCTGGTGAAGCGGATGGCCGAGGTGCTGGCGTCCTATCAGGGCCCCGCGGTCGGCATGTCCTTCGATCCCGACCAAGTGCTGGCACTGCGCGAGCTGCTCCCCTCCCGCCCGCGCGGCATCGTCGCGCAGCGCAGCTATGAGGACGAGTACTGGGCCAAGCTCACCGAGGCGCAGCGCGACGGCATGCTGTACCTGCGCCACGGCTTCCAGACTCAGCCGCACTTCGTCGCCTTCAAGGTCGACCACCTCCCGGCCCCCGCCCCCTGGATCGCCCGCAATGTATTCGGCTGCGCCCTGCTCGGCTGGACCGTCCGCACGCCCGAGCAGCGGACCCGGGCCGGGCAGTATGCGGACCAGATGATCTTTGAGGGGTTCGTGCCGTAGGGCCAGGACGACTCGGGCGTCTGCACCTCAGTTCCCGCCTCTTGAAGTCGCTGCTGCAATGCACGATCTTGGACGCGATGGCATCATCCGAAATCACGCTCGAGGCCGTACCGTCCATTGGCGAAGTGTCGCCCGAAGATTGGGACGCCTGCGCAAATCCCGGCAAGGCTTGCAACGGGCATGGCATGGGATCCTCATCCGGGCTCCCAGGCGATTCGGCCGGTCTCTTAAAGCCTGCCTATAACCCGTTCGTCTCGCACGCGTTTCTCTCCGCCGTCGAGAAATCGGGTTCAGCGACCATCCGCACCGGATGGGGACCCCGGCATCTCGTCGCCAAGATCGACGGCCGCGTTGCCGGCGTCGTGCCCTGCTATCTGAAATCGCATTCTCAAGGCGAATACGTCTTCGATCGCGGCTGGGCTGACGCCTATGAGCGTGCTGGCGGGCGCTATTATCCGAAGCTTCAGGTCTCGGTTCCCTTCACGCCGGCGACCGGGCCGCGGCTGCTGGTCCGCGACGGCGTCGACCGCGAGCGCATCACGGAGGCGCTGGCGAGCGGGCTGGTGGCGCTGTGCGGCGTCAGCAAGGCCTCCTCGGTGCACGTGACCTTCGCGCGGGAGGCGGAGTGGAAGCTGCTCGCCGGCCACGGCTTCCTCCAGCGCACCGACCAGCAGTTCCACTGGCACAACGAGGGGTTTGCGAGCTTCGACGATTTCCTCGCCACCCTAAACTCGCGCCACCGCAAATCGATCAAGCGTGAACGCCGCGACGCGCTCGCGTCCGGCGTCACCATCCACTGGCTCACCGGAAAAGACATCACCGAGGAGGCCTGGGACGCCTTCTTCGAATTCTACATGGAGACCGGCTCGCGCAAATGGGGCCGTCCGTATCTGACGCGCGCGTTCTTCTCGTTGGTCGGCGAGACCATGAGCGAGGATGTGCTGCTGGTGATGGCCCGCCGCAACGATCGCTGGATTGCGGGCGCGATCAACTTCATCGGCTCGGACACGCTGTTCGGCCGCAACTGGGGCGCGGTCGAGCATCATCCGTTCCTGCATTTCGAGGTCTGCTACTATCAGGCGATCGACTTCGCGATCAAACACGGCCTCCGGAATGTCGAAGCCGGCGCGCAAGGCGAGCACAAGATCGCGCGCGGCTACCTGCCGAAGACGACCTATTCCGCCCACTTCATCGCCGATCCGGGCCTGCGCCGCGCCATCGACGACTATCTCAAGCGTGAGCGCGCCTATGTCGCCGAGGCCGGACAGGAGCTGGCCGAGCTCGGCCCGTTCCGGAAAGGCGCCGACGAGGCGCCTTGACGGTTCGCCGTGGCTGGTGGCAGTAAGCGCAAAATTCCGAGGAGCGCCGAGGAGCTGATATGACTGCCTACGACCCCAACAACATCTTCGCAAAGATCCTGCGCGGCGAGTTTCCCTGCCACAAGGTCTACGAGGACGAGCACGTCTTCGCCTTCCTCGACATCATGCCGCGCGTGCCGGGCCATACGCTGGTGATCCCGAAGGCCCCTGCCCGCAACATCCTCGACGTCAAGCCCGACGACTACGCCCATGTCGCCCGCGGCGCGCACAGAATCGCCGCTGCCGCGATGAAGGCGTTCAAGGCCGACGGCATCACCGTGCAGCAGTTCAACGAGCCGGCCGGAGGACAGGTGGTGTTTCACCTGCACATGCACGTCTTGCCGCGCCACGACGGCGTGCAAATGCTGCCGCCCGCGAGCCGCAAGGAAGACGTCAAGGTGCTGGAAGAGAACGCGACCAGGCTGATCGCGGCGCTGAAGGCGGGCTGACTGTCTCCACATCGTCATTGCGAGCGAAGCGAAGCAATCCAGACTGCTCCCGCAGAGGCAGTCTGGATTGCTTCGTCGCAAGAGCTCCTCGCAATGACGGGGTTGGAGCGGAGCGCCCCTTACTCCGTCTGGAAATCCCCGGCTTGCGGCGCGGCCAGTGGCGTGAACTCGCAGCGGTCGGGCTTGATGTCGATCAGCGGCGTGTTGTCGAGACAATCGAGCCCGCGCACCAGAATGGCATTGCCCTCGATGCCGACCAGCTTGACGATTGAGGTGCCGATCGGGTTGGGCCTGACCGGCGAGCGCAGCGAGAACGTGCCGCGGGTCTTCTCGTTGTTCTTCGGGCTTTGCAGGACAATGTCGCGGCGCGACTTGTCGAGCCAGTAGAGCACTTCGAGATTGCTGTAGAAATCGACGCCCTTGATGGCCGGTACGAACGGCTCGAAGATCTCGAGGCGGCAGATCGGGCCGTCGTGCCGCCCCTGCCGCGGCGTCTCCAGCCGCGACGTCCAGGGCGTGCGGATGCGGCCAATGAAGACGAGACCGGCATCCGCCGTCGACGGCAGCTCGATGGCGACCTCGCCCTCGCGGAGCTCGTTTTCGCGAACCATACTTCCTGTTCCTTGCTGTTCGCCGGCGGTTTTAGCCCAACCACCACTTGCCGGCCAGCATGAAGACTTCGCCGGCGACCACGCCTGCAAAAATCGAGCGGCGCGTCAGCAGGAAGACGACGAGGCCGGCGCCGACCGCACCATAGCGCAGGACATCGGGCACGCTTGCCAACGCGCCCGGCGGCTCGACCACGATCTGGGCGATGACGCCGGCCAGGATGGCGGTGGCGACCGCCCTCACCCAGACCAGCAGCTCGGAACCCTCGTCGATGCCGCCGCCGAACCACAGGCCCAGCATGCGCCAGATCTGGTTGGGAACGACGCCGGCGACGAACAAGACTGCGAGCGCATGCCAGTCGCCGATGAGCTGGGCGAAACTCATGCGCGCACCTCCCGCCACCAATGCACGCCGTAGGCGATCGTGCCCGCCACCACGCCGCTGACGAGGATGTCGAGGCCGGAGTTCATCTTCGCCGCCAGCGGATAGAGCAGAATCCCGAGCGCCAGCGCGACCACGTCGGCGACCTCGCGGCTGTTGCGCGCGGTCGAGAACAGGAAGGACAGCGGGGTCAGCAGCAGGATCGCCGCTCCAAGCGTCTGCGTCAGGTTGGCAGCGAGGAAATAGCCGACCGTGTTGGCGGTGAGGCATACAGAGACGAGACCACAGCCGAGCCCATGGACGAAGGCGATGCGCCGCTCGCGCGGCACCTGCGGCAGGAAGCGGTGGCATTCGACCCACAGCGTCACGGCGGTGAGATGCGCGGCGAAGACCAGTTCGCGCCGTTTCGTCGTCGGCGTGCGCATCAGCGGCAGCACCGAGACCACCATCGGAAACAGGCGAATGGCGCTGACGGTCACTGCGATCGCCGACTGGATCACGGTCGCGCCCGAGCCGAGCGTCGTGATCAGGATGATCTGCGCCGGGCCTGCCCAGACGAACAGCGTCGAGCAGAGCGCCCAGAGCAGGCTGAAATGGCTGTCGTGGGCGAGCGCGCCGATGCCGAGATAGGTCACGAACAACACGATGGTGAGGATCGTCTGCGTGATCGAGCGCAGCCCCCACGCAAAGGCGCGCCAGGGACTTTGCCATTGAGATGAATCGAGCGGAGGAAGCGCCACGGGACGGCCGGCCTGGGTGAGGAATCGTGCCGGCATAACGGGCAACGCGGGCGGTCGCGTCAAGGAAGGGCGCGGCGGGGCTGGCATGCGCGCGGCCAACACCCTCGCCGTCATTCCGGGGCGCTCCCTCTTGGGCGCGAGCCCGGAATCCATCAGGCCGCAGAGATTGTTGAGCAATGGATTCCGGGGTCGCGCCAAGAGGCGCGCCCCGGAATGACGAGTGGGGCCCCTACCCGCTCGCCCCCCTATTCTTCAGCACGAAGCAGGCGCCGCCGGCCTTGCGGATGCGGTTGCACAGATCATCCGCCTCGCTGCGTGTATCGGCGCCGATGCGCACCTGGTAGAACGCGCGCGTGCCGCGGCTGCGCATCACCGAACTCAGCAGGCTCGGATCGCGCTCGCCGATCACGGCGGTCAGCCGCGTGACGGCGCGGGAATACATCGCCAATGCCCTGTTGCGGTCGAAGCCGGCGGCGAGCTGCACGCCCCAGATCTTCGCGGCGGCCAGCTGCACATGCTGCTCGAGCTCGGCGACGAACGGATTCGGCGCGCGCTTCAACAGGGCCATGAGATCACGACAGCTCGTCGGCGGTGCGCTCGGCGGCCCCTTGCCGGCGCTGCCGGCCTTCGCCCAGGCCTCCACCGACGCGCCGGTGATGGCATAGACGTAATTGCGGGTCTGCTCCGGCATCGGGCCGGTGCCGGCGAGCCATTCCTGCACGCGACGCGGTCCGGCATTGTAGGCGGCTGCCGCAAGCCCGAGATTGCCGAACTGATTGCGCAGCTCGTTGAGGAATTCGGCGGACTTCGGCAAGGCCTGAACCGGGTTGAAGGGATCGAGCAGCCCGCGCTCGCTCGCGGTGCCCGGCATGAACTGCGCGATCCCCTGCGCATGCTCGCCGCTGCGCGTCATGGGCCCCACCGCATCGGTCTGGAAACGGCTCTCCTGCCAGATCACGCGGGCGAAGAATTCGAGCGGCAGATTGGCGTCCCGCGCGGCCGCCTCGACGATCAGGCAGATCGATTCCCGCGTGTCGCTCTCGCGCGCATCCGCGGCCTTTTGCGGCGGCGTCGCCAGCTCCTCGACGCTCGGCACCGCGACGTTGGTCCTCGCGGGCGAGCCGTCCCATGCCGCGACCTCTGTCGCAGAGGCCAGCAGTGCGGCAACGACGAGTGATGCAATTTGCGCCAACACTGCCCACGCATCGCTGTGGCGCGCGCCGGCGCGGCATGCGACAAGATGATCCGCCATGTTGTGGCATCGTGCCATGGTTTGACGAGTTGCCAATATATGCTGCCTGACCTGCTTCTCCCAATGCGCTCCCCCTCCAGACGGATCCGCGCGATCCTTGCCCTCGCCGCCCTGGTCCTGTCCGCCGCGCCGGCCCTGGCGCAGGTCAGCTGGCGGATGACCACGGAATATCCGCAAAACAACATTTCCGGGATCGGGCTCACCACTTTCGCCGATCGGGTGGCGGCGCGCACAAACGGTTTCGTGACCGTGGCTAGTGCCTTCGACAACGAACTCAAGATCAACTCGGGCGAGATGCCGCGCGCGGCGCTGGACGGCCGGATCGCAGGCGGCGATGCCTTTGCGGGCGCGCTGTCCGGCCTCGACCCGGTGCTCGGGCTTTCGACCCTGCCCTTCCTGGTGCGATCGGTCGACGTCGCCCGCGCCGCCAATGCGCGGGCACGTCCACTCTACGAAAAGGCGTTCGCCGCCCGCGGTCTCAAGCTGCTCTATCTGACGATCTGGCCGGCGACCGGCCTCTGGTCGGATCATGCGCTCGCAGGCGCCGACGATCTGCCAAAGCTGAACTTGCGGGCCTATGATGCCAATTCCAGCGCGGTGATGCGCACGGCCGGGGCCAATGCGCAGTTCCTACCGATGGACGCGGCGCTTGCCGGCCTCAGGGAACATCGGCTGAATGCGTTCCTCACCTCCGGCGACGGCGGTGCGGGACGCAAGCTCTGGGACTTCCTGCCGCATTTCACCGCCATCAACTACGCGATGCCCGTCTCGATCGCCTTCGTCCGCAGCGAGGCGTTCGCCGCGCTGTCCGAGCCGATGCAGCGCGAGGTGATGGCCGCCGCAGCCGAGACCGAGCAGAGCCAGTTCGCGCTGCTGGCCCATCGCACGGCCGAGAATTATGCACGCATGCGCGACAACGGTGTCAACATCGCCGAGCCCGCGCCGCCGTCCCTCGTCACTGCACTCCGCAACGCCGCGACGGACGCGATCGCCGCCTGGGAGACCCAGGCCGGCGCGGATGCGGCGGTGATCGTCGAATGGGCAAGACAGCAATAAGGGGAACGGTGGCGGCCATCGGCATACCGCGGCTCACCTGCGATGACCGCAGGCCTCGACTGTCGCTGCCTCAGTTTTTGACGGGCACCAGGCTTTCGCCGCTGATGGCGCGGTCGAGGGCGTCGATCAGCGCCTGAATCTCGACGAACTTGTTGCGCGCCCGCTCGGCCGTATCGCGCACGAAGGGAGCGGCCAGCACTTTCGCATGCGCGTCTCTGTCCTCGATCATGCGATCGCGGGCCTTCTTCAGGGTTTCAAGTCGTTCGCTCATGTAGGCTCCTCTGCAAAATATCTTCGCGATCGCAACCAGGGACTTTAGTCGAAGCCCGCCGGAAGCTTGCCTTTCCGGAAAAACACCGTCGGCTCATCGTCATAGTCACCCATTTCGGCATCGCCGCTGGACGAGAACGCAACGACGCCGAGCTTGCTCAAGGCCAGTCTCTCCGCCGTTCGCAGCGCGCCGCTTTCCGATTTGCAGACGATCGGAGAGTCGGCCTTGAGATTCTCGCCCTTGCCGGCGTTGAACGCCTGCACGACGTAGGTTGTTTGGCGGACCATGACGGCTCCTCTGACCCTGTTGGCAAACGGAATTGACGTCAACGACTGCGGACGCCGCGCTCAGCGTCGCATCGCATCCATGAGCGCGGAAATCCTGATCGTCGCGAAACTGGAGAAAGTGTCCGACACGGCATATGGCAGAATGATCTGGTCATTGTGCCTCATCGCGCCGCAGGTATAGACGACGTTGGGGACATACCCTTCGCGCTCGGACGGTTCGGGCCGCAACAGCGGCTCGCTCGAACGCGCCAGCACCCTGGATGGGTCGCGCTTGTCGAGCAGCGCCGCCCCGATCGAATATTTCCGGATGGGGCCGACACCGTGCGTCAGCAGCAGCCAGCCTTCGTCGAGTTCGATCGGCGACCCACAATTGCCGATCTGGACGAACTCCCAGGGAAACTGCGGTTTCAGAAGGGCCCGGCCGCCTTCCCATGTGGAGAGGTCGTCCGAATAGACCAGATACAGGTTCTCATTGTCCTGTCGCGCGATCATGGCATAGCTACCATCGATCTTGCGTGGGAACAGCGCCATGCCCTTGTTGTGTGCCGCAGCCCCCCGCAAAGGCGTCAGTCGAAACGACATGAAATCGCTGGTCTCGATCAATTCGGACCGGATCGCCCGCCCGCTGTAGGCCGTGTAGGTCGCGTAGTAGGTCTTGTGATCGCCGTCGCTGAATTGGACAAAGCGCGCATCCTCAATGCCGTTCGATTGGGATTCGGTCACGGGAAAGATGACACGCTCGCTGAGATCTTCCTCGGGCCTGAACATGAGTTCGACCCGGTCGCCGTCCGGGCCGGATGCGCGATGGCTGATCCGCGGGACCGAGGCAAGGCGCGCCGTCGGATCGACGGCGAGGCTCCCGTCAGCCGCGATCGTTCCGGTTCGAAACGTCAGGGACGACACATGCCCCTCGCCGATGGCCCGGAGACTGATGATGAAGCGTTTGCCCCCCTCCGGGCTACCTGATTGATCAGGGTGCGGCACGATGCTCGGATTGAACAAGGCAGAGGCCTCGAACGAATACTCGCTGAGAAAATAGGCGCCGATCAGCTGGCGCTGGGTTTTCGAGAAGATGCCATGCGTTGCGAAAGCATCCTCCATATCGTCGGCGCGGGCCTCGAACCTCTCCAGGAGGTTGCGATGGCGGCCCTCGAAATTGTCCAGGACGTCCGCGAGTTGAGCCGCAACGGCATCCGAACTGAGTGCGAGAACCCGCTCGACGATATGATTTGCGCGCAGCTTGTCGGTCGGATTGAGATCGCGCGGTTCGGTCGCCGGCTTGAACGGCCGCACGATGACCCGCGCGGGATCGGGACGCAGATGAAGCCCCTGCCGGTTCAGGAAGGAAGATTGTGACACGGTATCCTCGGCTCGCTGGGTGAGAAGGTGAAGTTCAGGCGCCCACGGCGCGCAACGCTATGGGCCTCGTCAGGCTCGTGGTGACGCGTGCAAGCTGGCGCATCTCGGCAAGGCCGAGGAGATAGCAAACCACGGACTCGCCCCCGCGGTTTTCGTTGGCGCGATCGGGATGCAGGCCATCGCGGCAACTGCCGGTGAGCGGATCGACCAGCGCCACCGAGAGATCATTGCTGCCGAGAAACCAGGCGAAGGCCCGCGCTGCCATGGCTTTCCATTCGGCATCGCCATCCGCGCGCCACGCCGTGAGGCAGGCCGCAATCGTCGCCGTTGCTTCCACCGGCTGCTGATCGAAGGCACGGGGATGTTGCCGCTGCTCGCCGAATCCGGCGGTGCCGACCGGCCGGAATTGACCTGCCGCGGTCGTTTGTTGCGTCATGAGCCAGCGCAGCGACCGCAATCCGGCATCGAGATATTGAGGCGCTTGCGTCGCCATGCCCGCGAGCATCAGGGCCTGCGGCAATCGCGCATTGTCATAGGCCAGCCCTTCCTCGAACCACACCCAGTCCGGCGTCTCCACCGACGCCAGACAGGACATCAACCTGTCGGCGAGGGAATGCCGGACCTCCCTGGCGCGAAGATCGTCCGGCGCCACGGCGCAGTATGCGTCCAGACCCAGCAGCATGAATGCCCACGCGCGGGGCGAGCGAAAGCTCTCCGCGATCGACAATGCCTGCGCGAACAAGGCTGCAGCCCACAGACGCCGCGCCGGGCTCGCGTCCGTGCGCGCCGCCTCACCCAAGGCCCATAGCGTTCGCCCGTGACTGTCTTCGGAGCCCCTGTCTTCAAGCCAGGTGCGATTGAAGCCCATGAAGTTGCGAAATTGCCCGGTGTCGGGGTTCCACGCATGCTGCACGAAGGCGGCAAAGCGGGCCGTCAAGACCTCCGACAGGGGTTGCTCGCCCGGATTGTTGAGGGCGCAGGCCAGCAGCAACGCTCGGGCATTGTCGTCGACGCAATAGCCGTGCGCGCGATCGGGCACCGAGTGCACCGCATGCTGGAACAGGCCGACATCGTCGCACATCGACAGGAAGTGGCCGATCTGCATATCCGGCGGCGCAGGGCCACGCAGCCCCGGCGAGCCCATATCGGAGCGCGCAAACACCTTGGGCCGGTGACCTTGCCGTGCCGTCTCGAAGACCGACATGTAACGCTCGGCCGTGCATTCCCACGTCATCATTCGGCTCGCGGAATAGGCGCGCCGGGACATCGCCTGCCGTCGCACGTCGTCGGTGAGCAATTTTGCGATCTCGCTGCCGATAGCGGCGGCATCGCCGAACGGCACCAGAACTCCGCATCCCTCAGTGAGCAGCTCGCGGGCGTGCCAGTAAGGCGTCGAAACCACCGGCTTCCCCAGTCCAAAGCTGTAGGCCAGGGTCCCCGACGTCATCTGGGCCTCGTTGAGATAGGGCGTGACATAGACGTCGCACATCGAAATGAATTCGAGCAACGTGGCCAGATCGACGAACCGATCGAGGAACACCACATGATCGTGGATGCCAAGTTCACGCACCCGCGCCATCAGGCCCTCGCGATAGGCCTCGCCCTGGTTTCGAACCAGATTCGGGTGCGTTGCGCCGAGCACGACGTACACTGCGTCCGCGCTGCGCTTCAGGATCGATGGCATGGCGTCGATCATGACCTCGATGCCCTTGTTGGGTGATAGCAGGCCGAAGGTCAGAACGACCGACTTTCCCGCAAATCCGAGCCTGGCCTTCGCTGCATCGGACCCGACGAAGGCGACATCGGGAATGCCGTGCGCAATCACCTCGATCTTGTCGTCCGGCACCAGGTAGACGTCGCGCAACAGCTCCCGGCCCTTGTTGGCCATCACGACGACCTTCGACGATGCGTCGACGATACGCTCCACGACGGCGCGTTGCTTGGCCGTCGGACTGGCCAGCACCGTATGGAACGTCGTCACGACCGGCATGGTGAGGCGCGACAACAGCACCAGGATATGGGCCCCGGCTTCGCCGCCGAAAATCCCGAATTCGTGCTGGAGGCACACGATATCGAACTGGCCGGCATTGAGGAAATCCGCGGCGCGCATGTAGTCGTCGATATGGCCGTCCTTGATCTGGAAGGCGACCGCCGGAGGATAGTCATAGGCCTGACCGGGATCGGTCATCGCCACGATGCTGGTCTCCAGATCCGCGCGCGACATCGATATCGCCTTCTGCAAGTCGGTCGTGAACGTTGCAATTCCGCATCGGCGCGGCAGCGAGTTGCCGATGACGGCGATACGGTGGAGTGGCGTCATGTCGGTACCTCGATGATTTCACTTGATGTCGGCGCGTGGGCGGCGGCGGAATTTTTCGTCAGTCCCGTGCAATCCTGCAGCAAGGATGCGATGGGATCCGGTCCCGGATAGGCGAGCAGCATGCTCATCCCGCCCGCGCCAACGTCGATGCCGGCACTATCGGCTTCGATGAAGATTGCCTCTCCGACGGACGCATTCGCCCGTCCGATGCGCCCCTTCCCGTCGATCACGAGGAGCCAGGCTTCCCGATCGGTATCGAGCTCCCAATGCGAATTGGCGTGAAGATCGACCCGCTCAAGCACGAAAGGCGGACTCGAGACGAGAACCAGTCGCGCATCGGTGAGGCGCCGCGGAGGCAATTGCGCTGGCGACGGCCCGGCATCGGAGGCGGCCACAGCGCTGTCCTCATGCAGCACGCGCTGCCGGCCAAAATCAAACAGGCGGAATGTCGTATCGCTGCGCTGCTGGATCTCGGCAAGCACGATATTGGCGCCGATGGCGTGGATCGTGCCGCCGGGAACGAGAATGACGTCGCCTTGCGCGACAGGACGCCATTGCACATGACCCGCAATCGAGCCGTCCCTGATCGCCGCGCGTAACGCCTGCGGCGTGAGGTTCCGCTTCAGCCCCAGCGCAACCCGCGCGCCCAGCGGCGCCGACAGGATGTACCACGCCTCGGTCTTCCCGTTCGGCAAGCCGATGGCGTGCGCGAGTTCGTCATTCGGGTGAACCTGGATCGACAAGGGCTGGCTGGTGAACAGCAGCTTCAGCAGGAGTGCCGGGCTGGCCGCACGCTCGTCCATACGCCCAAACCACAATTCGCCGACCGGATCAGCGGAAGCGTCGATGCTGCTCCAGGGACGCAGATCGACGCGGCCCCAGGGTTTGCGGGCGATCTCTACGGAGGCATGCTCGATGGTCATCTCCTGTCCGGCTCAAGCCAGCCGATGGAATGCCGGCGGCAACGGCTCGCGCACGAGTCCACTGAGATTCAGGGTCGCGCCGCTTTCCTCGATGTCCGAGACCAGAACCTCGCCGACGCGATGCGCGACCATACCAGGTGGGCCGTCATGGAAGCCAAACTGTGTATGTGACATGGCAGATCCTCCTGTTAATGGCGCTTGTTCACGCCGTTGGCCCGCTGCCATGCCCGCGCTGCCTGGTGACAAGCCTTAACACCCGCGACAGATATTCTTCAGCTTCGCCGCGGTTCGGGCCTCTTCCGCAGCGAATGGATCCTTGTATGGGGCCCGAGATATGTCGTTTTCCGCGGCAATGGGCTTCTTCACCTTCGGCGGAAACGCAGCGTCGTAACAGGCGAGCCGTCCGCTCGTGCTTTCGATCGCGTGGCAGTCAGATTCACCGGCGATAGCGCCTTGCGCGAATGTGCCGAGCGTCAATACGACAAGGAGCGTTTTCATCCAGATACCTTTCCGGGCGGCATTCACACCGAACATCCCACGATCTCCCGCTCGTTGGTCCGCTCGCTTTCGCCACGAGGCATTCTCTTGCGACGGACCCGGGGTCGCCATTTGACGAACCTCAGGTGTCACCTCATGCCTCGAACTGGTCGAACTCGTCAGACAGCAGGATCCGGCCTTGCGGCGTGCATATCCGCACGTCGATATAGCCTTCCTGCAATAGCTCTCTCGCCTTCTTCAAAGCGGCAGCCGTCGTGGCGCGAGCCAAGCTGACGTAGCCGCTTTGATCGCGTCCGCTCACCAGATATTGGAGCGGCGTCCTATCCATGCAGAAAAGCCGCAGCAGCCACCAGGAGCAATAGAAACAGCGGGACGATCACCGGCGGCACGATCCAGTCGGCCAGATTGAATCGAGGCATACACGCTCCTCCTCGTTCGGCGGGAGCGCTAGTGACCCTCAGTCACCGATGGATGCCATGGGAAGGGCGGTGATGGGACGACTCTACGCTTACGTCCCGCCAATAGCGAGCTTTATAACGGGACGCGACATCGGCGAACGCGATTTCGACGTCCCAACCATTTCGAATTGTCTGAAATGCCGCGGCGACGAGATCGCTGATCTTGAACCTTTCCGTCGCCTGTGCCGACCGACATCTACTGGGGGATTGCATTGTCCGGAACAAGATCAGCGCCGCCAGGCATCATTCAGCTTGGTCGCGCTGATAACGTGCCACGCCGAGACCGACGAGGCGGCCCTGCGAAAGCGAGACGGAGGGAGGTGCCGCCGCGGCCCAGAAAGCCGCAACAGGCACGATCGCCACCCGGGAGGCCCAGGCCGGCACGGATGCTGCGGCGATCGTCGGATGGGCACGACAGCAATGATGCAACGGGTCTTGACTTGAGGCCTGATCCAACTAGCAACGGGCGGCAGTTTCCACGCCGGCTCCGCCCTGATGATGACAATCTATTTCGATCTCGACGGCACCCTGACCGACCCGAAGCCCGGGATCACCCGCTCGATCCGGTATGCGCTCGAGCGCTTGAACCTCGCGGTGCCGAGTGAGGACGAGCTGACCTGGTGCATCGGGCCGCCGCTGCATGCCAGCCTGAAAAAGCTGACGGGAACCGACGAGCTCGCCGACCGGGCGCTGCTGCTCTATCGTGAGCGTTTTGCCGATATCGGCCTGTTCGAAAACGAGGCCTATGCCGGCATCATGGACACCTTGGCGACGCTGGCCGCGACGACGCCGCGCATGTTCGTCGCCACCAGCAAGCCCGCGGTCTACGCCACCCGCATTGTCCATCATTTCGGCCTGAAACCGTATTTCGAGCGCGTGTTCGGCTCCGAGCTCGACGGCACGCGCGTCGACAAGCGCGACCTGCTGCGCTACGCCCTCGACGAGGCCAAGGTCGATCCCACCAGCGCGATCATGATCGGCGACCGCAGCCATGACGTGGTCGGCGCCCGGACCAACGGCATGACCGCGATCGGCGTGCTCTACGGCTATGGCAGCGAGGCCGAGCTGCGGGACGCCGGCGCGCATCACATCTGCGCCGCGCATCCGGACTTGCTCGGCCATTGTGTGGCCTAGGCGTGGACCGTCTCCACCGCCGCCAGCATGCCCGTTTTCGGGTGACAGCTTCGATATTCGAAGAACTGCTCGTCCGCGGCCGCTACGGTAACCTCGTGATAGAGCCGCAGTTTTGCTGACGGCCCGAGCGTCGAGAGGTATTTCATCGCCGCGCCGAAGATCTTGACGTGGGTCGGATGTGACTCCGCCCAGCGTTCCAGCGCAGCAAGGCTCTTCCACCAGCTCTGGCCATAGGACTTTTCGCTCACGCTGCCGTCGGCGGCGAGGACATTCATGTAGCGGTTGGCGTAGCAGCCGATGCCGAGGCCGTCGTCGCGCAGAAAATCCATGCCCTCGCGCAGCACCGGCTCGACGTCGTCGAGATAGAGCTTTCGCTCCGACGCCTCGGTGTCACTCCAGTCCTGCCCGGACCGGATCAGGCAGAGATTGTCGTGCGCCTTCACCCGCAGCCGCGCGCCGTCGCGGACCAGCTCGGGCGCACCACCGGGTGCCATCGCGTCGGCCTGCGACAGCGGGATGCGATCGCGCATGCCGCCCCAATAGGCGTGCTCCTGCACCTCGCCGCTCATGCCCTCTGCAATGACGGCGATACCTTCGGGCCGGTCGAGCGAGGAGAACAGCGTCTCGTGCCGCGCCACAATGGGACGCAGCCCCTCGATGAAGGTGCCGACGCCTTCCCGCGCCTTGCCCGTCCACGCCTCGCGCGTCGGCGCGAACCAGGCGTCGAAGCGTGCGACGTCGTCCCAGTAGGCGACCGAGACAACGTTCTGGTAGCCGGACTGGTCGACATAATGCGCGCGGTCCCAATGCGGCGGACCGTTCTGCGCAGCAAACAGAGCCGCGATCTCCTTCAGCGCTTCCGTCGCAGCCGACGGCGCCACGCCGCGATACTGGACGCCGAAATAGACCATCACGACGCGGCTGACGGCAGGCTTGTAGCGCGCCACGAAGGACGGATATGGCGGCTGGTAATCATCCGGCACGCGCTTGTGGCGCGTGCGCTGAGTTTCAAGATGCAGAGGAATTGCGGATTCCATGATCGTGCCCTCCCCTCGATCCGGCAATCAGCTCGCCGCCGCGGCGATGTCCGTGGGCTCGACGGTGTCGACCGGCAGTGCGAACTGCTCGACGCGCTGATATCGCTTCTTGTTGAGCAGCAGCCGCGTGACGTCGGGCCGCGAATAGTGCCCGGCGGGATCGGCCGCATTCTTGGCGACGCCGATGGCGCCGAGGTCGATCTCGGCAATCAGGAGGCCCTCCTGGTCCGGCGCGAGCTTGTCGCCGATCTGGCTGCCGTCGGGGCCGTAGATCGCGGCAAAGCCGCCGCCCACGTGCAGCAGCGCGTGCTTGTCGGGCCGGTCGCAGAGTTCGTCGATCATCGCCTGCGACACCGTTGCGCACGGCGCGAGCACGAAGCAGGAGCCCTCCACGGCATAGACACGCGAAGCGGCGTTGTTCACCTCGGCGCCGAGCGCCGGCGCGAAGGGATCGTAGAGCGAGAAGCTCGGCCAGGCCGCGACATGCACCTGCTCGTTCTGGGCGTACATTGCGTATTTCGACAACGGCTGGAGGTGCTCCCAGCAGCACAGCGCGCCGATGCGGCCGATGTCGGGCCGCGCGTGCACGGCGAGATCGCTGCCGTCGCCCTCGCCATAGACGGTGCGCTCGGCATGGGTCGGCCGCAGCTTGCGGCGCTTTGCGATGGTCTCACCGTCGGGGCCGATCAGCCATTGCGCGAGATAGAGACTGCCGCCGTCGCGCTCGGACAGGCCGATCACTGCCGTCAGCTTCGCCTTGCGCACGGCATCGCGCAAGCGCTCGGCCTGCGGGCTGTCATAGGACAGCGAATTGTCGAAATAGCGCTGCACAAAGCCGCGGCCGATCGCCCAGGCCGGCGAGTCCATCCAGATATGCCAGGGGTAGCCGGGGATGAAGGCCTCCGGAAACGCGATCAGCCTGGCGCCCTTCTCGGCGGCCTCCCGGATCAGCGCGATCGACTTGTCGATCGAGGCGTCGAGGTCGAGCCAGGCCGGCGCCGCCTGCACCACCGCCACCTTGTATTTCGGATGTTCGATGCCCATTGCCGCCTCCATTGCCGGTTGATCGCGGACCTCGTCCGATGCAGTCTATTTGGCAAGCCGGGCGGCTGGGCGCTCGACCACGGCGGAACAAAAACTCGACCGGATCGGATCGCCGCTCCGGTACGGAACTTGCCTGCGGTCAGGCCGGATCTGCGCCGACATGCGGTTTTGCTGGATGTGAAAGGGAGGCTTGCCGATGCCAATCCAGTTCACGACGGACGGCAGCCCCGGCTACCGGCGGCTCGCCCTCTGGCAGGACATCGTCTGCGACGTCTTCGTCGGGCTCGACTGCAAGTCCGATCTCGGCAGCGCCTTCCGCGGCTCGGTCACGCAGGCCACGCTCGGCAAGGCCGTGTGCTCCGACGTCTGCTCCGACCGCCAGCACGTGTTCCGCACGCCCTCGCGCATCGCGCGCTCGGACCAGGATTTTGTTCTCATCGCACTCGGCAACCGCGGCGACGGCTGCGTGGTGCAGGACGGCCGCGAGACGGTGATCCACCCCGGCGAGTTCGCACTCTACGACACCACGCGTCCCTATGAGCTGAAGTTCAACGGCAGCTTCACGCAGACCATCTTCAAGGTGCCGCGCGAGATGTTGCAGCGTCGGCTCGGCGGCACCGAGACGCTGACCGCGATCTCGTTCGGCACTGATGCGCCGCTCGAGCGGCTCGCCTACGACTTCATCTTCAGGCTGTGCCAGAGCGCGGACCGGCTCGCCCCGAACAATTCCGCCGCGCTGTCGGAGCAGGCCGTCGATCTCCTGGCGATGGCACTGAGCGAGCGGCTCGGCAAGACGCCGCTGCCGTCCTCGACGCATCGCTCCGCCCTGCTCTACCGGCTGAAGGCCCACATCCGCGCGCACCTCGCCGATCCCGACCTCTCTCTGACGGAGACCGCGGCCGCGCTCGGCATCTCGCCGCGCTACGTGAACGACCTCCTCGCCGACGAGGAGACGTCGTTCCAGCGCCATGTGCTTGCCGAGCGTCTTGCCCAATGCCGGCGCGACCTCGCCTCGCCCATGCTCGCGCACCGCCACATCGGCGAGATCGCGTTTGCCTGGGGCTTCAACGACCTCTCGCATTTCGGCCGCGTCTTCCGCGAACATTTCGGGATGTCGCCGCGCGATTTCAGGCAGGGCCAGCTGCGGCACTGACGTTCATTCCGGTCAGCCATCACCGCATGCCTTCGTCCTGAGCGAAGGCAGCGCTCGGCAATTCCAGATTGTCTCGGTTGGCAGCCTGCATCAGGCTGGCTCACATGAGGACTCACGCCACGACAAGCGGATCGGAGCTGTTGCTGGGCATGATCGCGATCCGGCTCGGCGCGCTGGTCGTGGTGGGCTGGAGCCTTGCGCTCCTGCCGCGGCAGGCGCGCAACGTCGAGCTCGCCTGCACGCCCTCTGTCGCAGCAGCAATCGAGACGCAGGCTCCCGTGACGACCGTCGGCCCGCGCGTCGTCGATGCCGCGTTCGACGACATGCTTCGGCACGACTAGAGCGTTCCCGAGCAAGGCCGGTATGTGAGCGCGTGATAGGACAAGGCGCCTGCCTGCGCTAACTTCGACGCCAAGGCCGCACGGATCAATCCGCGGCCAGCCGAGGAGCATATCGATGGAATACCGACGCTTGGGCCGGTCCGGCCTCATGGTGCCCGCTTTGAGTCTTGGAACCGGCACCTTCGGCGGCGTCGGCCGCCTCGCGGCTTGGGGTACCACGGACGCGAGCGAAGCGCGGCGGCTTCTGGATATCTGTCTCGAGGCCGGCGTGTCGATGTTCGACACCGCTGACGTCTATTCGCTCGGCGAGTCCGAGCGTGTTCTCGGCGAAGCCATCAAGGGCCGCCGCGACAAGGTTTTGGTCTCGACCAAGGCGACGTTCCGTTTCGGCGACGGACCCAACGACATCGGCTCGTCTCGGCAGCATCTGCTCGCCGCCATCGACGGCTCGCTGAGCCGGCTCGGCACCGATTACATCGACCTGTTCCAGCTCCATGGCTTCGACGCCTTCACCCCGCCTGAAGAGGTGCTCGCCACCCTCGACGTGCTCGTGCGCGCCCGCAAGATCCGCTATGTCGGCGTCTCCAACTTTTCAGGCTGGCACCTGATGAAGTCGCTCTCCGTCGCCGACAAGCATGGCTTTCCCCGCTACGTTGCCAATCAGACCTACTATTCATTGATCGGCCGCGACTATGAATGGGAGCTGATGCCGCTCGGCCTCGACCAGGGGATCGGCGCGGTGATCTGGTCGCCGCTCGGATGGGGACGCCTCACCGGAAAGATCCGGCGGGGGCAGCCGAAGCCCGAGGTCAGCCGCCTGCCCAAGACGGCCGACTTCGGCCCGCCCGTGCCCGACGAGCACGTCTATCGTGTCGTCGACGCCATCGACGAGGTCGCCAAGGAGACGGGAAAGAGCGTCTCGCAGATTGCGCTGAACTGGCTGCTCCAGCGTCCGACGGTCTCGACGCTGATCATCGGCGCGCGCAACGAGGCGCAACTGCGCGAAAATCTCGGCGCGGTCGGCTGGTCGTTGACCAAGGACCAGATCGCAAAGCTCGATGCCGCGAGCAAGGTGACGCTGCCCTATCCCTACTGGCACCAGCGCACGACCTTTACCGACCGCAATCCGCCGGCGGTGTAGGGCGCGACCGCGCTTGAGCTGCATCAAGCCCGCTCGCGTCGGCCGTGGCATCGTACGGACCTCGCGAGGCTTCCGATGCGCCGATTTGCCATGAAGGCCCTGTTCACGGCCCTCAATCTCAGCCGCGCCGAGCGGACGCGGATCGACTGGGATCGCACCGTCCTAGTCTTTTCGACGGCCGTGACGCTCGGCCTCATTGCGCTCTACATCTTCGGAAAGTCGACAGCGCGCTGGTGAGCTGGCGAAGGCGGGGTCTGCCCCATGCCTGCCGCACCGGGCGGCCTGTCTTGCAGCGCGGGAACTGTCCGTGTCCTGCCGGGTTGCGGTCAAACCTGCAATTTCCTAATCCGGAGACGAAACACGGCTCGAATCAAGCGCGCCTTCATGTCGTCCGCCCCCACAGTGCATGCCGACGGCCTGCCGCAGCCCCAGCGCAACCAGGCGGTCCTGACCATTGCGCTCGGCATCATCATGGCGGTGGTGGACAGCGCCATCGCCAACGTCGCGCTGCCGACGATCGCGGCCGACCTTAACGCGAGCCCGGCCTTCTCGATCTGGATCGTCAACGGCTACCAGCTCGCGATCACCATCTCGCTGCTGCCGCTGGCTTCGCTCGGCGAGATCGTCGGCTATCGCCGCGTCTATCTGGTCGGGCTCGTGCTGTTCACGCTCGCATCCGCCTTCTGCGCGCTGGCCCATACGCTGCCGCTGCTCACCGTCGCGCGCATCGTCCAGGGCTTCGGCGCGGCCGGCATCATGAGCGTCAACGCCGCGCTGGTGCGCTTCACCTATCCGCGCAGCCTGCTCGGCCGCGGCATCGGGCTCAACGCGCTCGTCGTCGCTTTCTCGGCCGCGGTCGGCCCAACGCTCGCGGCCGGAATCCTCGCGGTCGGAAGCTGGCCCTGGTTGTTCGCCATCAACGTGCCGCTCGGCGCGGTGACGCTCGTGCTGGGCCTGCGCAGCCTGCCGCACACCAAGCCCGCGAGCCATTCCTTCGACTGGCAGAGCGCGGGTCTGTCCGCGATCACCTTCGGCGTCGGCATTGCCGCGATCGACAGCGTCGGTCACGGCGAGGCCGCGCTCACCTGCCTCATCCAGTTCGCAATCGCGATCGTGGCCGGGGCAATGCTGATCTACCGCGAGACGCACATGACCTCGCCGCTGCTGCCGGTCGACCTCTTGCGCATCCCTGTGTTCGCGCTGTCGATCGCGACCTCGATCGCCTCGTTCTGCGGGCAGATGCTGGCCTTCGTCGCGATCCCGTTCTATCTCCAGAGCCGCTTCGGCTATTCCGCCGTGCATATGGGCCTCCTGATCACGCCGTGGCCGATCGCGATCGCCTTCGCGGCCCCCCTCGCCGGCCGCCTGGTCGAGCATTATCCGGCTGGCCTGCTCGGCGGCATCGGGCTCACACTGTTCGCCTGCGGGCTCGGCGCGCTCGCCCTCCTGCCTGCCGCGCCAACGCCGCTCGACGTGATCTGGCGGATGGCGCTGGCCGGGGCCGGCTTCGGCCTGTTCCAGACCCCCAACAACCGCACCATGATCGCAGCCGCGCCGCGCGAGCGCGCCGGCGGCGCCAGCGGCATGCTGGGCACGGCGCGGCTGCTCGGCCAGACCACGGGCGCGGCGCTGGTCGCCCTGTTCCTCGGCCTTTATCCGGTCGACGGGACCCGAGTCGCGCTCCTCGCTGGCGTCGGATTTGCGCTTTGCGGCGCGGTGCTGAGCATGCTGCGGCTCTCGCCCGCAGGCGCGCGCGGCGCCGAGCATGTCCGCGTGCAGGACGACCAGCGCCTGCGCGGCGAATAGGACCAGCCAGCGCGCAGGCTTCCACCCGTTTTACACACAACCGGTGCGTGGCTTAACTATCTGGACCAATGACGTATTGCCCTCGCGCTCTGGTTGCGCTTCACTGGCGCCGGGACAAGGGGCATTTCATGCGATCATTTGGAATTGTGGCGCTCAGCGTCATGCTGGGCGGCTGCGCGTCCGTCACGCGCGGCACGACCGAGAATATCAGCATCTCATCGACACCTTCAGGCGTTGAAGCCGTCGTCAGCGGAATGGAGGTTCCGACCACCTGTACGACGCCATGCTCCGTGGTCGTCAAGCGGAACGCCGACATCTCCATCACCTTCCAGAAGGACGGCTACGAGCCGCAGATCGTGCCGCTCAGCCGCGACATACCGACCTCCGGCGCCGCTGGCTTTGCCGGCAATCTTCTGCTGGGTGGTGTCGTCGGCATGGGGGTCGATGCCGCGACGGGTGCGGCAACCGATCACAAGCCGAATCCGGTCATCGTGACGATGCAGCCGTCGGTCCCGCACGCAGCGCCGCGCGCTCCGAAGAAGCCGCGGCCGCCGCGCGCGCCCGAGGCCGGAACGTAAGGCCGCCCTGCGGTCCGACATCGGCGCAAACAAAAAGGCCGGCTGTTCCGCCGGCCTTTTCGATATCATCACGTGCCGCTCAAGCCTTGACCAGCGGCCCCTTGGAGGTCGGCCCCTTCGAGCCGCCGGGGCCGCCCGGCTTGGACTTGCCCGGCGGACGCTTGCGGGCGCCGGGCAGCTTCTCCTGCTTCGGCGTGACCGGGCCCTCGACGAACTCGAAGCCGATCTTCTCCTTGGTCTCGTCGGCCTCGTCCTTGACCAGGACGACGCGGACGTGGCCACCGCTCTTGAGCTTGCCGAACAACACCTCGTCGGCCAGCGGCTTCTTGATGTGCTCCTGGATCACGCGGGCCATCGGCCGCGCGCCCATCTGCTCGTCATAGCCGTGCTGGACCAGCCAGGCCTTGGCGGGCTCGGACAGCTCGATGGTGACGTCGCGGTCGCCGAGCTGCGCTTCGAGCTGAAGCACGAACTTCTCGACCACCGTGCCGATCACCTCGACGCTGAGATGGCTGAACGAGACGATGGCATCGAGGCGGTTGCGGAATTCCGGCGCGAACTGCCGATTGATCGCCTCGTGGTCGTCGCCTTCCCGCTTCGAGCGGGTGAAGCCGAACGCCTGCTTGGCCAGATCCGAAGCACCCGCATTCGTGGTCATGATCAGGATCACGTTGCGGAAGTTGACCTGCTTGCCGTTGTGGTCGGTGAGCCGGCCGTGATCCATGATCTGGAGCAGCACGTTGTAGAGGTCGGGATGCGCCTTCTCGATCTCGTCGAGCAGCACCACGCAATGCGGATGCTGGTCGACGCCGTCGGTGAGCAGGCCGCCCTGGTCGAAGCCGACATAGCCGGGAGGCGCGCCGATCAGACGCGACACGGTGTGCCGCTCCATGTATTCGGACATGTCGAAGCGCAGCAGCTCGACGCCGAGCGACGCCGCGAGCTGCTTTGCGACCTCAGTCTTGCCGACGCCGGTCGGGCCCGAGAACAGGTAGCAGCCGATCGGCTTCTCCGGCTCGCGCAGGCCGGCACGCGCCAGCTTGATCGAAGCGGCGAGCGACTCGATCGCCTTGTCCTGACCGAACACGGTGCGCTTCAGCGTCTGCTCGAGATGCTTGAGCACCTCGGCATCGTCCTTCGACACGCTCTTCGGCGGGATCCGCGCCATCGAGGCGATCGTGGTCTCGATCTCCTTGATGCCGATGGTCTTCTTGCGCTTGTTCTCGGCAACCAGCATCTGCGCCGCGCCGGATTCGTCGATCACGTCGATCGCCTTGTCGGGCAGCTTGCGGTCGTGGATGTAGCGCGAGGAGAGCTGCACCGCAGCCTCGATCGCCTCATTGGTGTACTTCAGCCGGTGGTAGTCCTCGAAATACGGCTTGAGACCCTTGAGGATCGCGATCGCGTCCTCGACCGTCGGCTCGTTGATGTCGATCTTCTGGAAACGCCGTACCAGCGCGCGGTCCTTCTCGAAGTGCTGGCGGTATTCCTTGTAGGTGGTCGAGCCCATGCAGCGGATCGTGCCCGAGGCAAGCGCCGGCTTGAGCAGGTTCGAGGCATCCATCGCCCCGCCCGACGTCGCGCCCGCACCGATCACGGTGTGGATCTCGTCGATGAACAGGATGGCGTTGGGATGCGCCTCGAGCTCCTTCAGCACCTGCTTCAGGCGCTCCTCGAAGTCGCCGCGATAGCGCGTGCCCGCGAGCAGCGTGCCCATGTCCAGCGAGAACACGGTGGCAGCCGCCAGCACCTCCGGCACCTCGCTGTCGACGATGCGCTTGGCGAGGCCCTCCGCGATCGCGGTCTTGCCGACGCCGGCTTCGCCCACGAACAGCGGGTTGTTCTTCTGCCGGCGGCACAGCACCTGGATCGCGCGGTTGATCTCGGAATTGCGTCCGATCACCGGATCGATCTTGCCGTCGCGCGCCTTCTTGTTGAGGTTGACGCAATAGGTCTCGAGCGCTTCGCCCTTCTTCTTGGCGTCGTCGCTACCCTTGGTCTCGGTCTCCTCGTCGACGCCGCGCACGGGGCGCGCCTCGGAGACGCCCGGCCGCTTGGCGATGCCGTGGCTGATGTAGTTGACGGCGTCGTAGCGCGTCATGTCCTGCTCTTGCAGGAAGTACGCGGCGTGACTCTCGCGCTCGGCGAAGATCGCGATCAGCACGTTGGCACCGGTCACCTCTTCGCGACCGGAGGATTGCACGTGGATCACCGCGCGCTGGATCACGCGCTGGAAACCGGCGGTCGGCTTGGCATCGTCGGCGCCATCCGTCACCAGATTTTCGAATTCGGTCTCAAGGTAGTTGACGAGGCTCGTACGGAGCTTGTCGAGATCGACGCTACAGGCGCGCATGACGGCGGCTGCATCGGAGTCGTCGATCAGGGAGAGCAAAAGATGCTCGAGCGTCGCGTATTGGTGATGACGCTCGTTTGCGATCGCCAGCGCACGATGCAGGGATTGTTCAAGGCTTTGGGAAAAAGTCGGCATTCGCGTCCTCTATGGCCCCCACCATCATGATCGTCCTCGCCCGGTCAGGCAACAACAACCTTTGTCACATATAGTTATACAAGACCGCGGCGAAAGACCGGTTCCGCGTCTCGGCAGCTAGCCGTCTGCGGTATTTTTCGATGCAAAACCCGTTCCGATTTGGGCGGGATCGGCGCCGGTTCAGAATTCAGTAGTTCTGCCGGCTGCAACGGACATCGCGCGCAGGCATCGCGCGGCGATCACACTGCGACATACACAAGCAAGAGCCGGCTACGAACGCGCCGTAAGGTGACTTATTTCTTCTCCATCACGCATTGCAGCGGATGCTGGTGCTTGCGGGCGAAGTCCATCACCTGCGTCACCTTGGTCTCGGCGATCTCGTAGGTGAACACGCCGCACTCGCCGATGCCGTGATGGTGGACGTGCAGCATGATCTTGGTCGCCGCCTCGACGTCCTTCTGGAAGAACTTCTCCAGCACGTGGACCACGAACTCCATCGGCGTGTAATCGTCGTTCAGGATCAGAACGCGATACAGGTTCGGCCGCTTGGTCTTCGGCTTGACCTTGGTGATGACGGAGGTGTTCGGGCCCGTCGGGCTGCCGGAACGGTTCTCGTCGTTGCTCATCCGGGGAGCGCGGGCGGCGGCGGCCGCAGACAGGTCGAGGCTGGAAGTCAATTGCGACATGGCTCAGGCGTTCAAATTCCCCACGAAAGCGATGACGGTCCCCCGCGCGGCCCCGCCTTTCGGAGCTTTGCGCTGGCGCACCGCGTTTTTGGATCGCCGCTTCCAACCGGTCCGGTCCAAACCAGATCGATTGCGGGAATATGGGCCTGCCCCCGGCTCGCCGCAAGCGTGCAAGATCCGGCTGCGACGGCCCCGATTCCCGATCCGGGCGATCCTGACCAAGGTTAATCAATCCGGACCGGTTTGACAAAAATTTCCGCGGCGCCCGTCTCGAACATGGTGACCAGGAACCCGGCCGTTAACGCGACTGCGACGGTTTCGCGCGGGATCATCTCCGGTCTTCTACGGTACCTGCTGTTCAATCGCGTGACGCGAAATCGGGCAAAATCGCAAGTTTCGAGGATTGCCGTGCTTCGCCTGCCCTGCCCTGTGTCCGCCGCATCGGTCGACAGTTCGCGCATCTTGCAGCGGCCGAACACAGGCCCGCTCCTCAATGCAGGCGGCGCTCGATCGTCGGGCACCATCACCACGTCGCAGATCAGCACCAAGGCGCAGGCCCATTTCAACGTGCTGTTCACCGGCACCAACTCGCTGCCGACGGACAGCGTCGCCGCCACCTGTACCGCAAGCACGAGCATTGATCCCACGAACACCACGCCGACGAGTGCGACCTCGGGCGTGCTGCCATATTGCGCGCGCAGCAACGACAAATTCTACTTGGTCACGCCGGCGAACCCGACCGCGCGCTGAGACGGATCCGTCGCGACAAACAAAAAAGCCCGGCTGGTTCAGCCGGGCTTCTTGCTTCCAGGATGACCAGGAAAGATTAGTTGGCGGCCGGGGTGAACTTCGACACGATGGTCTCGACCGGCTTGAACGCCTGCTTGGCGAGGTCGCTGTAGAGGCCGGCGATCTTCTGCGATTCCGCGACGAAGGTCTCGTAGGCGGAACGGGCGAAGTCGGTCTGCGCTTCCATCGCCTTGTCCAGCGACTTCACGCCGGAAAGCTTCTCGACGAAGGACTTGGTGTCTTCGAACGACTTCTTGGTGTAGTCGCCATAGGCGCTGGCGATCGCCTGGAGGCCGTGCTGCACTGAGGTCGCGGAGGCGACGCACTGCTCGAACTGCTCTTTCCCGTAGCTCTGAAAGTCTTCAACCTTGAACATTTCGGAATCCTTTTCCCTGGCTCGCGTCGGGAAGCCCCGGCTCCCTGACTCTGCCCACAATTAGTGCAACGCACAAAAAAGTCAAGAATCTTGTGCGACGCACAAAAATTAGATGCAATCCGCAGAGATTCCCGGGGTTTCCCGCAAGGGTTCCTTAAGCTTTTGGAAACCGCGGACCCCTACCTTGATTCCCTGGACGTGTTCAGCTTCCGCAAGCGGCCAAAAGCCGTTTGAGAACATCACCTTAGCCAGAACAGCGGCTCAGGCCCAACGTCCCCCGCGGCGGACACCCGCGGAGGGGCAGCCTGAGCAGGTCATGATCCCGGGTCCATTGGGCACAATTTCGCCTCACGGGCCGGTGATCAAGTCAGAAACGGGGACGGGGTTTCATGCTTCGTAAAAACTTGTCTTCCTCGCGCTTGGCGCGGGTCGGCGTTTTCGGGCTTCTTACGGTCACCACCGCGGTCATCTTCACCACCGATGCTGCCGAGGCGCGGCGTCACCGCCGCCATTACGCGCACCACCGGGTGCAGCGCGATGTGTCCGAGAGCTCCAGCCCGAAATTCGCGTCGATCATCGTCGACGGCAATTCCGGCTCCGTGCTCCAGGCAACGAGCCCCGACGGAATCCGCCATCCGGCCTCGCTGACCAAGATCATGACGCTCTATCTGCTGTTCGAGCGTCTCGAGTCCGGCAAGATGAAGCTCGACACCGAGATGCCGGTGTCCCAGCACGCCGCCGATCAGGATCCGACCAAGCTGAATCTGCGTGCCGGCCAGACCATCCGTGTCGAGGACGCGATCAAGGGTCTCGTCACCCGCTCCGCCAACGACGCAGCCGTGGTGATCGCGGAAGCGATCGCCGGCGACGAGGACGACTTCGCCCAGATGATGACGCGCAAGGCGCGTTCGCTCGGCATGTCCAAGACGGTCTACCGGAATGCCAACGGCCTTCCCAACGACGAGCAGGTCACGACCGCGCGCGATCAGGCCACGCTCGGCCGCGCCATCCAGGAGCGCTTCCCGCGCTACTACCGCTATTTCGCGACCTCGACGTTCAACTGGCGCGGACAGTCGATCCGGAACCATAACCACCTGCTCGGCAGCGTCGAGGGCGTGGACGGCATCAAGACCGGCTACACCCATGCCTCCGGCTTCAACCTCGTGACCTCGATGCGCCGCGGCAACCGCCACCTGATCGGCGTGGTGCTGGGCGGCCGCAGCGGCGGTTCGCGCGACGCCATCATGCGCAACCTGCTCGCGGAGAATCTCGAGAAGGGCGCGACCGCGCACACCGTCGCCGCAGTCACCGAGCGCAACGGCTCTGACGCCGCTGCCGAGGTCGCAGATGCGTCGGATGCCCCGGCCCGCACCGCTCCGCAGGTCCAGGCCGCGGCCGCCCCTGCTCCCGAAGCGGCCCCGTCACGTCTCGCCTCGCGCCTGTCCACGCTTGCGGCCGCCACCGCCGCAATGCCGCCCGCTCAACCCAAGCCTGAAGCGCGGCCGACTGAATCCAAGATCGAGCCCGCGCCGCTCACCAATGGCGTGATCTCCAGCCAGCCGCTGTCGATCATCCCGGGCTCGTCCGAACCGATGAAGCCGGTCCGGGTCAAGACGGTGCAGGTCAAGGCCGGCGCCGTGAAGGTCGCCTCCGCCGCTCCAGCTCAGGTCGCGCCGCAGATTACCAGCACGGTTGCGTCCCGTTCCGACGTCGCGGAAACCTCCGGCGCCGTCGTCGCCCGGGCCGATCTGATCAACAAGCCCGAGTTCCAGAACCAACCGGAAGCACCGAAGGCGGAAGTCGCCCGCACCGAGCTGCCGCGGCAGCCGGCCGGCTTCGGCACCGGTAACGGCGTCCTCGGCGTGCTGCCGGCTGCAACCGCCGCCGCGCCCGCCCCGGTCGCTCCGAAACTCGCGTCCGCTGACCCGGCGCCGCAGCCGATCCAGATGAGCGCCACCACCAAGCCGGTCGTCACCCACAGTGGCTGGATCGTCCAGGTCGGCGCGCTCGAGAGCGAGAACGAAGCCCAGCAGCGCATCGACGCCGCGCGCAGCTCGGCCCGCGGCCTGCTCAGCAAGGCCGATCCGTTCACCGAGCCGGTCGTCGCCAAGGACAATCGCAAGCTCTATCGCGCCCGCTTCGCCGGGCTCGAGCGGGATCAGGCCGAAGCCGTCTGCCGCGCCCTGAAGCGCGCCGACATCTCCTGCATCACCGTTCGCAACTGATCTCCTGCACCGTTCCGAAAAAAATGCCCGCGCCTTGCGCGGGCATTTTTGTTTTCGGCATGCGGCCGGCCAAAGTCAGTTCCGCGACAACCTCTCGTCAACGATTTACGGTTAAATTTTTACTCAAGAGATCGACCACGCCGACAATGGCGGGCATCGGGGCGACGACAGACAGAGCAAACGGAGCTCACGCGGTACGGGCGTTTGTAGCGTGGTGCCGGAGTTAACCGTTATGCGTGCGAAGCAGAGTATCCTTGGCCTCGTTTACCCGGGCAGCGAGATACGTCGAGCCCCCCTGGTCGGGATGGAGTTTCTTCATCAGGGACTTGTGGGCCCGGCTGATGTCGTCGCGCCCCGCTCCCGGCTGCAAGCCAAGGATCTGATAGGCCTCCTCCGCCGTCATTTTGCCGCTCGCCGCCGCGCGGCGTTGCCCCCCTGCCGCATCGCCCTGCGCGTTCTGACGCCAGGCGGGAAACCGGCGGTCCAGATAGCTTTCAAGTAAGGCCACGCTCTCGGCGTCGAACGCCGGGACCATCGCCAGCAGGCCGGCGAGGTCGAACTCGTCGAGATCGTGCCCGGCGTGAGGCCCGGCAACGATCTGGCCTCCGAGCCGGCCAGAATCGTGGTCGAGCCGCATGTCGAGGAATTGCGAGCGCACGCGCGAGGCCTGCCCGGGTGCGGGCGCCGCGCCGCCACCGAACAGCCCGCCGATATTGCCGAAGCCGGCATTCGCCAACGGCGTCCAGCCGAGCAGGCCGGCGCCAAATATCCCGAGCGGGATCGCCACCGCGAGTTCGCCCTTTATGCCGGTGAAGGCCGCGACCGCCAGCGCCACCACGCCGCCGCCGAACTTGATGGTGCGCGCCAGCACCGCAGGATTGGCGGCGCGGAACATCTGAAGCAGCAGATAAAGCGTGATAACGGCGACAGCGCCGGCGATCAGGGTCATGACTGGAATATAGGCGCCCTGTCGTCAAAATGCATGGCGTCCTTTCGCTGCGACATGAGGACGGATCAATTGGCGGGGCTTGCGAGCCCGCATGGCGCGCGGGAAGCCGCCAGCGCTAGCCGCGCCGGCGTGACCCGCTACTTCATCTGGCCGATCAGCTGGGCCGCACCGCTCGCGCTCTTCGCCAGCTTCAACAACGCCTCACGGCCGCCGGCGGCATAGGTCGCTGCTGCCCGCAACAGCTCGCGCAGCTGTGCCGCCGCGCCGGGATCGAAACGGCACCAGGCACCGCCGGTCAGGCGCGCGATCTCGCGAAAGGCCTGCTCGGCCACCGCGTCATGCCCCTCCTGAAACACGAACACGGGCACCTTGAGCATGCCGAGTTCGCCGGCCTTGGCGCAGAGCTCGTCAACCTGCTCCTCCATCGCATCGCCGACGAAGACCACGGCCCTCACGCCCGATGCGACCGCCTCGCGCCGCGCCTCGCTCAGCACCTTGCCGATCTGGGTGTCGCCGCCGCGGCAATCGATCTTGCTCATCAGCGTCGCGAGCCGGGTGCTGTCGGAGATCCACCCCGTGGCACGGCACTCGTTGAAGCCGCGATAGTAGACCAGCCGGATGTCGAGACTGCCGAGCGCCGCGGTCTCGCGAAACATGTCGGCCTGGAGCGCACAGGCCATGTCCCAGGTCGGCTGCCGGCTCATCGTCGCATCCAGCGCGAAGATCAGCCGCCCTTTCGCGCCAGGAGCATGCGGTGACAGCGCACGCGCCTTGGCGACAAAGGCGGCGATATCGTCCGAGGTCGACGTCCCGGCCTGCGGCACCGCGCCGCCTGCTTGCGGCGAGACGGCATCGCGGCCGCGTTTGATGGGTTCGCCCGACATCCCTTGGCCCTGTATGAACGGCTAATGTGGTTAGCGCGTGCAGCCCGGTCAATGTGCAAAGCCTCCGCGGGCGAGCGCCGGCGGAGGCTTTGAAGCCGTTTCTGACTATGATGAATACGTCAGCTCTTGGCAGGCGCCATCAGGGCGACCGGACCGGGCTCGAGAATCTTGGGCGGGGACGACTGCGTATCGACCGGCGCCACCTCGCTGTCAGTCGCGCTCAGGAACTTGTCGAGCATGCCCTGGATCGAGTTCTTGGCCGCATCCGGACCGGTGTCGCGCATGTCGTTGTGCTGGAATTCCGTCTTCACGACCTGGATACCGGCCTTCTCGCATTCCTCGTCGCTCGGGATCACGCCCGCATCCGCCTTGAACTGCGGATCGGTGGAGCGGAACGACAGGATCTTGAACTTGCCGGCGGTGACGAACGGCACGCGCAGATTGTCGAGCGTGACGACCTTCTTGACCTCATCCGGATACTGCTTGGCGAAGTACATCGTGATGTCGCCGCCCATGGAGTGGCCGACCATCGTCACCTTCTCGTAATCGGCGTTGGGCTGAACCTTCTTCATCTCCTGCATCGCCAGATGGATGTTGGCAACGCCGCGCAGGATCTGCGGCAACCGGCCGACATAGAGCTCGCCGGGCTTGGTCACCATCGGAGGATCGGTCGGCAAATCATGCTGCGGGCTCACGACGAGGTAGCCGCGCGCAGCGAAAATGTTGGCGAGGAAACCGTACTCGGTGTTCTTGACGGTGTTGCCATGGTTGATCACGGCGACAGGCATCGTGATCATGCCGGCATTGGCCTGCATTTCCTTGTCGCGACGGATCGCGATATCGACGGGCACCGGACGGTTGTCGCGCGAAGCGTCGTAGAAGGTGATGGTCTCGTGCCTGATGGCCCACTTGCTCGCCGTGAAATAGGCGATGCCGCAGAGGGCACTGACCGAAACCAGAACGGCAATTCCACGCTTCATTTTCGTCCTCAGCCTCAGGCCGTTGCGGCCTGAATCCCTGTTGAAAATCGTGTTGTTCCGGAGCTCTTCGGCCCCTGGTCGCCTATTCGCTAATATATGTCACAGGCACGTGACAGGAAGGCCAAATATTGTGAACTGGCAGCCCTTTCATTGTGCGCCGCACACGTTTCTTGGGCATCCCTCCCTCGTACGACTACGTCAGGCTGCAGGTAACCATCCGACGCAACCGGTCTCGATTGGGTTCAATTCGCAGTAAATGTAGAATGAAAACGGCCGAGCGCGGGCTCAGTTCCCGCGGGGACCGGCCCATCGGGTCGCCCGGAAGTAGCGATATACCGCTAACTTAGGCGCCGAGGATGTCGTGAACCTCGAGCGGCTTGTCGACCTGGCTGAACCACTCGGCGCGGTTGGCCGCGCGGCGGCGGCCGCGCTCGTCGAGCGGCAGCTTGAGCTGGCGGAGCAGGCTCGTCACCTCCTCCCGCGCAGTGAGATGGCCAAGATTGGGCCGCATGCCGAGCGTCGCCTCGTCGATCTCGTCGAGGGCGGTGAGGCCACGCGGGAAGAATTCGCGGTAGACGACACGTTCGGCGAAGCCGTCGACATAGCGGAAGCCGAGCCGCAGCGACAAATCCTTCAACCCGTCGGCGACGAGCTGCTTGTTGCGCGAGCCGAGCATGGACAGGCGGTTGCGCACCACGATCCAGTCGGTGCTCGAGCCGTCGAGCTGGCGACGCTTGCGGCGGGTATCCCGCACCATCTCGGCATAGTGGCTCTCGCCGGTGACCGCATAGTTGGCGGGATCGACGGTGCCGAGCACGTCGAAATCGAGGAAGCTGTCGTTGATCGGCGTGACCAGCGTGTCGGCCATCGAATGGGCGAGTCGCATCAGGTAGCTGTCGGTGCCGGGCGTATCGATGACGATGAAATCGAAACTGCTCTCGACCGCCGAGACCGCTTCCATGAACTGCTGGAACTCGGAGTTCTCGTTCTCGGCAATCTGCATGGTCTCGCCGAGCTTGATGCAGCGATGCACCGGCAGCTCGAGGTCGAGCTTGGTGCGACGAGCCCAGGCGGCGCGGTTGTTGATGTAGTGCGTAAAGCTTTGCTGGCGGCAGTCGAGGTCGATGGTGGCGACGCGCTGACCGGCCTTCAGGAGCGCAACCGCGATATGCAAGGCAGTGGTCGATTTGCCGGAGCCGCCCTTCTCGTTACCCAGCACAACGACGTGCGCCGAGCCGGATTGGCCTTGGCTAGCCTGCACAAGCATGGTGATCCTCAACACCCCTAAGCAATATCTTCGAGTTGACCGCGTCTGCGGTCAAGTGAAATGCGTGACAGGATAGCGAAATCACAGTGCGTTAGCCTTCATCATGAATCGCGTCGCCGCATCACGTCTGTGATCCAGCCCACAATGTCGCGACAGCCTCCGCAGCTTTGCGCGGGATGCTGTGCCGCATCCGGATGCATGGCGTCCACGATCGCTGCTTGTTAAGGTTAGCCGGCTGCGCCGCAGGCCGCGCCCAACCCATCCGCAAGCCCCCGAGTCCCGATGCAACGAAGCCCCCTGATCGCCCGTACGGTCCCTGCGCTCCGACGCGCCGTCGATAATCTTCGCAAGCGAAAGGCCACGATCGCGCTGGTCCCGACCATGGGGGCGCTCCATGACGGGCATGTGTCGCTGGTGCGCCTCGCCAGGCGGCGCGCCAGCCGCGTCGTGGTCTCGATCTTCGTCAACCCGACTCAATTCGCCCCGACCGAGGATTTCGGCGCCTATCCCCGGACCTGGAAGGCCGACATCGCCAAGCTCGCTGCCGAAGACGTCGACATCGTCTGGCACCCCGGCGTCGAGGCCATGTACCCGGAGGGCTTTGCGACTCGAATCGTGCCGGAGGGTCCGGCGCTGGCCGGCCTCGAGGACCGTTTCCGGCCCCACTTTTTCGGTGGCGTCGCCACCGTCGTCGGCAAGCTGTTCACGCAATGCCGTCCGGATGTCGCGGTCTTCGGCGAGAAGGACTTTCAGCAATTGCGGGTGGTGACGCAGATGGCGCGGGATCTCGATCTCGGCGTCAAGGTGATCGGCTCCCGCACCGTGCGCGAGCGCGACGGGCTCGCGATGTCATCGCGCAACGTCTACCTCTCCCCGCAGGAGCGGCAGAGCGCGACCACGCTCTACCGCGCCATGAAGGACAGCGCCGGGCGCATCCGCGCCGGCGAAGCCATCGCGCCGGCGATGGCGCGCGGCGCCGCGACAATCAAGGCGGCCGGCTTCGTGCTCGACTATTTCGAGGCCCGCCACGCCGAGACGCTGGCACAGATCACCTCGCGCAAGGACGGCCCCTTGCGGATCCTGGTCGCAGGCAAGCTCGGCACGACCCGGCTGATCGACAATATCGCGGTCTAAAGCGCGATGACGACGTCGCGCTTTAGGTTATTGTTTGAGCATGATCTTTCCGGAAAACCGCTACACACTTTTCCGGATCGTGCTCAGAGCAGCCCGAGATCGCGCAGCTCGCGCCGCATCGGCTCCGGCATCGCCGCGATGGTGCCCGCGGCGGACTTGCCGAGATCCGGCGGCACGGAATCATCGGCGAGATAGCGCCAGCCCTGGAACGGGCGCATCGGCCGCGGCGAGACCGGGATCACCTTCGGCTGCATCACGATCCGGCAGCGCCCGATGCCGTCCTTGTCGCGGAACGGCTCGATGCCGATGATCTTTTCGCGCGCGGCGATCTCGCCCTTGATGACCCAATAGAGCGACCCGCCCGAGAGGATCTCGGCGTCGCGCTTGGGCACCATGCGGGTGATGTGGATGTGATGTTGCGGCAGACCCTTCTTCTTGGCGGTCTGCATCCGTTCGGCCACCCACTCCTTCAATTCCTTGACGGAGTCGCAGCCGACGGCGAGCTTGATCAGATGGAGTGGCATGCCCCAGCATTAGCGGGCCGGCCGCAGGTTTTCAAAGCCGAACTATTCGTTATCCGCAGCCGCGGGAGCCGCAGCCGGCGGCGGTGCCAGCGGAACCGGTGCAG